>CAXMOL010000001.1:0-7483 GCA_964194935.1 uncultured Kiloniellaceae bacterium
CCCCGATGGCGAGTTCCTCGCTCCGGACCAAGCTGACGCTCGCACCCACTTCGGGCGCTCCGCAGTCTTCAGTGCAGGGATGGTCCTCCTCGACGGAGTCGGAGATGTGCTGTTCGCCGAACCCAATCACTCGTTCAAGGAGACCACCGACGATGGAGCAGAGCTCGCACTCGCTGCAGCCGCGGAGTCGGTCGACCGCACCGTCTCACCCCCATATCTGGATTCGGCAACGGGCGACGTCGTGGCCGCTCTGAGTCGTCCGGTCTTTGGCTCCGACGGTGCGAGAATCGGAACGGTCGTGGGGATCGTGGACCTTTCCGATCCCTTAATAACCGACCTGATCCGACCCGCCCAGAGGTTGGGCGACACCGGTCATGCGGATCTGGTCGATGAGAGAGGTCTTGTTCTTGCCTCCACGAATCCATCGCACGTACTCGCTGCTGGTGACCATCCAGAGTTCTACGTCGAGATGAGCAAAGTCGGCATAGCGAGGATAGCAAAAGTAGGCCACATCGCTGATCCTGGCGAGATGGACCAGTCGGCCGTCCACGTGATGGCCTACGCCCCCTTACGCGAGGCCCGGTGGGGGGTGGCGATGGGGGCCAGTGAGGCTGACACATACGTTCGGACAAATCGTGTCCGGCGTTCGATGGTCGTCTTCGCGACAGCTTCGGCACTGACCATCTTGCTTGGAGTCGGACTCGTCATCCGCCTGATTCCCTCAGCGGCCGAGTCACATGAGTGACCATCCGAGCGGTCGCCCGGCGAACTAAGCCCACGCGGGGCCTATGCATCGTGGAGACAGCGCACTACTGCACTTCGGTCCGAACGACCAACCGCTCATGATGAAACACGCAGCGCGGACTCTCGGTCGTCTCTCTAGAACGTGACGACCCGGTCGTAGCCGGCGTAGGCATTGGCTGCATCGACCGACGTGCCGAAACCGCTGTTCTTTCCCGCAAAGTCCTCTTCGGTGACACCTAGAGCGCGACCACTCGGCTCACAGACAGAGATCCTGACATCGCGGGCAAAGAGCCAGTCCATCAACTCCTTCAGAGGCGGCACACCAACACCCTGGATCTGCTCCGCAATGTGGTCCTTGATCAGTGACGCAGCCTCCATCATCAAAATGACACCGGTCTCATGGCCTGCCTCAATGGCGCCCTTTGCCTCCATGAACGGAAAGGTGGCCCTGGTCGGTTCATCGGTTCCGTGGGTCCCGACGAAGAGAATCCTTGTCATGACTTCTACCTCCGATAGATGTATTCCGTACGTCGACCAAATCCGCAGAGACGGTGATTGTCGGTTGTCAGCGGAGTTCGTTGAACCGCTCTCGATACTCCTCCGTCGAGAGTTCTCCTCTGGCGTATCGCTCAGCGAGGGTCTCTAGAGCCCGATTGGTCGGCTCACGCCGCGCCGGACTGTTTCCGACTCTGAACAGCCAAACAACCACGACCGCGAAACCGATCATCATCAGCGGCCCCCACAACAACATCCAGCCACCGCCCCAGTCGCCCATATGACCCGAGGCGTCATGGTCTGCGAACAACGCAGTGAAGATGTTCATGGTCGTGGCCTCATGGCCGGTGACTCTCGGGCGGTTCGGTACTGCCCCCCTACCGTAGGTATCCCGGCCTGGTGGAGACAGAGTCCAAGGACCATTCGTGGCAGGCCGTGCTCACGCCTGGTCACAGTAGGCTGGGGAAGACTTCCGAGTATGACTGTGCCCGGCATCACCTCGCGCCAAGTGCCCGTCAGAGACCCCGTTTTGGTCATCTGCTAGACCTTCCGTCTGATTAGACGGACAAGCGATTCTGGCCCGCAAACGGCGCTCGAATTCGTCCCTCCTGTTCGATCACCGAGACGCCCATGGCAAATCCCGTAAGCAACCACCAGTCGACCCACAGCCACCGTCATAGTGATGATGTTCATACCCAACAGGGTGAGGGGCATGGTGGCCACGACAAGCACGCCGGCCACGACCCAGACATGTTCCGCCGGTTGTTCTGGTGGAACCTGCTGCTTGCCGTACCGGTGCTCGCGTTCTCCGGCCAGATTCAAGACTGGTTCGATTATTCGATCGAAGGCACTTGGGCCGCCTGGGTCGCACCGCTGGTCGGGACCGTGATCTATCTGTGGGGTGGGAAGCCCTTCCTGGCGGGCGGAGTTGCCGAGGTGCGCAACCATCAGCCCGGCATGATGTTGTTGATAACACTCGCGATCACGGTCGCCTATGCGTCATCGTTGGCGAGTTCGCTCGGCTGGGGGGAGCTGGACTTCTGGTGGGAACTGGCGGCGCTGATCGTCGTCATGCTGCTGGGCCACTGGCAAGAGATGAAGGCCATCGGTCAAGCCCAGGGAGCACTCGCCGCTCTCGCCGAATTGCTACCCGACATCGCTGAACGGGTAACTGTCGGTGGCACCGAGGAGGTAACCATCGGCGATCTCGGTATCGGCGATATCGTGCTGGTCCGTCCGGGCGGACGAGTGCCTGCGGACGGGGTGATCACCGATGGGAGCGCCGCGTTTGACGAGTCCATGATCACCGGCGAATCCCGTCCCTCAGAGCGCAGCGAGACCGATCGAGTCGTTGCCGGCACCGTGTCGACCGACTCGTCGGTCAAGGTTCGGATCGATGCCATCGGCGACGACACCGCGCTGGCGGGCATCCAACGTCTCGTCGCCGATGCCCAGTCCTCTCAGTCCCGAACTCAGGTCCTCGCTGACCGCGCCGCCGCGGCGCTCTTCTATCTGGCCACCATCGCAGCCGTCGCCACCCTTGGCGTGTGGATCGCGGCCGGTAACGGTACCGAGGGGATCATCCGCACAGTCACCGTGCTGGTCATTGCCTGCCCGCATGCCCTCGGATTGGCCATCCCGCTCGTCATTTCGATCTCGACAGCGACAGCGGCTCGGGCCGGGATCCTCGTGAAGAACCGACTCGCTCTCGAACGCATGCGCACAGTCGACGCAGTCCTGTTCGACAAGACCGGGACCCTCACCAGAGGCAACCACGGGGTGGTCGACCGCGCCGCCGTGGACGGATGGGACCCAGACACGATGCTCGCGCTCGCCGGCGCCGCTGAGGCTCAGAGCGAGCACCCCGTCGCCCGAGCCGTCGCCACCGCGGCAAAACAATCAGGTGAGCTGCCAGTAGCGACTGACTTCGAGGCGCTCACGGGAAGAGGTGTACGAGCAGCCGTAGCCGGACACACGGTCGCGGTCGGCGGACCCGGACTGCTCGAACACCTCGACATGACCGAGCCAGACTCGTTGCAGGCGACTACCGAAGGCTGGCGCAGACGCGGAGGATCGGTGCTCTACGTCATCCGTGATGGTGAGGTGATCGGTGCACTCACGCTCGCCGACGAGATCCGACCCGAATCCAAGATCGCCATCGACGCGCTCCACAAAAGGGGAAGACGCGTCGTACTGATCACCGGCGACGCCCAACAGGTGGCGGACGCGGTCGCTGAGGAACTCGGCATCGACGAAGTCTTCGCTGAAGTCCTCCCCCACGACAAGGCATCTAAAGTCGCCGAACTCCAAGCACGGGGCCTCACGGTGGCCATGGTCGGGGATGGTGTCAACGATGCCCCTGCCCTGGCCCGAGCCGACGTCGGCATCGCCATCGGCGCCGGCACCGACGTCGCCATCGAGTCTGCCGGCGTGGTGTTGGCCTCGAGCGACCCTCGAAGTGTCACCGGGGTAATCGACATCTCCAAGGCGTCCTACGGCAAGATGATCCAGAACCTGGTGTGGGCCACGGGCTACAACCTGTTGGCAATACCAATCGCCGCCGGTGTCTTCTCCTTCGCCGGACTCAACCTCCCCCCAGCAGCAGCGGCAGTAGCGATGAGCGCTTCGACCATCATCGTCGCCGCTAACGCTCAGCTCCTGCGCCGCCTCGACCTCCGTCCAGAGCCCCTCCAGGAGTCCACATCCACAGCACGGGACGCAGAGCACCAGGCACATCGGTAAACTGGCGGAGGCGACGATCACTGAACCAGCCGACCAGTCGAACAACCACGGTGTCCGTCGACCGTCGACCCGGAGGCGCTCGATAACGACAGCGCAACACCACCAAGAAACCCGCCCTCATCCGGCTGGGAGGGTGTGTTTGCTGGCGGGCCGACCATCTGCATACTGTTTGCACAACGTTGGGGAGGGCCAGGTCGGCATCCAAGACCTCTCCTGCGATCAGCGCACAATCGGGGATTCCCCTAGCGAACTCCGTCGTCAAGCGCGGCGACCGCGTGGCCACGCGGTGACAAGGAACTGGTGGAGCAACTGGGTGAGCGCGATCCATGCCCCCTGCGGATCCACGCAGCGGTTCGACAAGTGCTATCGAAACAGCGGCCGCTTTCGATTGCGTCAACCGTCGCTTCTATCGACGCGATTCGCGCATGCGTCATGGTTCGCGCGCCCTGAGGCAGCAGCATGTACGCGCAGTTCTCTTCAGCTCGTTCGCATGGTCCAGTGCAATCCAAGCCTTTCGCGGGTTCTCTCCCTCCCTTCGCTGGCCTCCAACAGGATGGTCGCGTCGAATCGCGTTGACCACGAGCCTCAGCTGATAGGCGGTGCGGCATGACATCGGCTTCGTCCATCCGAGATTCGAAATCGGGCTTCGGCCGAACATGACAGGATCCGCCTCCTCTCGGAGCGGGTCTGCTCTCATCCGCTCTTACCGCATTCGAGCGGGGCCACATTGGGGCCACATGCCACTCGAAAACAGCCATGAAAGGCCGAAGACAACTGCAAATGTCGATGCGGGGTTTCGCCTGTCATCACACAGAAAACAGCGGAATCACGCGGAAATTCCTAGACAACTGGTTGGCTTTACACGGCAGACGTCGAGGGTTCGAGCCCCCCATCGCCCACCGATGAAATC
Source organism: uncultured Kiloniellaceae bacterium (assembly GCA_964194935.1). Taxonomy (GTDB): domain Bacteria; phylum Actinomycetota; class Acidimicrobiia; order Spongiisociales; family UBA11373; genus JACZWZ01. The sequence continues at coordinate 4,892 of CAXMOL010000001.1, forward strand.
AGGTCAGAGGCCATATTTCGCGGATTCTTGACTGTCGGCGGCGTGGCCGGGATGTCACCAGATGCTTGACGGTGCACACCAAGTGCACGCGATGGCATGGACCTAGCGTGTCGTGATCGGTCGCGATGAGACTCGAAACGTTTGGAGCCTCACACCGTCTGGCCGCGGCACCCGTGTCGCGGGCTTCGAGGAAATCGATGTGGTGGGGCTGAACGAGCCTCTGTTGTTCGGTGCCGCTCGGGCGTCACGGGACTAGTTTCAGAGGCTTCTGGCTGATATCCTTTCTAAAAGGACATTGTTGAGAAGGGATCCGATGTCGCACGAGGTCGTTGCGGTCGAGTGGGAAGGGCGTCCGGTAGACGCGTTCGTGCCGGCTCCTCTCTCCAAGGTCGGTCAGCTCGGTTCGTCGGCTCGACTTGATGCGGCGCGGGCCGAGGGGGTGCTGAGCGCCACTGCGGTCCAGCACGATTCTCGGCTCGAAGTTGCTGCTCGCCTGCTGCTGCGAGCTGAAGGAGTGGCCTCCAGCCGAATCGAAGCGATCGATGCTCCCGCCGAGCTCGTCGCTGTCGCGGACGTCGACCCGTCGGTGGTCGGGCCGGCTGCTGAGGTCGCGGACAACCTTCGTGCCCTTGACGCGGCCTTGGCCCATGAGGGCCCGCTCACCTGTGAAGACCTATGGCAGTGGCACCGGATCTTGATGGCGTCGGCAGATCTCGACGACCACCTCAAGGGTGCGTGGCGGGATCGCCTCGGTTGGGTCGGCGGTCCAACACCACATCGGGCGGCGTACGTCGCCGCGCCCGAAGACCGCATCGACGCTCTGATGGTGGACGTGGTGAACTATGCAAGCAATCCGTCTCACGACCCAGTTACCACCGCAGCGCTCCTGCATGCCCAGTTCGAGACGATCCACCCGTTTGCCGACGGCAATGGACGAATAGGGCGACTGCTGATCAGCTGGGCACTGCGGCGCCACGGCGGAGCTGTGATCCCGCCGCCGGTGTCGGTGGCGTTCCTTCGTGATGTCGGCGGCTATCTGTCGGGCCTGACGATGTACCGCACCATCGGCCCTGACGACTGGATTCGCTGGTTCGCGAACACACTCGAACATGCGGCAACCTCAGCTACAGCGACTCTCATCGCCGTAGCTGATCTTGTCGCCTCATGGCCGGCCCGTCTCGAGGGCATCCGGTCCGATGCCGCTGCTCGTCGACTGGTCGATCACGTGGTCATGCACCCCGCCTTCGACGTAGAGACCGCGGTCGGCCTACTCGACGTCAGCCGTCCGACGGCCCGAACCGCACTCGAAGCTCTCACAGAACGCGGAGTGTTGCGCCGAGCCGACTTACCCGGGACAGGCGACCTCGGACGACCACGCAACTGGTGGGTCGCCGGAGAACTCCTCGACCTCCTCGTTCGCTGAACCACTCCCACCCTCTCCCACGACACCGTCCCAGATCGCCGGACAGAAGAGCATCGACACGGTGCCAGACACCAGACCCGTTCGAATCTCAGGTGCACCTAGACGGCGGCGGCGTTGTGGCCTTTGAGGTGAAGGCCGCGCAGCGAGTGGGAACGAAAGAGCTTGGTCCGCTGCGAAAGCTCCGCGACGCGCTCGGCCCGGCGTTTCTCGCCGGTATCGCACTCCACCTCGGAGAACGTTCCTACACAGCGGAGGACCGGATCCATGTCGTGCCCGTCGACCGGCTCTGGTCGCCATGACCGTGCCGGCCATCCCATCCAGCATCCCATCCAGCATCCCATCTACTCCACGGACGGGGCCGGATTTGGAGGATCGGGCCAGACCGGATCGTCTTTGTTTGTACGGGTCGGACGATCTTCTCGGTCTTCACACGGCAGAGGTCGAGGGTTCAAGTCTCTCATCGCCCACCAACAAAACCCCAGGTCGTGAGCCGCTTGCCGTCCGGTGTGCGTCGCCGCGGTGACCGTTTCCAAGCCCGTTGGCGCGACCAGTCCGGTCGAGAACGCTCCATCACCTTCGCCACCGCTGACGAGGCGGCTACTTATCTGCTGGCTCTGCGTACCGGCACTCTCCCTGTTACCGAGTCGGCGACGGTGCGGGAGTGGTGTGAGCGCTGGCGTGCCACCGCCCAGGGTCGACCCTCGACACTTGTTCGAGATGACAGCTACCTGCGAACTCACTTCCTGCTCACGTTTGGTGACCGCCCAATCGATCAGATCACGACCTGGGAGCTTCAGGAATGGGTCACGACGTTGCGGGAGCGCTTGGCTCCCGCCAGCGTGCACAAGGTCCATATAGCGGCATCGAAGATCTTCGCGGCTGCCCTTGCCGCCCGGACTATTGCTGTGAACCCGGCCCGTGACGTTCAGCTCCCTGCAGTGCCTGAGTCGCTCAACCCCGCGCTGGCCGAGGAGATCTACGCCCCCGAGGTGTTCGGCCGATCGGGGAGCGATCTGGTCATCGTGGAGGACTAAGGCTCAGGCGACGAGCGGTTCGCAGCCGCGGATTTGCCTGCGGTTGTTGAGAAGCACGGCTTGACAAGGGAGTGCGTCATGGACGATGTGAACTTGGTGGGACTTCCCATCGGGATCGGCATCGTGATTGGGGGA
>CAXMOL010000002.1:0-1930 GCA_964194935.1 uncultured Kiloniellaceae bacterium
GCCAGTCGTGACTGGGAAAAGATCATCGGAGGCCCGGCAACGTCGGTGACCAACGGAGTACATCTACCGACCTGGACGGGTCGCAGCATCGTTCGCCGCTACGAGCATGTCCTCGGTGCGGATTGGGCATCCAAGAGTCTCGAACCACAGCAGTGGGCTGAAGCCGTACGAACGATTCCGGACGCCGAACTGTGGGATGCCCATACGGCACAGAAGGATCTTCTGCTGCGCGATCTGCGCACCAGGTTGCGAGAGCAGGGTGCGCGTCACGGGTCGGGACCTGGCGAGCTGCGCCGCACCACCAGATTGCTCCCGTCCAACCGTCTTACCATCGTCTTTGCGAGGCGGTTTGCGGTCTACAAGCGCGCCGGACTCCTGCTCAGTGACCTGGACAGGCTGGAGCAGATCCTCACCAACCCGGAGCGACCGGTCCAACTCGTGTTCGCCGGCAAGGCTCACCCGGCGGATGCGGGGGGAAAAGAGGTCATTCGCAAGATCTGGGAGATGGCGAACAGCCCTCAATTCGAAGGGCATGTGTTCATGATCGAGGACTACGACATCGGGCTCGGCCGCCATCTGGTCGGAGGTGCAGATGTCTGGTTGAACACACCTCGCCCACCGATGGAAGCGTCGGGCACCTCCGGAATGAAGGCCGCGGCCAACGGCGGGTTGAACCTCTCCGTTGCCGACGGGTGGTGGATCGAGGGTGCAGTGTCGGGCAACGGGTGGAGTTTTGGGGAAGACCATGAGAGCGACAAAATCGACGCCCACACTCTCTACGACCTCCTCGAGACCGAGGTGGCTCCGGCCTTCTATGAACGGAACGAGGCGGGGCTACCGATGCGATGGATCGCCATGATGCGAGAGGCAATGGCCGAAACCGCACCGCTCTTCTCAGCGCGGCGCATGGTTGCCGAGTACGCCCAGCGGCTCTACCGCCAGCCGGAGTAGGCGATTACCGGGCTGGTTCAGGTGGACCAGCGACCGGCGTGTTTTACCTCAAGCCCACCCAGAGCAACCAGGGCCCGCACCTCGAGGCGGGGTGCACCCGATCCGACCGCGGCTCGATCCGTGGTGTCGTCCCATCCGCCCAGAATGGGGATGCCTCTCACCTCGACGATCCAACCTCGAGGAACCAGCACCGTGATGCCGCCGAGTACCGCGGTCGCATCGACGACTGCTCCGCTGGCCGGCGTCGCCTCGCTCAAATCGAGAGTGACTCCTCCCAACACGGCGGTGAGTGAGGCATGGCGAAACGTCTTCGATCGGGTGGCGACCCGGGTTGCCGACAGGACGGCCAGGCCGTCGACGGTCTCATCATCAGGCATCCTTCGCGCCGAGCGGTGACCCCAACCGAACACCAGCCAGATTCCGGCGAAGACGAGTGCCGCCGGCCATACGAGGTTCCAGGCATCTGAGCCAAACACATCCGAAGTGATCGCCAGCAACAGCGATCCGGTGACCACCAACACTGCCGATCCGGTAGTAAACCTGCGACGGTCGAGAGCGTGGAACAGTCCGAGGCCGATCAAAGCCACCGGCCACCACGAGCCGATGGCCTCACCGGCATCCAGTACATCGTTGGACTCCAGTATGAAGAGGACGCCGATCGCCACCAGAGCGGCACCGACAAAGACACGTCCGGCGTTCACGACCCGAGTTGGAACAGCCGCCGCAGCGGCTTGGGCACGAATCCGCTGACCGTGTCCACGATGCCGAGCAGTGCGTCCAGGCTCCCGGCCGACGCTTCCCAGTTCTCCCGCACGAGTTCTTCTCCTGCCTCATCGAACAAGGCCTGGAGGGCGGCCGCACCGATCACGAGATCATCGACTCGTCCGATTATCGGGAATCGATCCGGGATGAAGTCGAAGGGAAGGGCGGCATAGGCCAACGCCGCAACCACACCGGCACGCTTTCTCTCGTCGATGCG
>CAXMOL010000003.1:0-9695 GCA_964194935.1 uncultured Kiloniellaceae bacterium
ATGATCCCCACCCGGTCGGCGGCCCGTTGCACTTCGGACAGCGTATGGCTGGACAGGAATATCGATCGTCCCTCGCTGGCGACTTCGCGCATCATCGCCTGGAATTGGCGCTGTACGAGGGGGTCGAGGCCGGAACTCGGCTCGTCCATGATGAGCAACTGAGGCTTGTTCATAAAGGCCTGAATGATTCCGACCTTCTGCCGATTGCCCGACGAGAGGTCGCCGACTTTCTTGGTCAGATCGGCATGGAGTCTGTCGGCCAACTGATCGACGTATCCCCAATCGACCCCACCGCGCAGGTTGGCGAAGTAGGTGAGGGTGTCTCTGCCGGTGAGGTTTGAATACATCGCAACATCACTGGGGAGATACCCGATGTGATTGCGGATCTCGACCGCGTCCTCATGGGAGTCGAAGCCCAGAATCTTGGCGTCACCCGACGTTGGTCGGATCAGATCGAGGATCGTTCGGATCATCGTGGTCTTGCCGGCGCCGTTGGGGCCGAGGAATCCGAATACCTCTCCCGGCTCCACAGTCAGGTCGAGATCGTTGAGCGCCTCGACATCTCCGTAGTGCTTGGTGAGGCCAGTTGTTTGGATGGCCGCTGTAGTCGTCATTGTTGTCCTCTGTCGCTCTCGTTCAGTCTTCTTCTAGATCTGGGTTCGTGGGAGAGGCAAGTGCCTCTTTCACTTGGGTCGCAAAGCCCTCCGTATAGATGCCTGATCCCATGATCTCCGTCATGGGCCTCATGTAGTTGAGAAAGGCGGGATCGGTAGCCGCGTCCGGGTCGGTGAGATCGATGCCCAAGAGCCGTTTCATATGGCGGTGCATCACCAAGGCCCCGAGGAACCAGAGTGCGACCACGGTTGCTCGGGAGCGTGGGTCGTCGGTGGGTTGGAGCATGCCGCTCTCAACGCCGTGCTCCATGTACACCTCGGCGTCCGACACCATATTGTCCACGAGCTTGGCGACGACCGCGGAGTCGTCGGTCAAGACGCGGGCCAGGTACCCGATCATCGATCCGGAATCGAAGTCACGCAGTGCTGCAAACAGATCGAGTTGAGGTCCGGCGGAGAGTGTCTCGTCCTTGTAATGACGGATCACTGCAGCAACGTGTTCATCGCAGGCGATGCGGAGTCCCTCCATCGACTTGAAGTGGTGGAGCACCAACCCTGCGGACACCCCTGCTGCCGTCGCCACCTTGCGTGCCGTGGTGTCGGCAACGCCGTATTCGGCAAAACACTCGATGGCGGAGTCCCGGATGCGGGCCTTGGTGGTCCGATCGTCGGCGGGCGCCGAATCGAGCGAGTCTGGTGTGTCTGAACGCATGTTCAATAGATTATACGATTGTTCAGGAGATGCAAGTCGCCAGGGACGACGGGCTCCGAACCGGCGCCGGCTTTGGCTAGCCTGACTCGCTAATCCCGTGAAATGGTGAGACATGGATCCGACCAAGAGCATTTGGATGGATGGCGAACTCGTTCCTTGGGCCGAGGCTCAGGTCCATGTGCTGACCCACGCGCTCCACTACGGCACCGGCGTCTTCGAGGGGATTAGGGCCTACGACAACGACGATGGAACCGCGGTCTTCAGGCTCACGGACCATATGGAGCGGCTGCTTGCTTCCGCCGCGACCTACTCGATGCCGCTGGAGTACTCAGCCGGAGATCTGGTTGAGGCTGCGCACGAGACGATCATCGATAACGAGCTCAAGTCTTGCTACATCCGCCCCATCACGTTCTATGAAACCGGCACGATCGGTCTCAACCCGGCTGGGGCGCGGCTAAGAACGTCGATCATCGCGTTTCCGTGGGGCGCCTACCTCGGTGAGGACGGGCTTCTAAACGGCATACGGGTAACGATTGCCTCGTGGGCACGGATCTCACCGCGTTCGTTCCCGGCTGCCAAGGCGACCGGGCCATACATCAATGCAATCCTCGCCAACCAGGAAGCCACCCGAGACGGCTTTGACGAGGCATTGCTCCTGACCGCCGAAGGGAAGGTCTCGGAGGGAGCTGGCGAGAATCTCTTCCTGGTCAAGGACGGGGTCGTCGTGACCCCCCCCTTGTCGGATGGATGCCTGGCCGGGATCACTCGTCAGTCGGTTATGACACTCCTCACCGATGACGGCTTCGAAGTCAGCGAGCAGTCTCTCGAGCCCGACGACTTGGGCGAGGCCGACGAGTTGTTCTTTACGGGTACGGCGGCCGAAGTGACACCGATTCGCGAGGTCGACGGTCTATTCGCCGCCGAACCGGGTCCGGTGACCAAGAGGGCGCAGGAGCTTTTCAACGGCGCTATCGGTGGGAAGCTGGACCAGTATCGGCACTGGCTCGACTACGTACAGAGATGAGGTCGGGTCCTTCGGGCCCTCCTGCGACTAGCGACTGGTTACTGGTTACTGGCATCCCCCCACCAAACGACCTCCGGCCGTTTGACTCCCCCCAAAGGGGAGAGTGATCAGAAGGGGAGGGTCAGCGAGCAATGCGAGCTGGTGGGGGGATTGACTGACCCAGGACAATCCGCCAACCAGTAGGCAGAAGACCCCCCACCAAACGGCTTCGCCGTTTGACTCCCCCCAGAGGGGAGAGTGATCAGAAGGGGAGGGTTGTCGAACGTCCCATAACGGTGGAGTGATGCTTCTTCTCTGAACCACTCTCCTTAGGGGGGAGTTGTCAGAAGGGGAGGGTTGTCGAACGTCCCACAACGGTGAAGTGATGCTTCTTCTCTGAAACACTCTCCCCTTTGGGGGGAGTCAGCGAGTGAAGCGAGCTGGTGGGGGGTTGTCTGACCCAGGGGAGTGGTTCTGTTGCCATTGCTACTTGCTCACGGTTGGCTTGAAAGTGGGCCTTCCGGTTTCGTATTCGCTGATCGCCTCTTCTTGCAGCATCGTCACGCCGATCTCATCCAACCCGTTCGCCAGCATGTACTTGGCGAACGGATCAATGCTGAACGTCTCCTCCACGCCCGAGGCGATCACCGACTGGGCTCCAAGATCGATGGTCACAACGGCGGCCGGATCTTCGGCACCTAGCGATAGGAGCCGGTTGACCGAGTCTGCGGTCAGTTCAACCGGGAGCAGACCGGTCTTGTAGCAGTTGGTGCGAAAGATGTCGCCGAAGGAGGGTGCGATCACTGCCTGGAAACCCCAGTCGGCGATCGCCCATGGGGCGGGCTCCCTCGATGATCCGGTTCCGAAGTCCGGTCCTGCCACGAGGACAGTCGCGGCGCGGTATTCGGTCCGGTTCAAGACGAAGTCGGGATCCATCTCCCCTTCGGCGTCGCGAGCCCACTCGTAGAAGAGAAACTCACCGAACCCGGTGCGCTCGGTTCGTTTGAGGAATTGCTTGGGAATTATCTGATCCGTGTCCACCTGAGCGCGGGGCAGCGGAGCGATGGTTCCTTCGATCACGCCGACGGGATTCATGGGGTCCACTCTCGAACGTCGACGAAGTGCCCGGCCACGGCTGCAGCGGCGGCCATCTGAGGGCTGACGAGGTGGGTTCGAGCACCGCGCCCCTGGCGACCTTCGAAGTTCCGGTTGGACGTGCTGGCACATCGCTCTCCCGGGGAGACGAAGTCGTCGTTCATCGCCAGACACATCGAACATCCAGGTTCTCGCCACTCGAAGCCGGATTCGATAAAGATCTTGTCGAGGCCCTCTGCCTCGGCCTCTTGTCTCACGAGGCCGGAGCCGGGCACCACGATCGCAGCGACGGTCGAATCCACTTTGTGACCCTCGACTATGGCCGCCGCCGCCCGCAGATCGTCGATGCGTGCGTTGGTGCAGGACCCGATGAATACTCGGTCGATGGCGATCTCGGTCATCGGAATCCCCGGCTCGAGATTCATGTAGTCCAGAGCTCGTTGGGCTGCATCACGCAGGAGTGGGTCCTCGAAGTCATCCGGGGAGGGAACCACCGACGTGATTGACACGGTTTGTGCTGGATTGGTTCCCCAACTCACGAGGGGCGAAAGCTCGCTGGCATCGATGTAGATCTCGGTGTCGAACACGGCGTCTGAGTCGGTAGGTAGTGATGACCAATACTCGACGGCGGTGTCCCAGTCGGCTCCCGTCGGCGCATGTGGTCGGCCTTTGAGATACTCATAGGTGGTCTCGTCCGGAGCGATCAGGCCTGCTCGGGCGCCTGCCTCGATCGACATGTTGCAGACCGTCATCCGCTCCTCCATTGAGAGACTCGCTATCGCGTCGCCGCGGTATTCGATGACGTGTCCGGCACCACCACCGACTCCGATCTGAGCGATGATCCCTAACACCAGGTCCTTTGCTGTCACCCCTGTCGGGAGCGCCCCACCGACGGTGATCGCCATCGACCGCGGTTTCTTCTGACGGATCGTCTGGGTAGCCAGAACGTGTTCGACCTCGGAGGTTCCGACGCCGAATGCGAGAGCCCCAAATGCCCCGTGCGTGGAGGTGTGGCTGTCGCCGCAGACGATCGTTGAGCCGGGGTGGGTGAGGCCTTGTTCGGGTCCGATGACGTGGACGATTCCGTTGCGGGGATCGTCCGGACCGAACACGGTGATTCCTGCGGCCTCACAATTGGCCATGAGGGTTTCGACCTGCTTGCGGGACAGCGGATCAGTGATGCCAAGGGCGCGATTGATCGTCGGAGTCCCATGATCGGCGGTCGCCAGCGTCAGATCTGGCCTACGGACCGATCGACCCGACAGGCGGAGTCCCTCAAACGCCTGCGGGGATGTGACCTCATGCACCAGGTGGAGATCGACGAATAGGAGATCTGGATCGTCGCTGTCCCCGCCAACGATGTGATCAGTCCAGACCTTGTCGAAGAGGGTCCGCTTCATCCGGCGACCAGGGCTGCAACACGATCGCCGACTTCGGAAGTCGACATCCCCATCTCTCCTGCGGCGAGCGAAGGCAGCGAACCGGCGACCGTCGCCACCGCCGACTCGACCACCGAGCCGGCTTCCGGTGCATCGGTGTGGGTGAGCAGCATGCCGGCAGCTCCGATTGCCGCCAGCGGGTTGATCTTCCCGGAACCTGCGACGTCGGGCGCTGTCCCTCCGATGGGCTCGAACATCGAGATTCCCTCTGGGTTGAGGTTGGCGCCTGCTGCTATCCCGAGGCCTCCCTGGATGGCTGCCCCTAGATCGGTGATGATGTCGCCGAACATGTTGTCGGTGACGATGACGTCGAATCGTTCCGGCGTCTGCACCATCCAGGCGCATACGGCGTCGACGTTGGCGTAACTCTGCTCGATCTGGCCGTACTCAGCTCCAACCTCGTTGAAGACCCGCATCCACAGATCGTGTGAATGCACCAGGACATTGGTTTTGCCGCAGAACGTGAGGTGCTTTCGTTGGCGCCGTGCGGCAAGTTCGAATGCGAATCGGATGGTTCGTTCAACACCGAATCTCGTGTTTACCGATTCCTCGGTCGCCACTTCTTGGCTGGTCCCGCGGTGGGTGAACCCCCCGGCTCCGACGTACAGACCTTCTGTGTTTTCACGCACGACGACGAAGTCGATGTCGTTGTGGTCCTTCCCGACGAGTGGAGAGGCCACACCGGGGTAGAGCTTTACCGGTCTGAGATTGATGTACTGATCGAGCTCGCGCCGCAGGCGCAGGATGATTCCACGCTCCAGAATCCCTGGCGGTACGTCGGGGTGACCTATCGCACCGAACAAGATTGCATCAACCTTGGCAGCGGACTCCAGAACCTCGTCCGGTAGAACTTCGCCGGTGCGAAGGTAGCGCTCCCCGCCGATGTCGAAGCGCTGATATTCGAGCGTCAGTCCAAATCGGTCGGCCGCGCTGTTCAGCACCTTTTCGGCTTCGGCCACGACCTCCGGTCCTGTGCCATCACCTCCCACGACGCCGATGCGCATTGTTTCGTCTACCTGGCCTTTTCTACAGCGACTGCGAACGCTTCAACGGCTCCGGCCACCACGTCTTCGCTGACACCGAACCCCATGAAGGAGGCGCTACCCACCGACACCGTGGCAGTGACCCGCGCCTTGATGTCGTCGTCACCGATGACGGGGCGCACCTTGAATCCGACCAGCCGTCCGTCGGTTCCGGTGAGTCGACAGAACTCGTCGAATGCGGCCGGTACCTCCGGGTACGGCTCCGGGTCGAATTCGACCGTGAGTTCGCCTGCCGATACGCGCACCGGGGTATGGGGCGCAACATTGCGCCCTTCCGCCACCTGATGTGAGACCTGCCTGGCGACTTGTTCGATTTGTTGATTCATCTTGGTTCTCCTGGCTCAGATGAACGGGGATCGGTGTGCTGCGCCCCGAATCACGACGGGGGACTCTTTGGGGTCATGAATGGCATCAGAGACCGCAGCCGACGGCCTACCTCTTCAATGGGGTGTGCTGCGTCTTCGGCGCGGTATTTGGCAAGGTTTGGCGATCCGGCTCGGTGTTCGCCGAGCCATTCCTTGGCGAACTCGCCGGACTGGATCTCGGTCAGGATCCGACCCATCTCCGCACGAGTGGCGTCGGTGATGATGCGCGGTCCCCGGGTGAAATCCCCAAACTCAGCCGTGTCGGAGACCGAGTGGCGCATCCAGCCGAGACCGCCCTCGAACAGCAGGTCGACGATGAGCTTTAGTTCGTGCAGGCACTCGAAGTAGGCCGACTCGGGTGCATATCCGGCCTCGACCAGTGTTTCGAACGACGCCTTGATGAGTTCTGATACGCCGCCGCACAGGATTACCTGCTCGCCGAAGAGATCAGTCTCGGTCTCCTCGCGGAACGTGGTCTCCAGGACTCCGGCGCGAGTGGCGCCGATCGCGTCGGCGTAGGAGATCGCCAGGTCCATTGCGGAGCCCGAGGCATCTTGATCGACTGCGACCAGGGCAGGAACCCCGCTGCCGTCCTCATAGGTCCGGCGCACCAGGTGGCCTGGACTTTTGGGGGCGACCATCGCTACGTCGACTCCTTCGGGTGCCTTGATTTCGCCGTAGTGAACATTGAAGCCATGGGCGAAGAACAGAGCGTTGCCCGGTTCCAGATGCGGACCGATTTCGTCGCGATAGACGTCGGACATGTGTTGGTCGGGAACGAGCATCATCACCAGATCGGCCCATTCGGCAGCCTCAGCCGGGGTCTGGACGTTTAGACCTGCCTGGCGGGCCGCCTCTGCCGAGGAAGAGGTGGATCGCAACCCAACGGTGACTTCGACTCCCGAATCGGCCAGGTTGAGGGCATGAGCATGGCCTTGACTGCCGTACCCGATCACCGCGACTTTGCGTCCGCGGATCAGTTCAGGATCAGCGCTCTCCTGGTAGTGAATGTTGACAGTCATATGGATCTCCTACTGCTCGACATTGACCTTGCTTCTGGCCTTGGTATCCCGGGCCATCGCGATTCGTCCCGACTTGACGAGGTCGACCACTCCGTAGTGCGCAACCAGGTTGAGGAAGTCGGTCAGTCGCTCGGGGTGATCGCAGAGTTCGAACGTGACGGATTTGGCGCCCACATCGATGGTGGTGGCTCCGAACACTTCGGCGGTGTCCCTCACCTCACGCCGGCTACCGGGGTCGGCAGACACCCTGACCAGCATGACCTCCCGTTCGAGGGATTCGTTCGGGTCGAGTTCCGAAACTTTCAGGACGTTGACCAATTTGTGCAGCTGCTTGGTGACTTGTTCGACCGCGACGTCGTCTACGACGAGCGTGATTCGGGAGAGTCCCACCTGATGGATGGGGCCGACGGCCAATGAGCGGATGTTGAAGCCGCGCAGAGCACACATGGAAGCGACCCTGGCGAGCACACCCGGTTTGTCCTGCACGGTGACCGAGAGCGTGTGGTGCATTAGAGCCCCGCCCGGTTGAATCTCACCAACGTCACAGGGCAGGGCATCAGAGATCCTCCGGTCCGAGGGCTATATCGCTGCACGAACCCCCAGCAGGCACCATTGGAAAGACCATCTCATCGGGGTCGGTGCGTACTTCGAGCAGGGCCGGCTTGTCGCTCACCGCCAGCATTTTGCGAATGGCAGGTCCAACTTCATCGGGCGTCTCTACCGAGATACCCACCCAGCCACACGCTTCGGCCAGGGCTGGATAGTTGGGGCTGTCGCCGCTCAGGTCGGTGGCCGAGAATCGGCGATCGTAGAAGAGCGTCTGCCACTGGCGCACCATGCCGTGTCCGCCGTTGTTGATCAGCATGACCTTGATCGGGACGTCCTCGGCTGCCGCCGTCACCATCTCTTGGAACGTCATTTGGAATGACCCGTCACCGTCGATGGCAACGACCATTTCCTGTGGCATCCCGACCTTGGCTCCGATAGCGGCGGGGACTGCAAAGCCCATTGTTCCCAATCCTCCTGAGTTGATCCATGTCCGTGGCTTGGAGAATTGCCAGAACTGGCTGGCCCACATCTGGTGCTGGCCGACACCCGAGACAACGATCGCCTCACCCTCGGTGGCGTCGAGCAATTCTTCGATGGCGTACTGGGCCTTTATTGGGCCGTCCGGCGCTTGGTCGTAGCGGAGCGGGTAATCCGCTTGCCACGTTGCGATCGTCTCGAGCCAGGCTGAACGTTCCGGCAGCGACGAGTCGGCGAGGCGACCGGCCAACTCGGCATGTAGCTGCCCGAGGACCACCTTGACGTCACCCACAATTGGGACCTCGGGGTTTCTTACTTTGCCGATCTCCGCAGGGTCGATGTCGACGTGGATCACCTTTGCTGCTGGAGCGAAGCTCGCCGGATCACCGGTGACCCGGTCATCGAACCGCGTGCCTAGAGCTATGAGGAGGTCGGCCTTTTGCATCGCAGTCACGGCCGTGTAGGTGCCGTGCATTCCGGGCATTCCCAATGCCAGCGGGTGAGCATCGGGGAAGGCGCCGCGGGCCATGAGTGTGGTCGTTACCGGCGTGTTGATGGCTTCGGCGAACTGGAGTAGTTCTTCCGACGCTGCGGCCGCAACCACGCCACCGCCGACGTACAGGACGGGTTGCTGTGCCTTCATGATGAGGTCGATCGCCCGTTGAATCTGTCCGGAGTGACCTTCCCTGGATGGCCGGTATCCCGGCAGATCAACCGGTCCTGGCTCGTTCCATTCGACCTCGGCTGTCAGCAGGTCCTTGGGGATATCGACGAGCACAGGTCCTTTGCGACCGGTCGAGGCGAGATGGAACGCCTCATGCACCACCTCGCAGAGATCATTGATATCCGTGATCAGGTACACATGCTTGGTGCAATGCATTGCCATGCCGGTGGTCGGCGCCTCCTGGAAAGCGTCGTTGCCCATCGAGGCCAGGGCGACTTGTCCGGTGATGGCGACCAGCGGAACGGAATCCATCAGGGCGTCCTGCAGCGGCGTGATGATGTTGGTGGCGCCGGGCCCGGAGGTGGCGATCACCACACCGACCTTCCCGGTGGCATGGGCATAGCCCTCTGCCATGTGTCCGGCCCCTTGCTCATGACGGGCCAGGACGTGTCGGATGGGGCTATCGAGGAGTGGATCGTATGCGGGGAGGATGGCTCCCCCGGGTACCCCGAACGCGACCTCTACTCCCTCGTACTCGAGGGACTTGATGAGGGCTTCGGCTCCGGTCATCCTGGTCATTGGGTTTCCTGTTCGGGATACAAAAAAACCTCCCGGTGGGGAGGGTTGCGCGTACGAGTATGTGCAGGCGTACGCGCTACATAATAAGTACGAGGATGGTGGCGGTTGTTGTCATGTGGCGGATGAGTATCCG
>CAXMOL010000004.1:0-4994 GCA_964194935.1 uncultured Kiloniellaceae bacterium
GGTTCAACGATCGTGAACAGAATGCGCTTCCACTCCACGTACCCGGGCGGCGCCGGCGTATCCCACCCGATGAGGTGATCGGTCACCGCACTCCAGACCGGCCCCGGTGGGACCCGGGCGCCGGTGAGGGACTCGAACGAGACGATGGCGGCGTCGGTCACTATGCCGCCTGGAAAGAAACGGAGCAGGTCGGCGAGGGGCCAGGCGATGCGGGCGTCACCTGCGTCGCCGAGGCGATCGAGAGCTTCGATATCTACCCCGCTCAGCAGGGTGCCGAAGACAAGGTCAAGATCTTCGATCGTGGTGAGGTCGAGATCCCCGGTCGGCGTCGCGGGCGCCGGGGGCAATACGAAGCCGTTGGCCAGCACCAGTTCGTTCGGATCAGGGGTGGCGACGGTGATCGAGACCGACGTCGTCGCCGGCGCGGCATCGCCCGAGCAGGCGGCCGCGACGATCGCCAGAACCGGAATCAGGACACGAATGCTCATCTGAGGTTCCAACTCCCCAACGCCTTGGGACGTTCCCGCCCAGGCCGACTGCTTGTTGGGCAGTCCGTAGAGATACTGATGGTGCCCCGGGAAGCCCCGGGGCACCATCGCGTCACAGCGAGATCGATCCACCACTCCCCCCTTGGGTGTCGGGTTGCGCGATAGGACCGATGGTTCTGTTCTGAACACTCTCCCCTTTGGGGGGAGTCAGCAAGCGAAGCGAGCTGGTGGGGGGTGCCCGGTGTTCGTCTCTATCAGGCCAACACGTCTTGTATGTCGTAACGGCCTGTCACCAGGTGGTTGCGTCAGGTTGTCTAGCCACTCGATCATGCGTCTTGTGGGTCAGTTCGCCGAGTCGGTGTGTGTCCGATACGCAGCGGGATTGCCGCGACTTGGTGAGTTCCCCCCCACCAATCGGCCTGCAGCCGATTGACTCCCCCCAGAGGGGAGAGTGATCCAACCAACCGTCGGGCACTAAACGCGACAGATCACCCTTGAGGGGGAGTCAAAGACCGCAGGTCTTTGGTGGGGGGGTGACGCTGTCCCTCCATCGATGAGGGGAGAGCACTCCTCTGACCACGACCCCGATCGGCGGCTCTATGGCGCGACCAGCACCACATCCCCGCTGGGGAAGACCAGGTGGCCGTGGTCTACGAAGTGGTCGTAGATCACGCCGGTGAAGAGATCGCCGGCGATTCCGAACGATCCGTCGCCTACCGCTTCCATGTCGAACACTGCCTGTATATGAGTGTCATCGAGCCAGGTCCAGACGACCGGTGGCGGGTCGAGCTGCGCGAACCCGTTCTGGCCCTCGATCGCGTACGCCTGGACGAAGAACTCGTCGCTCCCGCTTGCCCCGAAGAAGTCACTCTCGAGGTCGGGTCCGATCCCGTGTTGCTCCGGCCAGAAATCCACGATTCCCGTGGTGGGGTCTTGGTCGAGATCGAGACCCAGCGTGAACTGGTAACTCTCACCGAGACCGGGCTCGCCGGGCGCGGCTATCTCGATCACCACAGTGAGCGGACTGGCCCGGGTCAGTTCGACCCTCAGCATGTCGGTCGCAACCGGCATACAAGCTGCAGGTGCATTTGTCTGATCGAGACAGTCGCCGGCCGGATCGTCGTAAGCGGCGAACTCACCGGACTGAGTGGTCGTGGTCGCCATCGTCGTGCTGGTGGTCGTGGTAGCTGCGGCAACGGTGGTCGCGACCGCGGTGTCGGCAGGGGCATCCGTCGACTCTGCGGTCGAATCCCCCACTGCGAACGGATCGTCGCCACTTCGATCGGCCCCGGTTCCGCCTCCGCACGCCGCAACGACAAGCAACAGCACAGCGGCAATCAACATCGATCTCACGAATGGCCCCCTTCTGGACATCGAGCGTCCAAATCTAACGTTTGCGATCCCAACGCGCCGGACAGAGATGAAGGTTCCGAGGTTGGAGCCTCTCTACGCGAACTCGACGCGCACCAGCGGGCTGCGATCCACCCATTCGTCGAGCGGATCACTCGCATCTACCCGTTTGGTAATGACCTCCAGGATCGAGCGTCGCTCGGTCGGTTCTGTAACCGGGGTCGCCCGGGCCGTCAGATCGGCGGTGGTGGTCTCCTTGAGGTGGAAAACAAAGGAAGGATCGGCCAACAGATTTGCGTACCAATGGCGGGTGCCCGGCGTACCGGTGATGAAGACCGCCCCATCGACGTTGTGAAACCACATCTCGATCCGGCGTGGCTCACCTGAAGTCCGTCCGGTCGTAGTGATGTCGATCGTCCGATCGATTTGCAGGGCCTCTTGGATGAGCGCGTCCATGTGCCAACGCTAACCACCCCCTTTTCCAAGCCTGGGGAGGCCGCTCCGGTTAGATTCCAGAAGCTTGATTGAGCCGACCCCAGCCAAGTCTCTTTCCCGCGAACTCGGATTGTTCGCAGTATTCACCGTGTCACTTGGGGCCATGATCGGAAGCGGCATCTTTGTTCTCCCCGGTCTGGCCACAAAGGTGGCGGGCCCGGCCGTGATCGCCGCCTACTTCATCGCCGGTCTGGTCGTGCTCCCGGCGGCGTTGAGCCAATCGGAGATGGCCACGGCCATGCCTCAGGCCGGCGGAACCTACCTCTATGTCGATCGGGCCATGGGTCCTCTGATGGGAACCATCGCAGGGGTCGGCACTTGGTTCGCCATGATCTTCAAGGCAGCGTTTGCGCTGGTCGGGTTGGGCGCCTACCTCCAATTCTTCGTGGTCGACATCCCGATCCGGCCGGTGGCGCTGGCGATCGCTGGCGGATTGATCTTGCTCAACATTGGAGGTGTAAAGCAGTCGAGTCGCTTCCAGGCATTTTCGGTGACCCTGGTCCTCGGAGTCCTGGCGTTCTACATCGCCGACGGGATAACGCTGGTGGATGCCGACAGATATCGGCCGTTCCTGGCCGAGGGCACGCTCGGGCTTTTGGAGGGCGCTGGGTTGGTCTTCGTGGCCTATGCGGGAGTGACCAAGGTCGCCAGCATCGCCGAAGAAGTGCAGCGCCCCAGTAGGAACCTCCCATTGGGCATCCTGATCTCGATCTCGGTGATGATGTTCCTGTACCCGGCGATCGTTCTGGTGATGGTGGGCACCACGCCGGCGATCGACCTGACCGCGTCGCTGACTCCGATGGCCACCTCCGCCGAGGCGTTCATGCAGGACGTCGGACCAAAGATCATTGGGATCACGGCGGTCTTCGCTCTTGTCAGCATGGCCAACGCCGGATTGCTGGCCTCGTCGCGGTACCCGTTTGCCATGGCCCGCAACCGCCTCGCCCCGAGCCAACTGGCCAAGATCGGTAAACGCTCCGGAACGCCTGCGGTATCGATTCTGGTGACCGGAGCCGCGCTCCTCATTCTTATCGCCTTCGTCCCGTTGCTGGACTTGGCAAAACTCGCCAGCGCTTTCCAGCTGCTGGTTCTATCGATGGTCAACTTGGCCGTCATTGCCTTCCGGGAAAGCAAGGTGTCGTGGTACCGGCCCCGGTTCCATTCACCCTTCTACCCGTGGGTGCAGTTGGCGGGGATCGCCGCCGCCGGCATTCTGCTGACCCAAATGGGCTGGGTACCAATACTCGGAGCTGGTGGAATCGTTGTCGGGGGGTACGGCTGGTACCGCATATTTGGCCAGTCCAGAGCGGGCAGAGAGAGCGCCTCGCTGGATGCACTGCGAATCCGGGCGACGGCACGGCTGGTAGCGGAGACAAGCGCGGCGCTGGATCGACCGGGTAAGGGTCGGATCCTCATCCCGGTTCGGCGCGACATCGCTACCTCTCGCTTGAGGGACCTGATGACGATGGCCGGCAGCGTGGTGCGGCCGGGAAGAAGGATCGACATCATTCGCTTTCAGGAGATTCCCGCCCAGGTCACCCTGTCTTCGGTGGCCTCCAAGACCGAGGATGATCTCGTATTCGAGCGTGGCGTTCACGACCTCGCAATCGAGTTGGGCATAAACGCCTACGTAGATGTTGTGCTCGGTCACGACCGCCGCCGCTCATTGATCAACTACGTGGCCGAGCGCGGCATCGACCTGGTGCTGTCGGAGATGCCTCGGGAGAACCGCCCCGGTCGGCTCTTTGCTGGCGACCTGCGCTGGCTCCGCGAGCACGTTTCCTGCGATACGGCGTTCTTGCGCAACCGGGAGGGCGGTGATCTGAGGTCGATCGCCATGATGGGTGCCGGTGGTCCATTCGACGCCTTAAAGGTCGAACTGGCGGACCGCCTGGCCACTGCCGCAGACGGTTCAGTCCAGTTCGTCCACGTCCTGGGCAGTGATGCCGCCGATCGCCAGATCGAGGTGATCAGCGAGTACCACCACGAGTTGATGGCCCTATGCCGGTCGGAGACATCTAGTTCGGTGGTGCGCTCCGCCGATCTAGTCGAAGCTCTCGGGGCCATCGCTCAAGACGCCGATCTGGTGATCCTGGGGGCGTCGCTACGCAGGTTCCATTTCTTTGCAGACCTGGCGGATCGAATCTCAGAGCGGGTCGACTGCAGCGTGCTGCTCGTCGAAGCAAATGACACCGCCCGTCGCAGTTTCTTGGGTCGCCTCCTGGAAAAGCTGATTTACTGAACACCACCGGACTACGCGGCAACAATCGTGGGAACCGATTGGCGGGGTCTCAGCGTCAAATCCTTGAAATCAAAGATGGAGTGGCAATGAAAACGACCAGCCGGACACTTGTCGCGATTGCGGCAGTGGCGCTCGCCACATCGGCGTGCGCCGTATCGAGTGAAACCAGCGACCCTGATGCCGGAATTCCGGTGGTATCCGGTGTTTGCGCCCCCGAATTTCCGGACTGTGATGACCTGGTAGTCATCGATGGTGACGACCTCTTCCCCAACGACGAGCCGCAAGACGGTGTTGCGCCTTCTGCTGGTTCGAGCGGGATGCTTGCCGGTGGTGGGCTGACGGTCTCGGAGGCCTTGACCACCGACGCCTCGGGCATTCTGGCGGTACAGGGGTTCTACGTCGATGACGGCAGCGGACCT
>CAXMOL010000005.1:0-5476 GCA_964194935.1 uncultured Kiloniellaceae bacterium
GTGAGTTCGAGTTTCTCGACACCGACGAGGACGTTCATACCGCGGTCGAGCGCCGCCTTGGTGAGTTGGTGGGAGCGGTCGCCGGGAAGCTCCACACCGGTAGGTCTCGCAACGATCAGATAGCGCTCGATTTGCGGCTCTACCTGCTGGGATCGGTAGATCGGATTCAGCTCGGCGTCACCGGGCTGATCACCGGCTTGCTCACCGCTGCCGAAGAGGCGGGGGAGGCGGTAGTTGCTTCCTACACCCACATGCAGCATGCCCAGGCCGTGCCCTTTGCTCATCACTTGTTGGCCCACGCTTGGGCGTTGAGCCGCGATCTGGGGAGGTTCGATGACGCCCGCAAGCGGCTGGCGGTCTCGCCACTCGGCGCAGGTGCCGGTGGTGGGACTCGACTCCCGCTCGACCCGTCGGCGTCTGCAGCTCACCTCGGCCTCGGAGCAGTGTTTGACAACTCACTCGATGCCGTTGCCGCCAGGGACCAGGCGGCCGAATACGCCTGGTGCTGTACCCAGACCTTCTTGGATCTGTCTCGGGTTGCCGAGGAGATGGTGTTGTGGTCCTCGGCCGAATTCGGTTGGGTAGAGGTGGCCGACCGTCATGCGACCGGGTCCTCCGCTCTTCCGCAGAAGAAGAATCCCGATCCGGCGGAACTGAGCCGCGGCAAGGCCGGATCCGCCATCGGTCGACTGACCGGGCTTCTCAGTGTCATGAAGGCAATGCCCCTTTCCTACAACAGGGATCTTCAAGAAGACAAAGAGCATCTGTTCCCGCTCGGCGATGACTTGGAGGGCGCTCTCTCGGCGATGACGGCGCTGATATCTGGTGCAATCTTCTCCCCGAAGTCGCCGTCGTTCGATGTGACGGCCCTAGATCTCGCCGAAATTCTGGTTGAGCGAGGCGTTCCCTTCCGAGAAGCACATGATGCGATCGGTCGGTTGGTGGCGATGCGCCACGATGCCGATCTCGAATTGCACGGAATCGGATATGACGACCTGGCGGCGGTCCATGACCGATTCGAACCGGGTGATGAGCAGCTGGCCGATCCTGTCGAGTCGGTTCGTTCCCGGCGGTCCCCTGGTGGAGGGTCGTTCCAGTCGGTCCAGGTTCAACTAGAGGCGCTGCGGGAGCTTCTCGAGGCCCGTCAAGATTGACGCTGCCCTTTCCTCCCCCTCAGGGGGAGGTGGCACCGGCAAGGCCGGTGACGGAGGGGGTCACGCGGCCCTGATCATCGGTGGTCTCTCGGAGGTCCAATTCGTTGGGCGAACCCCCCTCCCCTTCTCTCGCGAGGCTCGTTCAGGTACTCCCCCCTGAGGGGGGAGAACAAGAGCCGGAACTGAATACTCGGTACTGACCACTGAGTACTCCTCCTAGCTCCAGTCGGAGGTCGCACTCCCACCCTTGCGGTTGGTGAGCTTCGACTCCGCATACTCCACGAGATTGTTGGCACAGGCCTTGCGCCATCCGGCCGATTGCAGAGACATCACCAGACTCTCGGCGTGATCGGAGAATCCCCGCAGGACCTCGTTCCAGGCCGGCAGAAGTGCCCGGTTGATGCCTTCTTCCAGCAGGGGATGGCGGGTGTGCAGCGGTCGACCCCGTTGGCCCTTTAGTTCGAACGACACGTTGAGCGCGGTCCTGAACGCCTCGCGGCTGTATTGCGGAACGTCGAGTAGTCGCTCGATTCGACGCAGCGCTGGAGTCGCCTCGTCGGGAGACTTGGCCCATTCAGCGACCTCTGTGCGGATCGCCTTGGCCATGTTCAGCGCCGAGGTCTTGTAATCGAGCACGGATGCCTTCTGGACCTCGATCTTGACCATCTCCTGGTACTCGGCCTCGGTGGCTGCCAGGAGCTCGCTCCATCGGGCTCGTTCGTCCTCGTCGAAACCAGCGCGTTGCGGAAGGCCGTCCCACAGCGCCTGCATGACGCCAAGTCCGTCGAGGCAACCTTTAGTGGCGCCGGCGGCTTGGGATAGGCGGTTGATCACGTAGCGGGGGCTGAGGCCCGACATTCCCTCATCGGGGTTCTCGCTGTGGAGGTTCTCTGCATCGTCGGCACCGCCGTGGGTGCCATAGCGACGGTCGTAGAGATGCAACTTGCGCAGCAACCCCTTTTGACTTCCACCCGGGTGATCGAGCCTGGTGAGGACCGCAAAGGTTGCAGCAGTTCGCAACGCGAGAGGAGAGACGTCGCGCCGTCCGAGATCGGCTCCAGACAGCATCTTTTCGTAGATGCGCACTTCATCACTGACCGAGAGCACGAATGGGACCTTGATCACCACGAGCCTGTCGGCCATGGCTACGGCCTTGGGATTGCCGATCAATTCGTCGTACTCGGCCAGATTGCTCTGAGCGATGATCGCTTGGTCCGAATACATGGTTCCCGGGCCGCTGGTCTTGACCATCTGCTCCTGGCTGAGGCTCAGCAGCACGGCCAGGAATCTTTCGTCCATCTTGAAGATCTCAATGAGGTCTGACATCCCGCGGTGAGCCGCGTTTAGCTCGCCGTCGAACCGGAAACCGCGCTTGGCCGACAGAGGTTCGTTCGGATCTAGCGCGCTGACATCGACCTCGCCGACCAGACGACGCAGGTCCTCGGATCGGGGATCGGTGGCGACGAAGGTTCCAAAGCCTCGACCCTCGGCGATGCTGTAGAAGACGCGTTCCACCGGGACCTCGGTGACGTCTCCGCCGTAGGCGTGTTCAAGCAACCAGCGAGCTTCGGGATTGAGATCGCCTTCAATGTGTACACCGATTTCGTCGCGCATCTCCGGAGGAATCAGACGAAGCGGGTCCTCATGCATTTGGGTGCCCTTTATGGCGAAGACCCGACCGGCGTCGGAGTGGGTGTAGTCCTGGAAGCCTTGCTTCAGCGTGTTCACGAGGGTCGATTTGCCCGTTCCCGGTGGTCCGACGAGGAGAAGGATTCGCTTGCGGACGTCGAGTCGGCGACCTGCCGCGCGGAAGTAGTCGGCGATCTGCTGGACCACGTGCTGATGTCCGAACAGTTCACCCTCGAAGAGATCGAACAGTTCCTCTCCGTCGGGACCGGTCGATGTTCCAGCGGCTTCGATCATGTCGGCGATGAGGGCGTGGGAGAGACGGGCCAGGGAAGGATCTTCCGCAACCATTTCGAGGTATTTAGCGAAGGTCGTTTCCTCGGCGGCGACACCTCGGTGCGACTTGATCCGTTCTAGGAGGTCTTTCGGCTCCATGGGGCTCCCGTTCGTTTCTTCCAGAGTAGGACGCGATGCCGTCGAGGGCAGGTTGCGCTTCGAGGCGTCTAGCGGCTCGGTGTGTTCGGGTCTGGACGCAACTGGAGGCCGGTTGCCCGGCCCCCAGTTGATTAGCTCGGTTTCAGGTTTGCTAGAGGATCGAACTACCGATGCTCTCGGCGAAGCCGATGAATGCGAGGAACGCACCACCGATGAGCGTCACCCAGCCGACAAGAGCCTTGAAGCCCTTGTTGGCCGGCACCAGGGCTGCAGCAATGAAGTGCAGCAATGCGACGACGGCAATGACGAGAGCGCCCAAGCCGTAGTCGGTCATATCTCCGAAGGCCTCACTGTCAGCCGCAACACCCAACAACGCCGCAAAGGCGAAGAACAGGGCGAACATGCCGTAGGTACGGTCCTGTGCCGACTCATTCCATGCGTTTGCTGTTGCCAGCATTCCCCACATGGCGCCGACGGTAAACAAGGACCATGCCGGGACTGATGCCGGATTAAACGCGGCAAACAAGCCGAGAATGATCGAACCAGTTCCCATGGCATAAGCCGAGGTGCGCGCTTCTGTTACGCCGCCCCAATACCAACCGTACGTCACCAGAATGGCTCCGAGGGTTACAAATGCGAGTTCCAAGTTGCCCAACCTCCTATAGGTCGCGTGGGCGTTTCCCTTACCTCCGTTAGACCCCGACCGGGACACTTAGGTGACACCCCAAATCAGCGATATTTTGGCCTGTGGATAAGTCGGAACCAGTCTTCAGTCCTCAGAAGGAAATCACTCCCCCCTCGAGGGGGAGTCAAAGGCCGTAGGCCTTTGGTGGGGGGGCCGCTGTCCCACCTTGAGGGGGAGTCAAAGGATTTGCCGGTGTCGACCGCTACCTGGTATTCGCCTACGGCCCGCAGGCGTAGTCCCGTTCTTCGGCGGTGGCCGCGATCCGGCACGCCATGCGAGGTAGAACGGCGCGGTGGACCGGCAGCATCACCCACCAGTACAGGCGTCCCGACAATCCGCGCGGCCTGAACCACGCAGATTGGACCAGGTTGGAGCCGTCGCTCGTTTGGTGGGCTTCCCATTCGATCCAGGCTTCGCCGGGAAGCTTCATTTCGGCTCTGAGCCGCAAGACGGTGCCCGGTTCGACGGCCTCGACTCGCCAGAAGTCGATCGCCTCGCCGGCTCGAACGTCTGTGGGGTGACGGCGCCCTCGGCGCAGTCCCACCCCACCCACGATCTGGTCGAGGAATCCACGGATCCGCCATGCCCAGTCGAGCCAGTAGTACCCGTTGCTGCCTCCGATCCGACTAAACGCCCAGAAGAGATTGGCGGGATCGGCCTCGGTCGGGATCACCTGTCGATCCATGTATGTGGTCCCACCATTGGCGGCGGGATCGGCTGGCGCCGAGGTGGCCGGAGTGGCTCCGGCGTCCGACCATCTGGTGACCACCCCGGCAGGAAGCCGCTCCAGCGCCTTGCGCACCGCTACCCGAAAGGGAATCTGTCCGATCCGTTGATCAGGTGACCGGACGACGACCTCGTTGCGAAGGCTCTCGACCAGTGGCCGAGCAACGCTGGTGGGTAGCGGAGTGACCATTCCGATCCACAAGGCCGAGAGTCGCGGTGTCAGGAAAGGGAGGGGGACCATGCGCCGTCGTCGCAGGCCGGCCTCTTGGGCGTAGACCTGCACCATTTCGGCGTAGGTGACAATCTCGGGTCCACCGAGGTCGACGATCCGACTGCCGTCGTGCTCAAGCGAGTCGACAAGTGCATCCAGGACGTCGGTCACCGCCACCGGTTGGCAACTGGTCTGTACCCATTTGGGCGTTGTCATCACCGGCAGCGCCTCTGTGAGGTACCTGATCATCTCGAAGGACATGGATCCGGATCCGATGATCGCGGCGGCACGGATTTCAGTTACCGGCGTCTGGCCCGAAGCGAGGAGACGACCGACTTCATGCCGGCTGGCAAGGTGTTTCGAGTGCGTCGACGACGGCTCACCAAGCGCGCCCAGGTAGATGATTCTCCCCACCCCGTTTGCCGTTGCCGCTTTGCTGAAGTTCTCGGCTGCGGCACGATCCTTCTCGTCGAAGTGCTTGCCGGCAGCCATCGAGTGAACGAGGTAGTAGGCAGCGTCGCAATCAGTGGCGGCTTCCTTGGCTGATGCAGCGTCGAGGACGTCGCCGGTGACCACCTCAACTTGGTGACGCCACGGGTGGAGGTCGAGCTTCTCGGGTGAGCGCGCTAAACACCGAAC
>CAXMOL010000006.1:0-2287 GCA_964194935.1 uncultured Kiloniellaceae bacterium
TAGCGCCCACCAGTCCGAGAGTCCGATCTTGCATCGAAGCAGCTTGCTCCTCGCAGACAAGGATTGTCGCCCGCCCGACAATATGCGGTAGCAGTGGGCGCTCGTCACGTTTCTTACACCACATCTCCAGGATTGGAACAATGAAACGAAATAGCATTCTCGTCACGCTTCTCTTTGTTGCTGCAGCTGCAGTGGTGGTCGTTGTGATCTCGGTGAGTGGCGACGGCGCTGCCTCCGCTACGCCGACACCCACCACCCAGCCGGCGCCACCCTCTTCGGTGCCGTCCACCGCTGATAACGGCGAGGTCACTGTGACGGACGAGCCGGTGGAGGTTCCGGACGGCATCGCTGGCGCGGTCGGAAATTGGACCACGAATTGGAACCGCCGCACCATCGACCTCAATGAGCTGGTGCTGGGGCTGCCTGCCTCCGACCCTCGCGACCTCATCAGACCGCTCGACTTCCCGGCCTACGAGTCGGCAGCTGAGGCAGATGAGTGGGTAGTGGACGACGAGATCGGCGTGCTGTTCGAGATCGGTGGCGTCGCACGCTTTTATCCGCTGCGCATCCTCACCGCACACGAGGTGGTCAACGACGAGGTCGGCGGCATTCCATTCGCCCTTACTTACTGCCCGCTGTGCAACACCGCCGCGGCGTTCGACCGCAGAGTGCAAGGCGAAGTGCTCCGCTTTGGTGTATCCGGTCTGTTGCGCAAGTCGGATCTCGTGATGTGGGACGACGCCACAGTGTCGCTGTGGCAGCAGATCACCGGCGAGGGCATCGTCGGCGAGTTCGCCGGCACCCAGCTGGAGTTCTTGCCAACGGCAACCGTTACCTGGGCCGACTTCAAGGCGATACATGCCGACGGTGAGGTGCTATCCCGAGACACCGGGTTCGGGCTCAACTACGGGAGCAACGGCTACGTCGGGTACACCAGCCAGAGCGGCCCGTCCGGCCGGTTCTTCAGCGATGAGGTCGATCCGCGCTTCGCGCCCCTCGAGCGGGTCGTCGGGGTCCGGGTGGATGGGACCACCAAGGCCTATCCCTTTAGCGTGCTCAGTGAGAGCCCGGTCGTCAACGACGAGCTGGCCGGGACGCCGATCACGGTGTGGTGGGCGGACACCGGCGCTACCGACAACTTTGATTCGTTGCAGCCGGGTGAGGGGCAGGAGATCGGGACTGGCATCGCCTTCTTGTCCACGGTCGGAGATCAGGTATTGACGTTCGGGCCGGCGGGCGTCGATACGTTCGTCGATGCCGAGACGGGCACGACCTGGACACTCTTTGGCGAGGGCATCGAAGGCCCGCTCGCGGGTATCCAGCTGGAGATCGCCTTGCATCAGAACGAGTTCTGGTTCGCCTGGGCGGCCTTCAACGAGGGCTCACCCGTTCACGGCACCACGTGAACGGATGCTGATAGGCAGAAGGTTCGGTCCCCCGGAGCCATCGACCCTGTTCCTCGCACCGTTACAAGGAAGAGGTCGGCCGAAGGCCCTGTCTCCGCCGTTCGGAAAGGATGTTTCGATCGCGAGCGTTCATCCGTCTTGACCCCGGTGGAGGGCCCATCAAATAGTCGATCACCGCGAGCAGAAGAATGACGCCCCCTGCGACAAGTATCCAGGTCATATTTCGCCCCTGTGTCACTTCTGTAGTCATTGTCTGACAGGTGGATGAACCCGACGAGGGTCTTTTGACCCATCAGCGCTGATCGCGGCGCCGAAAGTCGCCGTTAAACCCTCACGGGTCGAAAGTTCGATCCTTGGCGCCCGCGACGAGACGCCTTGATGGATGCGGGCTTCGAATCGCCTCTTCTACTTGGCTGTTAGTTCCTCGACGATCGCGGCTGATTCGACCACCGGCTCGGTGATAGCAGTGCCGATGTCGATGATCGGTGCGAGTCCTGCGGTAATCGCCTCAGCGCTGTCGGCTTCGACCACCATGTACATCGTGTGTGCGGCAGCCTGGACGTACGATCCGCGAACCGTCACACCAGCTTCTTCCATTGCTCCCGGCACCTTGGCAAACGTCTCACTGATTACTTTCGAATCGTGAAACGGGCAGTTGGCCTGCGAGTGACGGTGGGCTATGTGAAACAGCATCTTCTCTCCCTGTGAGCGCTTGACCCGAAACTAGTGGCCGCAGCCTCGGCGCGCGTTGTGGAACGGTCGAGGCACTAACCCCATCGATGGGTCGGTCGCCGGTCGGTATATCACCGCCCCGGCGTAGGCTTGGTAGGCGTTGGGATTGGCTGGAGTGAGGCGATGACGGCTTTCAAGGGTGTGTGGCT
>CAXMOL010000007.1:0-9823 GCA_964194935.1 uncultured Kiloniellaceae bacterium
TGCAGAGACGATGTTGCAGGAGATTGAGGAGTTCGTCACCGGTCAACGGGGGTCGGCTGAGCCGGAGCGCGTGGTGGCCACCGTCCTGTTCACCGACATCGTGGGTTCTACCGAACTCGCCGCATCACTCGGCGACGCGGCGTGGCGCGACCTGCTCCATCGCCACGACGAAGCCATCCGCGCCGAACTCACCAAATGGCGAGGCCGGGAAGTGAAGACCACCGGCGACGGTGTCCTCGCCACCTTCGACAGTCCGACCCAGGCCATACGCTTTGCGAAGGCGCTGCTGGCCCCGATGCAGCCGCTCGGCATCAAGGTCCGGTGCGGGATCCATACCGGGGAAATCGAGATGCGAGGAGACGATGTGGCCGGACTCGCCGTGCACATCGCCGCTCGGGTCGCCGGGCTCGCCGGACCGTCCGAGGTGCTCGTCTCCCGCACCGTGCGGGATCTGGTCGCCGGTACGGGGATGGAGTTCGAGGACCGCGGCGCCTACGCCCTCAAGGGTGTCCCCGACGAGTGGGAGATCTACGCCGTCGCTTGATCTTCCAGCGCATCGGCCAAGGAACAGATCGTGTGGTCGGTGATTCCCTGTCGCGGGTTCGGCGAGTTGGTGTTGTACGGGGTGGGGGACGCCGTCACGCTCGACGGTACCGCCTCACTCGAGATCGAAGTGGACGACGACATCGCTCCGCTCATCGACCTCAGACTCGCTACGTGTCGATCTACTGACCCACTCTCGGCTAGCGCATATCCGGCAATATGCGCTAGCTGTAGCCCGTCGGCATGGGTCCGGATTCGAGGGTGTTGAGCGCATACAGGTGGTCTTCTATGGCGTGCACCAGATCTCCTGACCTCTCCTGACCTCTCACGTGTCATACCTGTCCTCTCCTCATTGGACCGGTGACGGTGTCGTGAGTGGGGTGTCGGTTGTGCTTTGGTTGGCTCGTGAGCGTCACCGTCTGGCGTCAGGGTCAGCTGACGACGACCGAGCCGATGGGGACGGCGATGTGGCCGCTCGACGCGTCGCCGAAGACCCGCACCCCGGCGTTGCCGTGTCGGGTCCAGACTGCGGCGACCCAGGCACAGATACGGGCATCGAGCAGATCCTCGATCGCTTTCAATTGGCGCCGGTCGCACTCGCAATTGCCCACCGGATGATCGTCGCCATGACAACGGAGCGAGGAAGGCTCATCATGCCTGAATATCTCGCGCCCGGCGTCACTGGGTCGTGGAGAGTCGGGTTGGCCCGGTTCCTGACTGAGGCTGAGGTGGTGGTGGAGCTGGATCGGCCAACCGTCATGCTCCCCCGTATGGTGGGCAAGTCCGATCCCACCGATGCGGTCGCGGCGCCCCGAGCAGCGCTGTCGATCGTCTCGTGTCAGTCTTGGGGCTCCCGTTCGATGCGGCGTTCACCGAGGCGGCCGCGGAACCGGTCGATAACACGACGCAGGCGGATGAGGCGTGGAAGCCGGGATCCGTCGGTGGCGATACGTTTGTCGCGGACGGTCGACGGGGCAACCAGTTCGCTGGGCTGGTGCCGAAACAGGTCATCCCAGCGGCGGTCGAGCAGTGCGAGGGACTCGGGGAGGGGCAGCGCCCGTATCGTGGTGTGGCCCTCGACCACTTCCAGTCGGCGCAGCTTGGCAACGGCGTCGGCGACCTCGAAGTCGATGTCGCCTTGGCCGGCGCCTCGCAGCCACGTCTCGACCTCGCCGTCGAGTTCTGCTGCGGTGAGTCCGCTGGGTGCGGCGAGCAAGAAGCGGTAGGCGAGGAGCACTTCTAGGACCTCCTGCTGCTCGGCCGACGATAGGAGGGTGTGGAGTACGCCAGGGCCAGCGGCCAGGGTACGAAAGTAGAGGTTCTCGGTGAGGGTCTTGAGGTATTCGAGGCGGCGGTTCTTCAGCTTGGTCCACTGACGGAACACGAAGCCTCCGAGGGTGAGGGCTCCACCGAGGAGGATGACCAGAGCCGCCTGGTCAATCTCGGGCTGCTCGTCACGCAACCCGAGCCAGGCCCCCACCAGCAAGAAGATCAGACCGAGGGTGGGCAACAATTTGGTGGCCAATACAGCGACACCCGAAGCCACCGCGGGTACCCCGATGACCAGGGAGTCGGTCACCCGCAACCCCACCCGGGTAGATGGCAGCAACATCTCGATGTCGGCCCGGGGTACGTTCTGGAACTGCCGGAGCGACACGTGGCCAGGTACCAGATTTCGCTCGGCCGGGTCGATCTCACGCTCATCGAACCAGCTTTGGGCCTTCACTCGCGTGTATACCACCACCCGTTTGTCGACAGTGATCGCCCGTTCTTTGGACCGCAGCCCCATCCACTTCGGGATCTCGACGGTGTCCAACTCACTGCCGCGGCGGTAGATGAGCAGGTCGTCGTAATCGTCGAGGTCGACTTCAAGCCGCAGCGGGATCAGTGACTCGTTGGCTAGCGCATCGTCGAGTTCGGCCATCGTGACAGCGGTGTAGTTCGCTCCGTCGAGCAGGCCGGTGAGCTCCGCTGCCACAAGCGAGGCCGCTCCGGGATCGTCGCCGACTCGCTCCCAAGCCTCGGTAACCACCTGCTCTCGGTCGTGGAACTCGTAGTGGTATAACGCCGACGTCAGCCGGCTGAAGGAGCGGAACAGCTCGGTCCCGTCCTGATCCTCGGGCCACGTCAGACTGCACAGCTCCGTCGTGAGCTGCCCCACCCGCTGAGGGATGAATCGTTCCCGATCAATAACACACAGGGTAGGAAGCCACGACCAGGACCGTCACCGGTGAGCCGCCTCGACCCGGCTCGCCACCGAGCCGCTGAAGCCGATGGCTCTCACCCAGAGAGGACCAAAGGCGCTGTGCGCGACCTGTTGGCACCTGTGTGCCGGGTTGCACCCGAGGTGGCACATGGCCACCCCTGATCTGGGTAGGGCAACGTCGGCGCTCTGTGATGCTTTCCGGCTCCGATGCCTCGACGCTGCCTTGTGTCGTCGTGTGCATGGCTTTCCTTTTCCTGCGCACGGAATGTTTCGTGAGGATTGCACTAAGTCTGGAGCCGTCGATCGTGAGGCTCGTCGTCGTGAGACAAGGTTCGCGATCTGATGCGTATTGGCTGTTTTCGTGAACCTCCGACCGCGCCAGCACCTCTGCCGGTCGGGCTCAGGTGGATGATGCCCCGCCATGATCCTCAGCGGGCACCCCGCCTCAGGTTGAAGCTGTGCTGGGCTACGTCGCCGTCGACCGCCCCATACGCGTCGCACGGGGGCGTCGAAGAAGTGCTGCTCCAGTTGCCTTGCTGCCCGGCGTTGACGCGGCGTCGTTGTCGCCCGTCTGGGACAGACGCCGGTGTGTGCGACGTGTCGGCACCCATATGCCCGGCTGCACGCGGGGCGCCACATGGTGCACACCCATCGCGATCGGCCAACGTCGGCGCTCTGTGAGAGCGCTTCCGACCTTGGCTGGTCCCAAGCTCGCGAGTCGAGGTATGTCAGCTTCTCGTTGCCGAGCGCCCGATGCCTTCTGCGTCAAATCGCACTCTGCCGAGGGTGCAGATCATGACTCTTCGTTCGTGATGAGCCGATCGCGACGCGTTTCCCTAGCTGGTCAACTTCGCGACCCGCTGATCGTGTCGAACACCCCAACACCCCCAAACCCCCAATACCCTCAATACCCCAACCCCCCAACCCCCCAATACCCTCAAAATACCTACGCAGTAGGACAGCCCCGATATCAAGGTGACTTTGATTTCCTACCTGCCCCCGGACGTCGCCCACCCCGGGGCCACGGCGATCGCTGGCCAACCTTCTTGTAGTCCTCGACAAGGGTCTGTCGCGCACAACCGATTTCCTTCGCCGCTGCGCCCATGGTCGGGCAACCGGACTCACACAGTTCATCAGCTTGCTTGACCCGAGCGGACCACACAGGCGCTGGGAGACAGGTTGGGAGCCAAGTGGAATTGCTGCGGCGGATCGCAATTGACCCCTGCGCGACAGATCCCGGTGTCGGACGCCACCGACGCAGCGGACTCCCAATGGGGCGACCGGTGTCTGCTGGTTTCGGCGTGGGCGAGCGCCTTGCGTGGTGCGTACCCTTGCCCACATGGCACCCCGGACCGACCGCACGACCCTGGCGGTATTCCTGCTCGTCTCGGTGCTGGCAGGCGGGAATGCCGTCGGGATCCGATTCAGCAACCGCGAGCTCGATCCGCTTTGGGGCGCGACTCTTCGCTTCGCGGCTGCCGCCCTGATCCTCCTCGCGGTGATGGCGGTCTTGAGGCTGCCGTGGCCTCGGAGCCGTAGCTTGCGAGGTGCTGCGCTCTACGGTCTTCTGAACTTTGCTGCGGGTTTTGCCTTGATCTACTACGGCCTTCAGGAGCTGCATGCCGGGTTTGCGCAGATCCTGTTGGCGCTGGTTCCGCTGGCGACGCTCCTTCTGGCCGTTGTCGAGCGACAGGAGGCATTCCGGTGGGCTGCCGCTGGCGGCGGTGTAATAGCGCTGGTAGGGGTGCTGGTGATGACCCGGGGTGCGCTCAGCGACTCCATCCCCCTGTTGTCGGTCCTCGCGCTCGTCGCGAGCGCGTTCTGTTTCGCACAGGCCGCGATCGTGGTCGGCTGGATCCCCGAGGTGCACCCCGTATCGGTGAATGCCCTCGGCATGGCTGTGGGCGCGACCGTCCTTCTCGTTGGATCGCTCGTCACTGGCGAGTCCCAGGCGCTGCCAGACCTGGCGCAAACGTGGGCGGCCGTGGTGTACCTGGTCGTGATTGGATCCGTTGTGGTGTTTGTGCTCTTCGTGGTGGTCATCAAGCAATGGGGGGCATCGCGGGCTGCCTACGCCCTGGTGCTGATACCCGTGTTCACGGTGATCTACTCCGTCTGGCTACTTGATGAGCCGGTCGGCTGGGAACTCGCGGTCGGAGGTGCCTTCGTCCTGGCCGGCGTGTACGTAGGCGCTCTTCTAAAGGCTCGGAATCCCGAGCCTCGGCTCTCCTAACGATGAGTGAGGCCGGTCTCCACCCAGTCCAGCGTGCCAAGGCGGTCGAGATACGGTGACTCTACGATGCCAACGGAGACGTTGACGAGCGCCGCATTGGTGATTCCCCGTGCACAAGACGCCGCCGAGTGGCGGTGCCCTAAGGTTCCAGCGTGGCTGAGATCTCAATCCAGAAGCTTGGCGACTCCTGCCTGCTCGTCGACGTCAACGGCCATCGGGCGCTGCTCGATCCCGGCTTCTACGCCTGGGAGCACGAACGGATCGACCTGGCAGCAATGCCGGCCCCCGACCGGCTGCTCATCACCCACGGCCACCAGGACCACCTGTCCATCGAATTCGTTCAGGCGCTGGTCGCCGCCTTTCCTGACATGGTGGTCGAAACCAACGAAGAAGTGGCCGGCGGGCTTGCCGAAGCCGGAATCGACGCCACCACCCACTCAACAGACTGGACGGCGCAATTTTCCGCACCCCATGAGCCGACGCCCATGGGCTCGCAACCACCGCACAACGTCGGGTTCACCGTCGGAGGTGTGTTTGTGCACCCCGGCGACAGCTACACCTTCGACGCCTCACCGCTGGTGCTTGCACTGCCGATCCTGCCTCCGTGGGGCTCGACCACCGAGGCGGTGAACCTGGCGAAGCGAATCAGGCCCAGACACGTCATCCCCATCCACGATTGGCACTTGACCGAGGACGGAAAGAAGTGGGTGTACGGGACTGCGATACGGGGCCTGGCCGAGGACGGAATCACCTTCCTGCCCCTCGACGACTTCGAATCGGTGACGATCGACCTGGATTGAGTGCGATGTCGAAATCCATCGCTCTCGTTCGTTGTACGGGTGATACGAGCCGGAATCTCCCGGCACACGCAGAGAAAGGGACTCTGATGGCAGAGCACAAGATCGTTCATTGGGAGCTGATGGGACCCGACGGAGACAAGCTGGGCGCCTTCTACGGCGACCTGTTTGGATGGAACCTGGCACCGACGCCAGGGTTCGATGGCTACAACATGACCGACGGCGAGGAGACGGGAATCGGCGGCGCCGTTGGTCAGGGCAACGAGAACATGCCCCAGTACCAGGCGATCTACGTTCAGGTCGACAGCGTTGACGAGCACCTCGCCAAGGCCGAAGGCGCCGGTGGCACGACCGTGGTACCGAGGACCGAGGTCCCGGGCACGGTCGCGTTCGGGTTGTTCACCGATCCGGCAGGCAACCTGGTCGGTGTTGTCGAGGAAGAGACGCCGGCCGCGTAGGGTTCGGCAATCGCGATGAGCCCGGGGACCGCCACAGGGGGGTCCGGGGCTCATCCGCGCGTCACCCCACCATTGCCACGTCGACATCGGCCGCCTTGGGGCGTCAGTCGCCCAGGGTGATGTTCGCCAGTTCTTCGAGCGCCTTGACCAGCGCATGGTTGCCTTCGGCGCCAAGGCCCTGGTTCTGCAAAGCGCGGTACAGCTGGAACACCAGAGCCGTTCCCGGGAGCGGCACGCCGAGCTGGTCTGCTGCCTCCAGGGCGAGACGCAGGTCCTTCTGCTGCAGGTCGATGCTGAACCCCGGCCGCCAGTCGCGTTTGATCATCTGTGGGCCCCGGTTGGCCAGCATCCACGAACCTGCTGCGCCGTCCTTGACCGCGTTGATGGTGGTGGCCAGATCCAGGCCGGCCTGCTGGGCGAAGAGCAGCGCCTCGCTGGCCGCCAGCTGGTTCACCACCACCAGGATCTGGTTGACGATCTTGACTTGCTGACCGGCCCCGGTGGGGCCGACGTGGGTGATCGTCGTCCCGTAGGCATCGAGGTAGGGCATCGCCCGTTCCAGATCCTTCGCCTCGCCGCCCACCATGATCGACAGGGTGCCATTGGCTGCGCCTTCCGATCCGCCGCTGACCGGCGCATCCAGCCACGAACCACCCTTTGCGGCCACCCGCCCGGCGAGTCGAACCGTCGCCGACGGGCTGACAGTGGAATGGTCGACGATCAGCGACTCCGTGCCGACCGCTTCGATGACCCCGTCGGCGCCCTCGACGACCGCCCCGACGTCGGGGGTGTCGGACACGCAGATCATCACGACGTCGCAGCGTGCCGCAACGTCGGCCGGCGACTTGGCCGGTTGTGCACCCTGATCCACCAGCGGCTCCATGCGAGAGTCGGTCCGGTTCCACACGACGAGATCGTGTCCGTTGGCGACGAGGTTGGCCGCCATTCCCGATCCCATGATCCCGAGGCCAATGAATCCAACGCTCATACGAGCACCCGCACCGGGGCACGGTCGCGCACGTACCCGCGGACGGAATCGGCTTCTTCGGTGGCGGCGGTCATCGAGTGGCTATGAGGGTGTTGAGCAATCCTCCGGTGTGCCGGCGCTGACTGGAGAAACGAGTCTCCGCAACACTCAAGCGAGCGGCGGCTCAGGGCACTCGTCATTGTTCACCACCCTCCTCTAGCCAAGGGTGGCAACCATCAACGCCTTGATCGTGTGCAGCCGGTTCTCCGCCTGCTCGAAGACGACGCTCGATGGAGACTCGAACACCTCGTGGGTGACCTCGAGACCTTCGCTCATACCGGTGTGCTCCATCATCGCCCGGCCCACCACCGTGTTGGTGTCGTGGTATGCGGGGAGGCAGTGCATGAAGCTGGTGTTCGCAGCGCCGCTGATCTCCATGAGATCGGCGGTCACCTGGTACGGCCGGAGGAGGTCCACCCGGTCACTCCATACCTCCTTGGGCTCCCCCATCGACACCCAGACGTCGGTGTGGATGAAGTCGACGCCCTCGACCGCAGCCTTTGGATCCTCGGTGACCGTGATCCGGGCCCCGGTGCCGGCGGCGATGCCCTGAGCGATTTCGAAGACGTCCGTGGGAAGGGTCAAGTCGGCAGGTCCCGCCAGCCTCAGGTCGGCGCCCATGAGGGCGGCCATCACGGCGTGGGACCGTGCCATGTTGAATCGGAGGTCGCCCAGGAATGCATAGGAGATCCTGTTGTAGGCCTTGCCGCTTGCCTCGTGCATGGTGAGGAAGTCAGCAAGCATCTGTGTGGGGTGCCACTCGTCTGTTAGCCCGTTGTATACAGGCACGCCTGCGTACCGAGCGAGATCTTCCACGTCGACCTGTCTCTTGCCGCGATATTCGAGTGCGTCGTACATGCGTCCGAGCACCCTTGCGGTGTCGGCGATGGATCCCTTGTGACCCATCTGTGATCCCGATGGGTCAAAGTAGGTCACATGGGCTCCCTGGTCGAAAGCGGCCACCTCGAATGCGGCCCTCGTCCTGGTCGATGTCTTCTCGAAAAGGAGGGCGATGTTCTTGCCAGACAGCTGAGGCTGTTCGGTGCCCGTGTACTTAGCGGTCTTGAGCGACGCTGACAAATCGAGCAGAAACTTCATCTCGGATGGAGCGAAATCGAGCTCCTTGACGAAGCTCCGGTTCTTCAGGTTGTAGGCCAAAGTGTTCTCCCTGTATAGCGAAGAACTAGGCTAGCAATAGGGCAATATCGAGAGACATTCCAGAGGACGAGAGGACCGCGTGATGGAGCAATTTGGAGTACATTCCGAGGTTGGAAAGCTGCGCAAGGTCATCGTTCACCGACCAGGCCTCGAAATGCGCCGTTTGACTCCCTCGAATGCTGAGGAACTACTTTTTGACGACGTTATCTGGGCGCGCAAGGCCCGTCAGGAGCACGATGCGTTTGTCGATCTGATGCGGCACGAGTTCAACATCCATGTGATGCGGGTTCACGAACTCCTTGAGGATGTTGTCAGCGATCCCGAGGGAAGGGCGTTCCTTCTCGATCGCCGTTTGACGGTCGACGAGGTGGGTGTCAACGGCGCCGATATCCTGCGATCGTGGATGGACGAGTTGCCAGCAAGGACACTTGTCCAGCATCTCATTGGCGGCGTGACCGTCGGCGAACTCCCAAAGGAACTTTCAAGCATCTCCCGCAAAGCGTGGGAAGAGACAGACATGGTGACGCCTCCACTGCCAAACCAGTTGTTCACTCGGGACAGTTCATGTTGGATCTACAACGGTGTGACCGTGAATCCAATGTTCTGGCCAGCCCGCCGCAAGGAATCGTTGCATCTCGATGCTATCTATCGGTTCCACCCCGAATTCAAGGGCGGAGACTTCACCGTCTGGTGGGGGGAGCCCACGGACGCAGACCACGGCCAAGCGATGATCGAGGGTGGCGACGTCATGCCAGTTGGCAAGGGTGTTGTCCTCGTCGGAATGGGAGAGCGAACGACCTATCAGGCAGTCTCACAAGTAGCGAAAATCCTGTTCGACAACGAGGCGGCAACAAGGGTGATCGCAGCCAAGATGCCCCACCACAGAGCGAGTATGCACCTCGACACCGTCTTCACGTTCTGTGACATCGATCTTGTCACGGTGTACCCACCAGTTATCGATGCCATTCAGCCCATCAGCTATTACCCGTCTGACGATGGCGGTGTGGATGTCATCGTCGAGAAGAAGGGATGGCTGGACGTGGTCCAGGAGGCTCTCGGACTCGAAGAGCTCCGAGTTGTGCCGACAGGTGGGGACGTGTTCGTGGCCGAGCGTGAGCAATGGGACGATGGCAACAATGTTGTCGCAGTCGAACCGGGCGTGGTCATCGCTTACAACCGCAATGAGTGGACAAATGCTCGTCTGCGACTCGCAGGCGTAACCGTCGTCGAGATCGAAGGCTCCGAACTGGGGCGTGGACGCGGCGGCGGACACTGCATGACATGTCCTGTTCTCAGAGACCCGGTGTTTTAGAGGAAGTTCACAGTTTTCAGTTCACAGTTCGGACCCGAGGGACCCTTTACAGCAGGGCTGCGAGGATTACGATCGTCGACACCTCGATG
>CAXMOL010000008.1:0-4034 GCA_964194935.1 uncultured Kiloniellaceae bacterium
CACTCGATTGCTCACCCGCGACGACGTCGAGGTATCGATTCCCAACGGTGTCATGGGGGCGGCCAAGATCGTCAATGAGGCAGGTGGCCCGCCGAGGCAATTTCGCATTGGAACCTCGGTCGGAGTCGCCTACGGCTCCGATATCGACGAAGTCGAGGCCATCCTCACAGGCGTCGGCGAAAGTCACCCGATAACGATGTCGAGTCCTGAGCCGAGGGTGCGGTTCCGAAAGTTCGGCGACTCCAGCCTTGATTTCGAGCTGCTGTGCTGGATCGAGCGACCGGTCGATCGGGGGCAGGTGCTACACGAGCTGAACTCAGAGATCTACCGCCGTTTCGCCGCACACGCGATCACTATCCCGTTCCCGCAGCAAGATATCTATATCAAGGAGCTCCCCAGTACGCCCGTCTGATGCCACCACGTCGGGGGATGGCAACGAGTCGATATCTCATCGGTGCAAAGAATCGAGAAGACGGCCGGAGAACAACACTTCAAGGTGGACCCCCTGTCGTTCGAGATGACGGGTTTCGTTGCCTCGTCCTAGGTTTGCGGTGGTGGCCACCCATTACTACTTCGCCTACGGCAGCAACATGGCTGCCGCCGTCTTTGACAGCCGGGTCCAAGGCGTTGCTGCGGGTTGTGGGGTGCTGCGGGGCTACCGACTCTCGTTCACGCTTCCGTCAAAGCGCTGGAATGGCTACGCCGCCGATCTATCTGCCCTCGACGGCGCTGAGGTGTGGGGTCGGCTCTGGCAGATAAGCGACGATCAGTTGAAGACGCTCGATGCCGTTGAGGCCAACTACCGCCGTATTGAAGTGACCGTCGAGTGGATGAATCAGCCCGATGACGGTCTCCGACCCAAGCAGATCTCCGCGATGACCTACGTTGTGCGCAATGAGATGCGGGCGCCCGAGGACGGCGCACCAGAGACGGAGTACCTCAACCACCTGTTGACGGGCGCCGAGGAGTGTGAGCTTCCAGCGCACTACATCCAGTTCCTCAGAGCATCATCGAAGAGTCCTGGCGGGTCGCTCCGAGTGGTTGGGACAAGCGACGATGCTCCATCAGCACACGGTTAGCGACATTCTGGTGTCGTTGCGCGTCGTCTGATTTCTCACGGTTTGTCTGTGGATCGGTTCGCAGTCGTCAATCGTTAGGTCGGTGACGGCGAGGCCAAGCCTGAGAAGCAGCGGAGTCGGTCTCCCCGTCGCCGGCACCGTCCGTGCCGGCAATCACCCGCACGTCGGCTCCCGACGGTGCCTGGAAGGCCCGCAGGCCGAACTCGGGGATCATTGCCAGGATGTGGTCGAAGATGTCTGCCTGAATATCCTCGTAGGCGGACCAGCGCGTGTCACTGGAGAACGCGTAGATCTCGATGGGGAGCCCTTGCGGGCCGGGCTTCAACTGACGCACCAGGAACGTCATCCCCGTTGTGTCCAGGTCGGGATGCTGCTTCAAGTAGCTGACGATGTAGGCGCGCAACGTCCCGATATTTGTCAGCCGGCGGGGGTCGCTCGTCATTCCCGGCTCGAGGACGTCGTCGGCGGCGTGGGCGTCGAGTTCCTCCAGCTTGCGGTCCATGTACTCACGCAACGGCGCGAAGCTGCGGAACCCCTCGATCTCTTGGTCGGTGAGGAAGCGGACGCTCGACATGTCGATGTGGATCGAACGCTTGATACGTCGGCCTCCCGACTCGCTCATGCCGCGCCAGTTCTTGAACGACTCGGAGATGAGCTTGTGAGTTGGGATCGCAGTGATCGTCTTGTCCCAGTTCTGCACCTTTACGGTGTGCAGCGCCACGTCGATGACGTCGCCGTCGGCGTTGAATTGGGGCATCTCGATCCAGTCCCCCACCCGGACCATGTCGTTGGAAGCCAGTTGCAGCGACGCAACGAAAGACAGAATCGTGTCGCGGAAGATGAGCAGGATCACCGCCATCAGCGCCCCGATACCGCTGAGGAAGAAGAACGGGGACTGGTCGGCGAGTCTGGCCACGATCACCACCCCGCCGACGACGAACAGGGCGATCCTGGCGATCTGCACGTACACCTGGATGGGATGATCGGCGGCCATCGGCAGCGTGGCGTACAGATTCGCCGCCGCCGTCATGAGGGCGCTCAGAGCGAGCACGATGAACAGAATGAGCAGCGCCCCTGAGACCCGCTCGATGAACTCCACCCAACCCGACGCCAGCGACGGGATCTGCGGCACCCCGGTGAGCACGACGACCATTGGGGCGAACAGCGCCACCCGATGCAGGGTTACGTTGTCGAGGAGGATGTCGTCCCACCCCCCTTCGGTCTTGAGCACGACACGCCGAATCACGGGAGCGATCAGCCGCCTGACGATGAAGTAAGAGACGAACGCGGCGACGGCAACAATCGCCAGGCCGACGATGATCTCAGTCGAGGTGCCGAGGTCGAGGTCTTCGATGAGGTCCTTTAGCAACGGCTCCTCATTCCTTGGCCGGGAGGCGAACGAAGCCCCGGCGGAGACAGCCCGACCATTAGGCCTTGCACGTTGGTCAACACATTGGACATTGGGCGAGAGTCTAAGTCTGACGCCTGGACCTTGAAGCCGGGCGAGGTGCCCAACCGCTACACCTTGTCGATCACCTACAGGGGCGCTCACCTCTGGCAGTAAGAAATCCGTTCCAGAACAAGCTGCTCGAGTTCACGATCGTCCATGTCCCGAGTGTGGCAAACGCTAGATTCGATTTGCGGCGTATCGATCCCACTAAGGACACGCGGCGAGGTCGGCATCGAAGGAGGAACCATTGGATGGCGCAAAGCGGCGCCAATACCTGATCGGCTTGATCGGGGTTGCCGTGGCCATATTCGCGTTGCTGTTTCTGCCTTTCGCCTCGTTCACCGAGAAAACCACCTATTTCAACTGGTACTCGATCGTCGGCGTGGGTACCTACGGTGAAGGCCTTCACTTCTTCGATTTCCCCGAGCTGCTCTTCTACGTCCAGATCCTGCTCTTGGTCGGCGCGGTCGCACTGATCGGACCGTTGCGGCTGCTGTGGACCACACACCAAGGAGGCGTCGAGCCATCCACCGCGGCGCTGCAGCGCACCTCTCGAATCATTGGAACTGTGGGCGCCGGCGCAATCGTCGTGTTGCTGGCAACGATGTTCGTCCTGCTGCCTTCGGTCGAGGATCAGACCATCTGGTTGGTCAATGCGAACGGATACCTCGACGACTGGTGGCCCGGTTACGGGGCCGTCATCGCCATCGGAGCCACCGCTGCCAGCTATCTGGCGCTGCGGAGCATCACCAACTCCACTGAGTCGGGACACGAGCCAACGGCCTGAGTGGTCGTGGCGTAGCGGTTGGGCTTTTCGATTCAGGGAACCTGACTATCGCGACCGATCGTCAAACCGGTACACCACGACAGGATTGACCATGAGATCTAGGACCGCCGCGATCTTGATAGCCGTCACGGTTCTGGGACTGACAGTCACCGCTCTCGCTTTCACCGGGGACGACGACGCCCCCGCCATTGACCAGACCTCCACGGGCGGATTTGTCGGACTCACCCTTGAGGATGCGATCGCCGAGGCCGAGGCCGACGACATTCCGTGGCGCGTTTCGCGACAAGACGACGAGGAGTTGGTGCTCACCGCCGACCTGTGGCCCGGGAGGGTGACGTTCGAAGTCGACGACGGTGTGGTCACCAGCGCAGATATAGAAGAGCCATTCACACCCCCCGATGACTACGGGTTCGAGGACGCCTCCGAACGTGCCGGACTCCTGGCAGATGCTCTGACAAGGTTCCTGCTGGTCGACAACGGATTCGGAGGCTCAGATGTGTTTGACGATATCCGGGTCTCTCGCTCGGTCGGGTCCGACTCGGCGTCACCGCTGTTCGACCTGGATCTCGAGTTCATCGAGGCCGCATTGTCAGAGCTCGGTGCTGTGACCTTCATCGACGACGTCTCAGCCGAGATCGATTCCCTTTTCGACGCCACGCCCAGCGGTGTGGTGGTTGCCGTTGTCGAGCGTGTGGAGCTGCTCGACGATCGAGCTGAG
>CAXMOL010000009.1:0-12148 GCA_964194935.1 uncultured Kiloniellaceae bacterium
TCCCGGCCGTCCGGAACAGTCACGTTCCTATTCACAGACATCGAAGGCTCCACACGAATGTGGGAGGAGCACGGCGCAGCCATGCCTACCGCGTTGGAGCAACACGATCAGATTCTTCGTAGGGAGATCGAGGCGGTCGACGGATACATCTTCACCACTGCGGGCGATGCGTTTGCCGCCGCGTTTGTCGACCCGTCGGCAGCATTGGCAGCAGCCGTGGCGGCCCAACAAGCCCTCGCCGCAGCCGAGTGGGGAGAACTGGGAACGGTTGCCGTGCGGATGGCTCTCCATACCGGCGTCGCTCATGAACGCGGTGGTGACTATTTCGGTCCGGCACTGAACCGCGCCGCCCGGATCCTCGCCGCGGGTCATGGGGGGCAAATCCTGCTCTCGCTCGGAACAGAGGAACTGGTCGGCGACTCCCCGACCGGCCTGTCGCTTCGCGATCTCGGGGAACACACCCTCAAGGACCTGGGACGACCCGAGCGCATCTTTCAGGTGGTGCACCCCGACTTGCGCGACGACTTCCCCGACCTCCTGTCGCTGGACGCCTTTCCCAACAACCTTCCCATACAACTGACTTCGTTCGTCGGCCGCGATCTGGAACTGAACGATGTCGTAAAACGCCTCCATGACAACCGGTTGCTCACCCTCACCGGTGTCGGCGGCTCCGGCAAAACCAGGCTCTCATTGCAGGCGGCGGCCGAGAGCGCTGCGGACTACCCGAACGGGATCTGGCTCGTAGAACTCGCCTCTGTCGGCGACGCCGACCTTGTGGCCACCGCCATCGGCGACGTCCTAGGACTGACCAGGAGTCAAGGCGGCAGTGGCAACTCCCAGCTCGGCACCGGAGCAGCCGACATCCTCGATCAGGTAACCAACCACCTCGCCCACCGGACATCGCTACTGGTGCTCGACAACTGCGAGCACCTCATCACCGCTACCGCAAAGGTCGTCCAACACCTGCTGCAGCACTGTCCCGATCTCTCGGTCGTCGCAACCAGTCGGGAGGGTCTCGGCGTCCCCGGAGAAGTGTTGTGGCAGGTCCCATCGCTGGGTGCGGTCGCCGCCGGAGATCCGATGGAGAGCGATGCCGTGCGTCTCTTCGTAGAGCGGGCACAGGACGCCAACCCCCGCTTCGACACCGACCCCGACACCCTCGAGTGGGTGCATCAGGTCTGTGAGCGGCTCGACGGAATGCCTCTGGCCATCGAACTCGCTGCGGCCAGGGCACGAGTCCTCGACGCCAAGCAGATAGCCGAGCGACTCGACGATCGGTTCCGGCTTCTCACCGGAGGCAGCCGGACCGCTCTTCCCCGTCATCAGACGCTCGAAGCGACTGTCGACTGGTCCTATGACTTGATGTCAGATACGGAGAAGTCCGTCTTCCAGCGACTCGCCGCATTCCGCGGCGGGTTCACCCTCGAAGCTGCCGAGGCGGTATGCGCCGGCGACGATGTCGAAACCTATGACGTGCTGGACCACATCGGCCAACTGGTCGACAAGTCGATGGTGGTGCGGGATGAAATCACCGGGAGATTCGGGATGCTGGAGACGCTCCGGCAGTACGCCTTACGCCGTCTCACCGAGTCCGCAGAGGTCGATCCGGTGCGAGTGCGACACGCCGAGTACTTCCGCGAGTTCGTCGAAGCGACTGCCCCGAAGCTCAATGGTCCAGATGAAGCCATTGCCTACGAGCAACTCACCGCCGACCACGACAACTTCCGTGCGGCGATGGCTTATGGCTTGGAGAACGACTTCGAATCCACCGCGGCCTCCATCGCGGCCAACCTTGCCTGGTATTGGTGGGCTGCGTCCAACATCACCGAAGGAC
Organism: uncultured Kiloniellaceae bacterium; assembly: GCA_964194935.1. Taxonomy (GTDB): domain Bacteria; phylum Actinomycetota; class Acidimicrobiia; order Spongiisociales; family UBA11373; genus JACZWZ01. The sequence goes on from CAXMOL010000009.1 coordinate 1,835, forward strand.
TCGAATGGATTCGCAAATCTCTGCCCCACCGGGATTCGCTGGATAACCGGACCGGTGTCGAACTGTTGGCATTCGGCGCCATGTTCGCCGGGTTCCTGAACGAAGACGATGCCAATAACCTCGGGGAAGAAGCGATATCGGACGCACTCGCCACCGACGATGCCTACGCCGAAGGACTTGCTCACATGGCCCTCGGATACATCCAGTGGACAAGATCGGACTACGACGAAGCCAAGGTGCACATGCTCCAAACGCTCGATGCCGGCGAGAGAGCGGACGACAGTTGGATGATCGCCATGGCAAACCTGTTGGCCAGCTTTAGCGATCGCATGATGAGTCGACTCGACGATGCCGCCGAGCGCATCGCGAACGCCGAAGCCGCCTACCGCAAGGCCGGTCAACCGTCCGGCCTGGGCTGGGTGCTCTCCGTAGCGGGCCAAATCGCCCGTTATCGGGGGGACTTCGAAACGGAAGTCGTCAAACAGCGCGAGGCACGCCAGATATTCGAGCAGCAAGGGGCGCCATTTCAAATGGCTTTCACCCTGGGCAACGAAGCCATCGCTCTCGCCCTGCTGCGGCGACCCGAGGAGGCATTAGTACCTTCCCGCCGGGCCATAGCCCTCGAACGCGAACTCACCGTCAATTTTCAGGCTATCGAGATCCTCAGCCTGGGGGCGTGGTTCGAACAGGATGCCGGGAACCTGGCCGAGGCGCGCGACCTCCACGAGGAGGCGTTGATCTTGTGTGCACCCCACTACGACAAGTTTCGAATCGAGATCATTTCGTTTCACCTAATGAGCTTCATGGTCATCCTCGAACGTTGGGAAGATGCCGCTCGCTTCGACGGGTTTCATCTGGCCAATCTCAGTCGACCCGAGCCCGAGGTTTACGACAAACACCACGGGCCTAGCCGTAGTGCATATCGGAATGCCCTCGGCAACCGCGCCTCGGAGTTCGTCAGGGAAGGCGGGGAGATGACCGGTCAGCAACTCTATGACCAAGCCCTCGGGGTGCTAGGCGAAGTACGCGCCCAACTCGCCGACTCCTAAGAGACCCGCCGCTCCGTCGGGTAGGCGAGATTGATGTCATCGCGACCCGCAAAGGCCTTGAGCAGGGCCCGCCACACGTTTTCTTCCACCTGCCGGAGCGAGTGTGCCTCGGCGAGCAATCGCCCGGTCAGCAGTACCCCACTGTCGCGCACGGTTACGTATACCCGGGGTTCGATCGGCATGTCACCTATTCGATATTCAATCATCGTTTCGCGTAACTCATCCATTGCTCTCGTCTCCGATTCATCGGGCGAAAGCTCGTCCAACAGATCGACCATGATCTGCTCCGCGGCCTCCCAATCGGATTCGAAAGTGATCAGGACCGGGATTTCATGCCACACGTACTGGAAGCCTTCGGTGAAGTTGGCGAGCGGCTTGGTAAAGACGAGGCCGTTTGGAACGTGCAACAGACGACCGGTGGGTTGTTCGGCATCGACACGCTCACCGGCGATCTCAAACAGGGTGAAACGGAACGCCCGGATGTCGATCACGTCGCCCTTGTGTTCGCCGATCTCGATGCGCTCGCCGAGCCGGAATGGGCGCCGCAGCACAATGAACAGCCAGCCGGCCAGGTTCTTCAGGACATCGCTGAGCGCGATGGCAAGACCGGCGGTGATCAATCCGACATAGGTAGCGATTCCGCTGCCTTCGATCCAGATCGAGGCGAGTACCACCAGTCCGACGAACGTGATTGTGTACGACAGCAGTTTTTGGGTCCGGTACCAGATGCTCGGGTCGTCGATCCGACGGTGCACCACAGCAAGCACAATCCAACGAATCAGGGTGAGCGACAGGAGCCACACCCCGCTCAAAAGCAACTGACTTTGGGCTGGAGTCAGGTTCAGAGCATCGGCGAGTCGATCGATCACGTCGGCGAGGCTAGCGACGGTCGCACCAGGGCTACGCTGATTCCGTGGCAAAAACGACCCATTCCGCGGTCCCCGATCCGCGCAATGCAGATGTCCTCGTCTATATCAACGGCGAGTATTTCCATCGCGACGAAGCCAGGATCTCGGTATTCGATAGCGGCTATCTGGTTGGCGACGGAGTGTGGGAGGGAATGCGCCTCCACAAGGGACGGATCGCGTTTCTCGACCGCCACCTCGATCGGCTATTCCATGGACTCGACACCGTCTCGATCGACATTGGCCTGGATCGCGCAGGCGTGACCGCACTCCTCCACGAAGTCTTGGCTCGCAACGAGATGGCCGACGGAGTTCATATTCGCCTCATGGTCACCCGGGGCAACAAGAAGACCCCGTCCCAACATCCGGCCAACCTCATCTCAGGGCCCAACATTGTTGTGATAGCCGAGTACAAGCAGGCCGATCCGACAGTTCGTGACCGTGGCATCAGCCTGTTCACTGCGACGGTACGTCGCCCCCCACCGGACACTCTGGATCAACGTCTCAACGTCCACTCCAAGCTTCACGAGGTGATCGCTCTCATTCAGGCAACCGACGCCGGGGCCGACGAGGCCTTGATGCTCGACACGACCGGGGCCGTGGCGACCTGCAATGCGACGAACTTCTTCATCGTGCGCGACGGCGAGGTTTGGACCTCGACCGGTGACTTCAACCTTCCCGGCATCACCCGCGGTGCGGTTCTGGAGGCGGCCCGAGACGCAGGAATTCCCGCCCATGAAGGGCCCTTCTTCCCCGAAGACGTCTACGCGGCCGAGGAAGCGTTCGTGACCGGCACATTCGGCGGACTCACCCCGGTAATCGAGGTCGACGGGCACACGATTGGAGAAGGATCACCCGGCCCGATGACCGAGCGTCTCCGCGATCTATACGAGACACTTATTGAAAAGGATCTATCCGATGGATGATGTGAAGCGCATCAATCTGTGGTCGGGACCGCGCAACGTCTCGACCGCCGTCATGTACGCCTTCCGGGAACGGCCCGACACCAGCGTCATCGATGAGCCGCTCTACGCCTACTACCTCTGCCGTACCGGAGCGGAACACCCGGCGGTCCAGGATGTAATTCAGTCACAGGACACCGACGGGGTGACCGTCGTGCAAAACGTCCTGCTGGGTCCTTCGGACACTCCAGTGCGTTTCTTCAAACATATGGCTCACCACCTCGAGGGTCTCGATCGGGCCTTTCTGAGTCAGATGAACAACCTGCTGCTGACTCGGGACCCACGCCAGATGCTCCCCTCGCTGATCGCCCAGGTGCCCAATCCCACGATCGAGGGCACCAGCCTCCCGACTCAGGTGCGACTCCTCGACAGCATCCTGGAGGCAGGCGGTGATCCGATCGTGATCGAGTCGATGCGGCTCCTGCTCGATCCCGAGGGAGTGCTGCGCACGGTCTGCGACCGCCTCGGTCTCGAATGGGATCCCGACATGCTCGACTGGGATGAAGGCCCAAAGCCCGAGGACGGCGTCTGGGCCCCGCATTGGTACGACAACGTCCATCGCTCCACCGGCTTCGCCCCGTACCGGGAAAAGGATGAATCCCTACCGGGTCGCCTCAAGCCGCTCCTCGCCGAAGCGATACCCATGTTCGAAAGGCTGCGAGAGCACGCGATTTAGGAACGTCGTCAGTCGTCAGTCGTCAGTCGTCAGTTCGGAATCACATGACCGGTGACTGGTGACTGGTGACTCCCTATTCGTAAGCTATTGCTTCGAGGACATCCGTGTTGGCCCCGGCTCGAGCCGGAGGGATCGCAGCGATCACACCGCCGATACCGGCCAGGATCACGTAGGTGACCAACTGACCGCCCGGGATCGCGATCTTGAGACCCTCTCCGATTGCAGCCACAGTGGCCACTCCCAGTGCCGTTCCCACAACCAAGCCGAGCATCCCGCCAAAGACGGCGATGAGCAGCGACTCCCAGCGGATCATGTAGCGAATCTGCTTTCGAGTAGTCCCGATCGCACGCAGCAAACCGATCTCACGCTTCCGCTCGGACACGGACAACACGAGGGTGTTCACGATGCCCAGCAGAGCGATGATGATCGCAAAGCCGAGCAGCACCACCAGCAAATTCAGCAGGCTGTCGATCTGACCCTCTATGTCGCTGATCAGCTCCTCGGTGTTGGTCGCCTTGGCGTTGGGATATCCCTCGACCACCGCGTCGACGGCGGCTCGGGCATCCGCTTCAGCCACCCCGTCGGCCATGAGCGTCAGGACCGAATTATCCAATCGGAAGGTGATGTACTCCTCGAAGGTCGACAGCGACACGATCAGAGGGACTCCAATGGCGTCGCCTGAGAACACTCCGACGATGTCGAGTGTCATCGTGGCACCCGAGGGGACCTCGACGGTCATGGAATCACCAACGGCAAGACCCTGTTCTTTTGCCTCGTCCTCGGACAACAGCGCGCTGCCGTCGCCGAAGTTGGCAAACGATCCCTCGACCAGGTCAAACCGGATCGCTCGATCGAGTTCACCGTCGACCCCGACAAGGAACTTCTCAGCCTGCAGCGCATCGGTCGTCCGGTACTCCCCGAACCGGATACGGGCGACTACTGCGAGTTCGTCGAGCTCTCGCAGATCATCTGTGAGGGCCGGGGGAAGGCCGGAAAGGCGCGGGTCGGAAAAGCCCTCGAGTCCGACCTGGAAGTCGGTCGTGTAATCGTCCTCGAACACGGCGGCGACGCCGGCCTTGGCGGACGCCGAAAACACCGCGATCACACTGACCAGAGCGACCCCGATCATGAGCGACGACGCAGTGGCCGCGGTCCGACGTGGCTTGCGCATCGCGTTCTCCTGCGCCAGACGCCCAACAACCCCCCCCAAACGAGGAAGCGGTTTTCCGAACGTCCTAGCGAACCAGCGGGCCACCAGTGGAGCCAGGATCGACACACCCACAAAGGTGAGGAGCGCACCGAACCCGACATATGAGATCGCGTTTTCCACATTGATCATCAGGCCGACCGCAAGCAGCACGATGCCGATGCCGGTAACGATGAGGCCGGCAACCAGCCGCCGTGACAGGTCCTTGGCGCTGGCGGCAACTTCCCGCAATGCGGCGATCGGAGCGATCTTTGCCGCCTTGCGGGCCGGCATGAGGGCCGAGATCAGTGTGACCACCACCCCAACGGTCATCCCGACAACGATCGTGCGTGCCTTGATGGTCAGCGGACCCCCCGGGAACCCAAAGCCGAACGCGGTAAACGCAGCCTTGATCCCGAGAGCGAGGAGGACACCAACGCCGATTCCCACCGCTGAAGCGACCAGCGCGACCACAAGCGCCTCGACTGTCACCATGAAAGTCACCTGTCGCCCCGTCGCCCCGACGGCGCGGAGCATGGCCAATTCCTTGGTTCGTTGCGCCACGATGATCCTGAACGTGTTCTGGATGATGAAGGCGCCAACGAACACGGCCACGCCTGCAATGACGAGCAGGATCGTGTTGAGGAAGCCGATCCCCTCGTTGACGTCGACCAGCTCATCATCTGTCTGCTGCTCCGCGGTGACGATCTCCACCTGCTCCGGCAGTTGTTCGGAGATCAACGCCTGCAACAGCCCCTTGTCCACGCCTGATGCAGCAGTCAGCGAGATGGACGAAACCATCCCCTCCATGTCGAAGACCCTCTGTGCTTCGCCGTACTCGAACACCGTCAACGTGGCTCCAAGAAGGTTCTCGGCCTCCCCGAAGGTGGCGATACCCACAATCTCGAACGGCTCGACTCCGACAGACGTAATCACCTCGATGACGTCACCAACGGAAAGACTGTTCGCCTCAGCGGCAAAGGTGTCGATGACAATCTGCCCCGGTTGGGTCGGCCAACTATCACCCTCGCGAATGTCGAGCGGAGAGAGCGCCTCACCCTCGGGGTGATAAGAAAACCCGAGCGTGGGTGGTCCGGCTCCGCCAATGGGAGCGCCCTCCTTGTCCACGAGCTGGGCAATGCCGTCCACCGACGGCACCACGGCATCGAGACCATCTACAGCACCGACAGCCTCGACGATCGACTCGTCGAGCGTCGCTGCGCTCACCCCGAATTCGGATGTCCCCCGAACGTAGAAGTCGACCTGCGAGTTGATATCACTAAACAGATCGTCGAATGAGGCCTTGATGCTGTCGGTGAACACAAACGTTCCCGATACGAAGGCAACCCCGAGGATGATCGCTACTGCGGTCAAAGTCAGCCGGAGCTTGTGCAGCAGGACGCTGCGAAGCGCAATTCTGATCATCGTCAGTCACCCATCGACTTGAGGTGCTCGAAGACCTGATCTGCCGTCGGGTCGAGCAACTCACCGGCAAATCCGCCGTCGGCCAGGAACACGATCCGATCGGCATATGCGGCCGCGTTGGGATCGTGAGTGACCATCACAATGGTCTGGTCGTACTCGTCAACGGCCTTTCGCATGAAGCCCAGCAACTCGGCACCCGACTTCGAGTCGAGGTTGCCGGAGGGTTCATCAGCAAAGACGATCGCAGGACGACTTACCAGCGCTCGCGCTGCGGCGACCCGCTGCTGCTGACCGCCGGACAATTCGGAGGGCCGATGGCTGAGGCGATCGGCTACTCCGATAGTTCCTACAACGGTGTCGAACCACTCCTGGTCGAGGTCACCGCCGGCAATGTCGATCGGCAAAGTGATGTTCTCGCCCGCATCGAGCGTCGGGATCAGGTTGAAAGCCTGAAAGATGAAGCCCACCTTGTCGCGCCGCAACAGGGTGAGATCCTTCTCCTTCAGGTCGCCGAGTCGGACGTCGCCGATGAAGGCAGCGCCTTCGGTGAGTGTGTCAAGACCGGCGACGCAGTGCAGCAGTGTCGATTTGCCGGAACCCGACGGTCCCATGATGGCGGTGAACCTGCCCTGCTCGAACTCGACGGTGAGGTCATCCAGAGCGGTGACGGCGGCCTCGCCTTCACCGAATATCTTGGTTGCGCCCGCGACGCGGGCTGCGGCTGTGGACATGATGAATTCTCGATTCTCTGAGATTTATCAAACGATTTCGCAAGTCGTCGATAGCCGATAGAGGCTTAGGTCCTGGGGTCATCGCAAAGACCTGCAAGGCGATATTTCACCCCTCAAGGGAAGCCTAGGTAGACGCCCGGGCCTTCCGGCCGCGCCTGCGCCCACCGCTCTCGGTCTTGGGTTCCCAGGAGAAGTACCTGAGGGCGAAGGCGAGTCCCCCCACCCCCCACAGCGCCATCACAAGCAGGTCGCCGCCGCGAAAAGCGCTGTCGGTCACGAACGGATCGAAGGCATCCTGGAGCGGGACGACAAAGTGTTTCAGCGGGAAGAAGTCACCCATGAACTCGAGCCAGGGAGCCGGGTCGGTGATCGGAATGAACACGTTCGAGATGAATGCGATCGGCAACAGCGTGGCATTAGCCACTGCCGGAGCGGTGTCGCCGGTCGGTGATATCGCAGCGAGGGCGAGGCCGAGTGCGGCGAACGCCGTCACGCCGACGGCAAAGGTGACCAGCGCCGCCGGGAGTCGTTCAACGTAGATCTCCAGCCCGTACGCAAAAACGCCGACCGAGATCATCATCACGGTGGCGATAAACGCCAGCCATATCGCGGAACCAACCACTCCAGCCATGTAGACCCACGGCGGGAGCGGAGTCGAGCGAAAGCGCTTGAGGATTCGCTCGTCACGAGCGATTGCCTGGCCCACGCCGATGTTGGTGTACGTCGCCGATGCGGCGGCAAAAGCAGCAAGCGCCGGCGCATAGAACTGGGCGATCGTGAGCGGGTCCCTGCCCTCAATCTCGATCCGCTCGTCGAACAGCAGGTTGAAGAGGATGAGAAACATGAGCGGGAAGACCAAGGTAAAGAACGCTGCCACCGGAGTCCTCCAAAACAGCGTGTTCTGATACCTGATCTGGCTCCAGATAAGCGCCGGCATCGGAGTGCGGCCCTCAACCATCGTCGCCGTCTCCGGTGAGTTCCAGATAGACATCTTCGAGCGTTGGTCGGGACACCGTCAGCCCGTCGAGCGACACCCCGTTCGATGTCGCCCACGAAGTGAGCATGTAGAGGTCGCGGGTCGGGTCGCTCATGGCCACTTCGTAGAGCGGTCCGCTTGCCCCGGCAAATGGAGGCGGAAGATCGACCGCGGTGCCACCCGAAAGGCGGAAGGCGACAACCGCCCCTCCCTCAGAACGGCCGCCCAATGTGTCCGGCGTCCCCTCGGCCACGATCAGCCCATCGGCCATCACCGCTACGCGGTCGGCGAGGTTTTGTGCCTCGTCCATGTAGTGGGTGGTGAGGAGAATGGTCGTACCCAGCGATCTGAGACGGTCGATCAACTCCCAGGACTTGCGACGCGCCGACGGATCGAATCCGGTCGTCGGCTCGTCCAGGAGGACGAGCTCCGGCTCGCCGATTATCCCGAGGGCGAGGTCGACGCGGCGCTGCTGACCTCCCGACAACGTCCCGACTCTGGCATCAGCCTTCTCTTCGAGGCCAACTATTTCGATGACCCGATCGACCTTGTTGCGACGCGGGTACATGGCCGCATATAGCTCGACCGACTCCCTCACAGTGAGTTGCCTGTCCATACCGGAGGACTGGAGAACAACACCGATTCGTTCCCGGAACTCACGTCCGGCCGTGGCTGGGTCCTCTCCCAAAACGGTGACCTCACCCGAGGTGCGATGGCGATGTCCCTCCAGGATCTCGACGGTCGTCGTCTTGCCAGCACCGTTGGGACCGAGCAATGCAAAAACCTCACCCTCTTCCACCGTGAGGTTGATTCCGCGCACCGCATGGACATCCCCATACGACTTGGTGAGTCCCGAGATCGTGATCGCTGCCATGTCGGGAGACTACCCAGCAGTCGTGAGCGCTTTCCCACCTCAGGTGGCCCCATAATGCTGACAACGACCCGGGACATCGACATCGGAGACTGACCTTGGTGCCAAGCGGCGACGCAATGCCTATCTCACCTCGTGTTCCTCCCCCTCAGTGGGAGGTGGCATCACCGCAGGTGATGGCAGAGGGGGTCGCTCGGCGCGGTCCGGGAAACAGTGACCCCCCTCCCCTCACTCGCTCTGCTCGATCGGGACTCCCCCCTGAGGGGGGAGAATGAAGACCGGCCGTGTGCGCGCGCTTCTTGTCGCGACGCTGCTCCTACTCACTGGGTGCGGATCCAACTCGAACGACCAGATTCTCGTTTCGGCGGCAGCATCGTTGACGGACGCATTTGCCGAGCTGGAGGCCGGGTTCGAGACCAACAATCCAGGAGTCGATGTCGTCCTCAACCTTGCAGGCAGTCCCACACTGCGCGAACAAATCCTCGAGGGAGCGCCCATCGACGTCTTCGCCTCTGCCAACATCGCCAATATGGATCAGGTGGTTGGAGCAGGATTGGTCGAAGGATCGCCCAGGGTCTTCAGCAGCAATCGACTGCAGATCGCGGTACCTCGCGGCAACCCGGCAGGTATCACCGGTCTAGCCGACTTTGCCCACGAGGAACTCCTCATCGGGCTGTGTGCCGAGGCAGTCCCGTGCGGCACCCTGGCTCGCACCGTGCTCGGCGCAGCCCGAGTCGTTCCTGCGATCGATACCTATGAACCCGATGTCCGCTCACTTCTCACCAAGGTCGAGGCCGGGGAACTTGATGTGGCGCTTGTCTACGCGACCGACATTGCCTCGACCGGCGGAGTCGATGGAGTCATGAATCCTCAGGACCGGGCTGCCGACTACTCCATCGCGGTACTCGCTGACGCGCCCAATCCGACCGTGGCGAACGACTTCTTCGAGTTTGTGCTCTCAGCAGAAGGGCAGCGCATCCTCATGGATCAAGGGTTCGTTTCGCCATGAGCAGAAGTCGATCCGAGGGCGGTCGCACTCGCCCGCCGTTGGCATTGGTGGTCCTCGGCCTCGTCGGCTTGGCCCTGTTCGTTGTTCCACTCATCGGCCTGTTGGCACGAACACCCTGGAGTCAGCTGGGCACTCTGCTGTCGAGCGAATTGACCACTGAAGCGCTGCGAGTGTCACTGATCGCATCGCTCGGGGCCGCCGCCATCTCACTTGTGTTCGGAGTCCCGTTGGCATGGCTGCTGGCCAGGGTCGAATTCCCCGGACGCTCGATCGTCCGGGGATTGGTACTGCTTCCCCTGGTTATCCCGCCTGTCGTCGGTGGCGCCGCTCTGCTGTTTGCGTTGGGGAGGCGCGGCTTCATCGGAGAGCCGCTGAACGAGGCAACCGGATTGGTCCTGCCATTTTCGATCTGGGGCGTTGTGATCGCTACGACCTTCGTCGCGATGCCATTCCTGGTGATCACGGTGGAGGGGGCGCTGCGCAATCTCGATCCCCGTTTCGAAGGCGCAGCGGCGACTCTCGGA
>CAXMOL010000010.1:0-5528 GCA_964194935.1 uncultured Kiloniellaceae bacterium
CTCGGTCACCTTGCTCCCCGGCAGGAACCGGGGATGGGTGTAGATCGGGAAATCGGGGTCGTAAAGGTTGAGGGCCGGCAGCTGATGAGTCAGTTCCAGACTCGCCTCATGGAACGCACCGATCGTCCCAATGTCACGCCAATAGCCGCGATGGCTGTAGCCGACGACGTCGAAGTCGTTCACGGCGTGCGGGATCAACTCCTTGCCAAAGTCGTCACCCTCGTGGTCGTCAAAGAGTCGGATCAGAGCATCCGTATTGAATACGTAGATCCCCATGCTGGCGAGCAGGGAACCAGGATCAGCATCGAGTCCGGTGGCGGCCACCGTTTCGGAGTCGAGGACAAAACGATCGATGACATCCGGATCGGTCGGCTTCTCGACGAAGTCGACGACTCGCTGCCGATCATCGAGTCGCATGATTCCCAAATCTTGCGCCTCGTCGCCGCTGACCGGTGTCACCGCGATCGTCAGATCGGCCCCGAGACGGCGGTGCGTCTCAACCACCGCCGCCAGATCCATCAGGTAGAGCTGGTCGCCCGAGAGGATGACCACTTCGCTCGGATCGCCTTCGCACAAACGACGGAGGTTCTGGCGGACCGCGTCCGCAGTTCCTTGGTACCAGTCGCGGTTCTCCAGGCTCTGTTCGGCAGCAAGGATGTTTACAAAGCCGGCGCTGAATGCGTCAAAGCGATAGGTCTGAGCGATGTGGCGATGCAGACTCTCGCTGTTGAACTGGGTCAGCACATAGATGCGGTCGATGCCGGCCCTGAGGCTGTTGGAGATCGGTATATCGATGAGGCGGAACTTGCCTGCCAACGGAACGGCAGGCTTCGCTCGATCTCGGGTCAGTGGCCACAACCGTGCGCCCTGGCCACCACCGAGAATGGCAGTGACCACACGGCCCATCTCACCAGCAGGATCACTCATCACTCCTCCCGGACCAACCCTAACTCCGGGTTCGGGCGCTTCAGTGGCGCTCCTGATCTGGATCTAGCCACCCAGCAATGCCGCTGGAACGAATTCGGCTCTACCAATCGCCTCTACGTACCTGGTTCCGAGTATCGGTAGCTGCACTGATCTGCGTACCAGCACCTCCACGGTGCGCGGCTCGAATGTGCGGTCGATCTCGCAACGGCACCAAATCATCTCTGCACCATTCATGACAACAAACCGGGCTGCTTCCTGACTTGGTGAGCCCTGTGCGCCGAAAGGTAGGAACGTCACCGGAGCGGCAGCAAGAGCCGCGGCATCCGCCGCCGTGGTCGCCGCTTGGTGGCCCCGCATCGCGATAGCCAAAGCCGACATCCACATCGCGAGGAGAAGCACGACCGCAACTGCTCCGATAACGGCCAGCGCGGCCGAGCCCGTCTCATCGCTCGACACGCATCACCGCTGAGGACTCGAGAGTCACCGCGAATCCACCAAACAGGGGTGTAGCGATCGCATGGCTGAGGGTGGCCGTCACCCGAGCGGTCCCGCCGACATGCTGCTGGCGATCGACCGAGACCCGCACCCGCGAAGCAGCGCCATCGTCAAGTGACCGTTGCACCGCCACGATCGCCCGCTCCAAATCAGGGGTGGTAGCCGCCTCGCGTGCGCCTTCCCGGGCAGCGTGTCCGAGTTGGAGTTGGGAGCGAGCAACAAGCATTACTTCGACGCTGGCGAGCAGCACAACCAGCAGCAAAGGGATGACCAGAGCGAATTCCACGGTCGCACTCCCCGAATCACGCACCGGCCATTCCTCGGACCCTGTCCACCACGGCAGAGAAGAAGTCAGGAAGCACGCTCGAGCTTGACGCCCATGTAATCAGGGCGACGGCGATGACAGCCGCCGCCACAATCACAAGTGCATATTCGGCGGTTGCTTGGCCATTTTCTGACGTCATGAGTTCCTTTCGTCAGGGGTTGAGTCGTGTCAACGATCCGACGACTGTTGAACCGACGGTGAGGAGGACAAAGCCTGGGAGAACGAGCAGCGTCAACGGGAGAAGGAGTCGAACCGGAAGCTTCCGAGCTGTCTCCACCCGCTCGGAATGCCGGCGATGCGCCTCGACTTCGAGATGCCCCTTGAGCGCAGGAAGGACGGGAGCACCAGAGGCGGCAGCGGCGGCGATGACTCGAGACGCTCCGGCCATCGACCCATCGTCGTCGATGAGGGCTGCTCGGGTCCCCTTGACCTGCATATCGACAACCAACCGCGACAGGGTTTGATGCGCCTCCGGAGCCGCATGGACAAGAGCTACCCGGTGGGCCGCGGCCACACTGAGGCCACCTGCCAATGCGAGGGCAACAAGCTCCGACGCTTCGAGACTGGCATCTCGCTCGACGGTCGACTGACGCGACAGTTTGACGGCGGATCGAAACCTCCCAACGGCAAATGCGAGGAAGAGTCCGGCAGCTGTCTGCACCGGTGCAATCAGAGTCGCAGCGAATCCAAGTCCGATGGGTCCAGCCCTTCGGACGCTGAATTGAGACAGCACCGTGACGGTCGCAAGGCCAACGGCCACCGGAGCTATCACGGGCGACTCCGCAGCATGAACACGACGATGGCAACCCCCAGTAGTTGAAGAGCGGCTCCGGCGACAGCGATAGGAAGCGACGGTCCGAGATCAACCCGGCCGCTGAGCAAGAGGGCCAAAAAGAGGCCCATCGGGAGGCCGGCAACCATCCAAGCGCTCGCCCGTGCCTGGGCGGTGAGAGCACTGCGTTCACGAAGCAGGCGACCGCGGTCGGCCGCTCGTTGCGACAGCAACTGCATCACCGGCCCGAACGGAGCGCCTGATTCACTCGAGATCGCCCAGGCGGCTCCAGCGAGCCGACCGTTGAGAGGCATGGCACTCGCGAGTGCTGCTGCAAGGCGAGTCGAATCGAGTCCGAGAGACGCAGCTCGCATAGCCTGCCTGGCGTCTACGGCTGTCGACTGTTCTGCCGAACGGATGACCGCCAGCCGCGGCGACGCACCGCCGTATAGCTCTGTCACCACACCCTCGAGAAACTCGGCCTCCTGGTCGGGGGTCGGACCACGGTCACGGCGTAACCAATTCTGCGCGACCCACGCTGCGGCGCCGACGAGGGCAAGAATCGGAAGTCGAAAGGCCATGAAGACCACGAGAAGCGCCAAGGGCGACGATCCCGCCCACAGCACGAGCCCCAGCACTACTGCGGTGGTCACCACTCCCACACCGATTGGATCTGGTCTCCGGTAACCCTGGAAACTGCGCGGACGCGCCGCGTCGTCCCAGATCGCTCTACATGGATAATCGCCTCGACCGCCGACCACAGCATTCGACGCAGAGCGTCGTGAGGTACCCCACCAGCGCCTGCGGCAAGAGTTTCGAGTCGCCACATCGCTCCCTCGGCCCCAGAAGCATGAACCGTTCCCATCGAGCCAGCGTGCCCCGTGCTCATCGCTTGGATGAGATCAAGAGCTTCGGGGCCGCGGACTTCGCCAACAATGATCCGATCCGGCCTCATCCGCAGTGCCTGCCGAACAAGGTTGCGTACGGTGATCTCGCCAGCACCTTCAGCGTTTGGCGGTCGTGCCTCAAGCCTCACAACATGACCCTCAAGACGAAGCTCCGCAGCTTCCTCGACGGTCACGATCCGATCGCCGGCCGGCACCAATCTCGAAAGCAGGTTCAACAATGTCGTCTTGCCCGACCCGGTGGCGCCACTCACGATGAGGTTGGTTCTGTCGACCACCAGCGACTGAATGATCCGACCACCATCGCGGTCGACCGCTCCTGCGGCGATCAGATCCTCAAGATCCAGCACTGCCGCGGTGAATCTTCGAATCGCCACGACCGGACCGTCCACGGCAGCTGGGGGCACCACGGCATGAAGACGAGATCCGTCCTGGAGTCGAGCGTCGACAGAAGGCGAGGCTCGATCGAGTCGGAGTCCCAACGGGAGCAACGCCCGCTCGACTGCTGCGACTACGGCCTCGGGAGTGGGGAATTCGATGGTTGAGCGTTCGAGTTGGCCATCGCGCTCAATCCAGATTTCATCGTGAGCGTTTACAAGGATGTCCGTGATGGTCGGATCCTGGAGGAGAGCATCGAGTGGACCCATACCGGTCAGTGAGTCGGAGGCCAGTTGACGGACCACGGACGCCCTCATCGGCGCTTGAGTGGCAGTGGCACGATCGATCGCACCGACGACATCGTCAGGGTCCAGCGACCCTGGATCGGCCAAGACCCAGTCGAGGACGCGGCTCAGCGCTCCCATCGTGCCTTCCACACCGACCGCCATGCCCTTATCCAACGCGAGCGCCACGGACGTCGACCGGCCAGCAGTGCCCTGACCGTCGCCCGTTCGGGAACCGGAAGCCGGACACCGGCTATCGGCATACGCGCCCACTCGGGGATGGCCTGCCAAACAGCGGGCTCAGACGGACCGGCCAACCAGCCCGGCAGCAGGAGCCGCACCGGAACGATTGGAAAGTCGGCTTGCGGTTCGGGGCGCGGTGGCAAACGAAGCACCACCCTTTCCCAGGATTGGAGAAGGGACCCGACAACGCCGGCCGCCTCGGAAGGCGCTATCCCACCATTGCGAACCACGGCCACGCCGGAACGAGGTGTCAAATCCTCAAGAGTCGGTTCATCGGCCACCAGATCGGCCAGCGATCGTTCGCCGGGATACGCTGGCCCACTTGGATCCAGATCAATGACCAGCGCCGGCGGAGCCGCCAACGCCGCGCCGAGTGGCGCGAGAGCACCCAGCAATCCGTCCTCCGGCGTCCACATGGCAAGCGCCGGCAATCCATCTCCTCGGCTTGGTGCGACCGCAACGTCTCATAGGGTCGACGCCACCTCAAGAGGGTCGTATCGCTCAGGACCACCTCAGTCGTACAATTGCGGCGCTATGACCGAGGCAGCCTTCTTCGACCTCGACAAGACGGTCATCGCCAAGTCGTCCACCCTCGCCTTTACCGGCAAGCTCTACAAGGCGGGGATGCTCGGCAGGCGAACGCTGATGCGCGCCGCCATCAGCCAGCTGATGTTCGTCACCTTTGGAGCCGACGAGGACCAGCTCGCCAAGACCAGGGACGCCATGCTCCAGCTCACCAAGGGCTGGGACAAGGCCGAAGTCGAGAAGCTCGTGGAAGAGGCTCTGGAGGAGGTCGTATCCCCTCTTGTCTACGCCGAGGCTCTATTCCTCATCGACGAGCACATGCGGGAGGGTCGCAAGGTCTACATCGTCTCGGCCAGCCCCGAAGAGGTGGTGCGTCCGCTGGCCCGCTACATCGGTGTTGAGCACGTGATCGCCACCAAGGCAAGAATCGACGCCAAGGGCCTATACACCGGCCAGGTCGAGGTCTACGCATACGGACCGCAGAAGGCGGCGGCGGTCCAAGCGGTCGCAGATTCCGAAGGAATCTCGCTCGAAGGTTCATTCGCCTACTCCGACAGCATGACCGACCAACCCCTTCTCGAATTGGTCGGCCATCCCCACGCGGTCAACCCGGACAAGGAACTGCGCGAACTCGCCGAGGAGCGTTCGTGGCCGATCCTCGACTTCCGGCGCCA
>CAXMOL010000011.1:0-1526 GCA_964194935.1 uncultured Kiloniellaceae bacterium
TAGGGTCCGTTGGCGTTGGCGGCGGGGGGGTCGTTGATGTCGGCGACGGTGACGGTGATGGAAGCCTCGGCGACGGTTCCGTTGCTGTCGCGGAGGCGATACCCGAAGGTGTCTTCGCCGTTGAAGTTGAGGCCGGGACGGCAGGTGACGGTGACACCGTTGGTGGTAGCAACCCCGTTGGAGGGTCGGTCGACACTGGATACGGTGAGCACGGACCCGTCGGGATCGCCGTCGTTGTCGAGTACCGCAATCACGATCGGCTCATCTTCCAGGGTGGCGGCGACGTCGTCTGTTGCCTGCCATCCGAAGCCGGTGACGGTGACCAGATGCGGGCTCGCGGCCCCGTTGTGGTCGATGCTGAGCACGGCTTGGTGGGGACCGGTCGAGGTTGGTGTCAACGCAACGCTGCCGCGCGCCTGGTTGCCGTGACCAATGGTGGTGGCTTCCAGCTGGCCCAACGCGAAGTCGGCGGTGCCGTCCAGCTGCACCGCTGCAATGATCACCGTCGGGTCAATGAGCCGGTCCCCGATGTTTCCAACGGCCAGGTCCTCCGATACCGTGGCCGGCATCTGGACCGGGCCCAGGGCGATGTCGGCTGGCGCTTCGAGTTGAGACCCGCTCGACTGGGAAATGTCGACGACTTCGATGGCGTTCACCCACGGGGAACCGAGCAGGCTCCGGATCTCCACCGAGATGGTGTCCAGGCTGGAAGTGACCACAATCGGGACCATCACTCCGGCCCCGGCGCCGGCGACATCCGCCACGTTGAGCCGATCGACGACGGCGTCTCCGTTGACGGTGACGTCGAGCAGCGGGGAGGTAACCGCATCGGCGAGCTCGGCGAAGAAGAGCCGGACCTCATACATCCCCGGGTCCACCGGGAACACATACGCCAACGACGAGGTTTCGCTGACCCGAGCCGACTGGAACAGGCCGCTCGGGACTCCCGCAGGTATCGAGGGATGGGCCAGCGAAATCAGTAACCCGCCGTCGTCAACCGCAGCGGCACCGACGGTATCGAGGAAGGCCCGGTCGTCAGTCCACGCCGGCGAGTCATCGATCTCACGCCCACCCGCATTCATCCGAACCACTTGGGCGCCGCGACCAGAGAGACGAACCGTGATCGGGGAATTGGCCCCGGAATGCGCCACCCGAAGGTCGGCGACCTTGAGCCCCGTCGAGTCCGGCGAGAAGGTGATCGTGACCACCGCATCCCCGCCGGTGGGAACCACCGAATCGGCGCCGGAGACGACCCTAAACAGCCCAGCATGCTCACCGGACACCGTGGCCTGCTCGATTTCAATCGAAGGGCTTCCCGCCGTCCCCAAGTTGGTGAGAGTGAGAGCACTAGTAGCGGTACCCCCAGCGACAACACCACCAAACGCCACCTCGGCGGGCGACACCCGCAACTCCGCAGCTGGGCGACCCGAAAGCGCACTGAAGCCAGCCACCGCGATCAGCCCGATCAGAGAGAACTGGACGGCCTTGGACCAGCCGGGAATCGCCGACCAGCCGAAACGAATCGA
>CAXMOL010000012.1:0-2102 GCA_964194935.1 uncultured Kiloniellaceae bacterium
GTGTGTGAGCCACCTTTGCTCTTCACGTAGGCATCGTCGGGGGGTGTCAGGAATGGAGCGGGTTCGGATTTGGTCATTCGGGTGACGATCTGGTCTGGTGTGATGTTGACCACCGTGAAGTCCTGAGAGATGAGCACTGGCCCGTCATACCGTGTCCGGAGCGCATCGAGGATCGGTTGGGGAGTGCCCGAAACAATCATCGAGTGGAAGCCGACTGCCAGACGGGGATTGGTCCGTGAGAACACCTCACCCGCAGCTTCTGGGGCGGTGTGCACCGTCCAGGACACGATCTTGGCCATCTGCTCGGTCCACCCTTGATACTTCACATACGTGTCTGGAGTGTTGAAGATCTCGTGAATCAACACATCGACGTCCTGTGAATTCTCGACGGTGAACGTGTTGGGCTCACAGTCACCCGAGTACACCAAGCTCATGCCCATCCAGTCGAGCCGATACCCAACGGCACCGTACAGACCATGAGGCACTGGGAACGACGTGATCGTGGAGCCATCGGAGTCGTACACGACCTCGTTTTGGCTTGCGCCGAACTGTCTCGCCTTCATGTCAAACCCACGCGGATCGAGAACAGCCGTCTTGAACTTGTCATGCCAAGCGGCCACCTTGTATAGGTTCTCCACCAACGCTTCCATGCCCAATTCGCGGGTCTCGCCTTCGGGCCCGTAGATGTACATCGTCTCCAAACGGCCATTCGATTGGCCGAAGTCGTAGTACGCGAGCAAGTCGCCGATGTGATCGAGGTGGTTGTGCGTGATGAAGATCTTGTTGGCCTTGTGGTACGGCACCTTCATGTGGTTGAAAGCGGCGTTCGTACCAGAACCGGCGTCGAATAGGAACACCTCACCGTTACCGAGTTCGACCATGAAACCCGCGCAGCCTTGGCCGCGGCGTGACGGATACCCAGACCCGAGCACGGTGAGGCGCATCTCGTCCTCATCCAACGGTTCGGTACCCGCCGTATACAGGTCGGGATACGCCTTGAGGTCGGCGTCAGGGTTCTTGACTACAACCGAATCCGTAACAAGGGGATCGGTCCCATACGGCTCAGGTAACACCGTGGCCATCGTCGTGCTCCGTTCTTCCTAGCCACGCCATTCACGCGACTTTGCTGCCGATCCTATCGATTCCTCTCACGGGCCGAGCAGGGGCGAAGGCCACTCCCCATCTCTCCGTCTGAGTCATTCGTCGGGCTTGAGGTAGCGCATATCCGGCAATATGCGCTCCCGAACCCAAGGAGGCCAAAGAGCAGGCAACTCATGCTCGCAGACCGGTCAAGCCGAAGCTGAATCCCGATGTCCTGGGCGTGTGAGCGCCCACTACCCGAGCGTCGCCGACGGCTTAGGCCAAGAGTCCACCCAGGAATCGCGGCACGACTCCGCAACAGTCGCATACCCGGCCGCAAGGAACCCATGCAGCGCAAGGTTCTCTCTGCCGGGCTGGCCGGATTTGAACCGGCGACCTCTTGCCCCTGGCAATTCGCAATGCTTCGAGATGACCGACGAGAATGAGCACCGCTCCCGCTAGCCAACGCGGGTGCTGGAACCGGACATGGGAGGCACGGATGACCGATGACAAGGGCGCTGGAGCCGCCGTCCCCGCGACGGATGCCGCTGGGGATGCACGGGTAGTGACCTTTCAGATCAGTCGGCGATCGATCTGGGCGATTATCGGGGCTGTCATCGTGGCGTTGCTCGGCGTCTTCATGGTCCGCGAGGCGCGCAGCCTGATCTCGATGCTGATCATCTCCTTCTTCTTCAGCCTGGCGCTGGAACCGGCGGTCACCCACCTGCACCGCAAACGCGGCTGGAAAAGGGGCGCTGCGGTGGGCGTGATCTACCTGGTCGGATTCGTGTCCTTCGCCGCGCTGATCCTGTTCCTGCTCCCGGCAACGATCGAGGTAGCACAGGCGATCGGGGGAAAGCTCGACGATTTCCTGGTCGACGCCACCGAGTGGTTGAACGACACCTTCGGCCTCTCTGTGGATCTATCGTTCGCTGGCGGGACGGCCGAAGCGGGAGCGGAAGTGGCCGGGGATTGGTCGTCGAGTGCCTTCGGGAAGGTGGTGGGGATCGCCAGCAGCGGCA
>CAXMOL010000013.1:0-3455 GCA_964194935.1 uncultured Kiloniellaceae bacterium
CAACACCAATCCGGTCATGGCCGAGAACCCGTAGAGGACTCCTGGAGTCACTCTCCCGGTGCCACTGAACACTGCAAGGCCTCCTGCGATCAATCCGAGGAGCGGCTGGGTGATCAACATGATCTTGCGCTTATCGACCCGGTCGGCGATGACGCCTCCCCACAGCCCAATGAGCATGATCGGCCCGAAGTGAGTGACGGTTATCAAACCGACTGCAGCGGCGCTATCGGTTAGCTCCAGAATCAGCCACAACTCGGCGACCTGCTGCATCCACAACCCGATGCTGGAGATGAGCTGCCCAACGAAAAACAACCTGAAATTGCCGACGCCCAGCGAACGGAACGTGGTTTGGAAGACCAAGCCCATCGGTTCCGATGGTATGACGGCCCGGACGCGTTCGGTCCCCCCACAGCCAGACGGGGCACCGAGTTGGTAGTCGCCACAGGATCGGGAGCTGGGGTTCCCGAGAGGAGATGTACCTAGTTGGATTATCGACCGAGAGCGGGTTCGCCACGAGGAGGGTTGTGGACGCAGCAGAGATGACTAGTTACCAGCGGTCCCCCCCACCAACGGCCTGCGGGTCTAGCTCCACCATTCGGCGGCTGCCCGCCACCGAATGCCTCCGCATGAATGTGCCGCCTACGGCGGCGCTCCGTTCTACGTTGACTCCCCCCAAGGGGAGAGTGGTAAGAACGACCCCTCCGACACCGGATTGGCAGGCGAGGGGAGAGTGGTAAGGATCTTCTAGCCGGCTTGGCTGGTGTCGCCCAGGGTGGCTTCGACCGTGAGTTCGACGCCTTCGCGCAGGATCGTCAACTCGACTAGCTCGGTGGGGGCCTTCTCGATGATCCGTACACGCAGATCAGCCGACTCGGTAAGAGGCACCCCGTTTACGGCCGTGATCACATCGCCGAGTTGGAGCCCGGCGAGTTCCGCACCGGATCCGGGGACGATCTCCTGGATGATCGCACCAGGGTTGTCGCCTCCTGCGTCGATAACACCGACACCCAGGAACGC
Organism: uncultured Kiloniellaceae bacterium; assembly: GCA_964194935.1. Classification (GTDB taxonomy): domain Bacteria; phylum Actinomycetota; class Acidimicrobiia; order Spongiisociales; family UBA11373; genus JACZWZ01. Next base: position 1,018 of record CAXMOL010000013.1, read on the forward strand.
CAACTGGACATCCTCACCGGCAACGATCTGCTCGGCGACGACGTAGGCAAGGTCAATCGCGATGGCAAAGCCGACTCCGGCGTTGTCGCCAGACCCGGTAAAGATGATGTCGTTGATCCCAATAACCCTGCCGGAGGAATCGACCAGTGGACCGCCCGAGTTGCCTGGATTGATGGCGGCATCGGTCTGCACCATCGTCACGTCGCGCACGATGCGGTCCACGGCGCTCACAATCCCAGCGGTAGCCGTCTGTTCGAACCCGAACGGACTTCCAAGAGCGACCGCCAGCTGGCCCACCTGAGTGTCTACTCCGAGACCGAGGATGGCGATGGGCAGATCATCCGAGGCAGGAATCTGCACGACCGCAATATCGGTGACTTCGTGGAACCCGAGAACGGTGCCGACGAGAGTTCTGCCGTCGAATAGACGAACCAGCACTTCCGTCTCCCCATCCACCACGTGATGGGCGGTGAGGATCAAGCCCTCGGTTGAATACAGGACTCCGGCTCCGATCGCCTCGGCGGTTTCGAGCTGGACGACCGCCGGGCCAACCGCCGCAAAGATCTCAGCCACCGGCTCGGCGCTGGCCGGAAGGTCGACCATCGTCACCTCGGTCAGGGCAGTGGAGGTCGTCACCTCAGCCGTGGTGGTCGCCGTCGCTTCCGCCAGCGCCTCTTCGAGGGCAACGATGCGGTCCTCGTTTTCCTGAATCCCCTCACGGGTCTGGCGCGGCGTGCAGGCCGCAACGGTCAGCAGCAGAACAACGGATAGGGCAACACGTCTCGTGGTCACGGAGGAGACAGTAGGGCTATCGCCTGGCTAAGCCGTTCGGGCCGGTTAAGAATCTGGTTAGAACTGCAGGGCGGCGGCGGACCAATGGAATCCGGCGCCGAAGGCGGTGAGGACGACAAGATCGCCGGCCTTGATCCGACCCTCGTGGTGGGCTTCGGCCATTGCCAACGGAACGGTTGCTGAGCCGGTGTTGCCGTATTTGTGGACGTTTACGTAGACCCGGTCTTCTGGCATACCCATCTTGTTGCGAACCGCATCGATGATCCGCAGATTGGCCTGGTGCGGAATGACCAGGGCGACTTCTTCCTTGGTTCGTCCGGCCCGCTCCAGCACATTGGCTGCCGCCGAACTCATTCGCTTTACGGCCTGGCGAAAGACCTCACGGCCATTCATCACGATGTCGTGATGACCATCCTTCTTCGCCTCCTCCATCGAGAACGGGCGACGGGTGCCGCCGGTCTCGAGGGTGAGAATGTCGGCGTACTGGCCATCGGTGCCGGCATCGAACGAGAGCAGTTCGGCCTTTACGCCATCGCCTTCACCGATCACCACGGCACCCGCACCGTCGCCAAAGAGGACTGCAGTGCTGCGGTCCTTCCAATTCATCAGCCGGGAGATCAGCTCGACTCCGACCACAAGAATCTTCTTCGGCTGCACCTGGACACGGGTCTTGGCTATATCGAGAGCGAGAACGAACCCGGCGCAGCCCGAACCACCGAGGTCGAACGCTGTCACCTCTCCGGCTCCGATCCGATGCTGAAGGTGGGCAGCGGTGTCGGGCGTATATACCTCGGGGGTGTCGGTGGCCACGATGATCTCATCCAGATCCGCCGCAGTCAGGCCCGCATCGGCGATCGCCTTGTCGGCTGCGGCGGCAGCCAGATCGAGGGTCGTCTCGTCGTCGGCTGCAAAGCGGCGTTCCTTGATGCCAGATCGTGACGTGATCCACTCGTCATCGGTATCGACCAGCTCTGCCCAATCGGCGTTGGTCATCACCCGCGATGGCACATAGGAGCCGAATCCGAGAATGCCGATCTTTGCCACGAGTGGTTGCTCCTGCGTAGGTGGCCCGAGGGTAGGCGCGGGCCGGAACCCGCGTGGCACAGCAACGGCCGGTCATCGGGTTGAGGCTGAGATTCGGCTGGAGCTACCCGGAGTTATGGGTCCAGAAGGGCCCGCCGCCCAACGACCGAACCGTCAGCACCACAAAGAACAGCGCCACCGGTGTGACTGCGATGGTCGCCGAGCCCGCCGTATCGGCGTGATAGGAAATAACGAGTCCAATCACAACGGACGCAACACCGATCACCGATGCGGTCACCATCATCGCCGGGACCCGCCGCACCAGCAGAGCAGCCGTGGCAGGAGGTCCCACCAGCATCCCGAACACGAGCAGGGTCCCCACAGTCTGGAACGATCCGATGATGGCCAGGGTGATGAGTCCCAGCAGCACCGCGTGAGCGAGCCCGGGACGAAAACCGAGAAGAGTTGCCTTTTGCTCGTTAAAGGCCAGCACCAGGAAATGGCGATAGAACACGACGGTTGTTGCGATCACAATGACCGTGACCACGGCGAGAACGGCGATGTCGCCCGTCGTCACCCCGAGGGCGTCGCCAAACAGGATTGAGGTGAGGCTGCCGGAGAAC
>CAXMOL010000014.1:0-3275 GCA_964194935.1 uncultured Kiloniellaceae bacterium
AACCACAGCTTCACATGCTCGTTGGTGCTGCCCATCGTGTGACTCGTCGACCCATAAGGGCTGTAGATATCCACCTGAGTCCCAACCGGACCAGTCAGCAAGAACTTGGCGTACGGGTCAGAGCTTTCGGACGAAGTGTTGTACTGATCGACCGATAGTCCGACTTCTGCTGAATCGAAGTGCGAGGTGAACGGGTACGTGCCATGCGTCGAACCGTCGACCTTGAATGTGATCCAGAACTTCTCGCCAGCAGGCGGCAATGGTGAGAACCACACCTTCAGACTGAACTCGCCGGACTCGCCGATGACGAGGTCTTCGCTGCCGTAGGAGCTCTGTGCCAACAGTTGGGTTCCGGCCGGGCCGGTCCCGACGAACTGCACGTAGGGGCTCGAAGACTCCGAAGTGGTGTTCACCTGGGAAACGGATAGCGACACTTGTTCTTGCTCAAAGATCGAGACGAAGCTGAAGACGAACTCCTCTCCGGCGACATCGACGGTGATCTCGAACGGGTCGTCAAGCGGCAGCGGACTGAACCACAGCTTCATGACCCATTGGCCATCGTCTCCAGTGACTGTCTCAGCCGACCCAAAGGGCGAAGTCGCCGAAACGGCAGATCCAGGCGGAGCGGATCCATAGAACTTGTCGTAGGCCGTGGCGTCATCGCTGAACCCGTAAAACTGGTTGGCCGATATCTCCACATGGTCGGGATCGAAGAACGACGTGAAGTGGAACTCATACGGCGACGAACCGAGCATCACCAAGACTGGGAACGCTTTGCCGGGCGGAGGAAGGATGTCGAAGAAGAGCTCGAGCCTGAACTCTCCGGTCTCGCTCACGACCATGTCGGCAGATCCGTAGTCGGAGGTAGCGGTGACCGCGGTGCCTCCCTCGGCATCCCCATAGAACTTGGTCCAAGGCTGCGGTGAGTCGGACTGCGAGTTGTATTGGTGGACTGAGAGCTGGCTGGACCCCTCGTTGAATTCGACCAGCGCACCATCGCTTTGCCTGTCGTCGGGTTCGACCACGAGCGGGGACCCATCAGACTCGGGCACCGGGTTCCCAGTACCAACCTGATCCGGCTCGAAGAAGCTGGGCATCGCCGAGGCGATTCCGAAGACGAACATCACTGCTGCTGCGGTGGCACCAAAACTGGTGAGAGTGGAGTAGCGCTGACGGCGCGCCACAGCCGGCATTCCGGCGGGGGCCCGACCGGCCACACTCGCTCTCAACGATCTGGTTGCCTGTGCGGCACGCGATTCGAGGCTCATGACATCCCCTCCTTCTTATCCAGTTTCCGGGCCAGACGCTTGCGGCCCTTGTGGAGATGCACCTTCACGGTGCTGTCGGAGCAGTCGAGGATCATGGCGATGTCGGCGACCGGGCGATCTTCCAGGTAGTGCAGAGCGATCACTTGGGCCTGCCTCTTCGGGAGGCTGCGAACGGCCTTCCAGAAGTGGGCATCCTCTTGGGGCATCCGCGGCAAGTAGTCGTCACGCGACTTGAGCCGGGCAATGGCCCCGGCCTCACGAGCCTTGGTCCTGATGAAGGACACCGACAGATTGGACACCACTCGTCTAACCCAGGCTTCCGGCTTGTCATAGCCCGCCACGCGGGCCCATTCCTTGTGGGCCGCCATAAAGGCGTCCTGGGTGATGTCCTCGGCTGCGATCCGACTTCCGGAGAGGGCGAATGCCAGGCCGACCACGGCCCGGTACTCACTGCGATAGAACGACTCAAAGTCGGGCACAGCACGGACTGTTCGAGGACTGGTGGTCCTCTCCGTAGTGCGCTCGACCATCGGACTTCGACTTCTCTTCGGTTGAAGGGTCATCTCGTGAGTAACTCGCTCGAGAGCATGAAAAGGTTTACCTGTTTCTTCGGTATTTGGCCCATCAGGTCTAAAGCGAGGCAGAATGCACCAATGCTCCACCTCGTCGCTTCCACGTGGTCACCAGTGGTGGAATCCGGTCGGTGACCATGCTCGAAGTCAGACAATTCGTCGAAGCAGACCGAGCCGCGGTCATCACACTCTGGGAAACATGCGACCTGCTGCGCCCCTGGAACGATCCCGATCGTGACATCGATCGCAAGATCGCCCACGATCCCGACGGATTCCTCATCGGTGAATCTGGCGGCAGGATCGTGGCTGCTGCGATGGCTGGCTACGACGGTCACCGCGGTTGGATCAACTACCTGGCGGTGGACCCTGAGATCGGCGGTTCGGGGATCGGCCGCACCATGATGGAAGCCGCCGAAAGCCACCTCCTCGGACTCGGGTGCCCGAAGATCAACATCCAGGTACGGGGCTCCAACGCCGACGCCATCGCCTTCTACGAACGAATCGGATTCTCCCGCGACGACGTGGTGAATCTCGGCAAACGGCTCATTCCAGACCAGTGATATCGGATCCGACTCCCGGCGCACCTCATGGGCCGCACCGGTAACCTGCCGCACCAATGAGCCCCGCACCCGCCGTCGCCATCGAAGGAGTCTCCAAGGTCTTCAACGAAGGTACGACCGGACAGGTCGAAGCGCTGAGCGACATTGATCTCATTGTCCAGCCGGGAGAATTCATATCCCTCATCGGTCCGTCCGGCTGTGGCAAGAGCACTCTGTTGCGGCTCATCGGCAACCTCCTCGACCCATCGGCAGGGCAAGTGACCGTCGCCGGCAAGCCTGCCAACCAGGCTCGACTGGATCGCGAATACGGAATGGTGTTCCAGGAGGCGACTTTGTACGAGTGGCGCTCGGTCGCCAGGAATGTGCAACTCCCATTGGAGATCATGGGACGCGACAAGTCCGAGCGAGAGCAACGAGCCGACACCATGTTGGAGTTGGTTCGTCTCACTGAGTTCAAGGATCACTTCCCCTGGCAGTTGTCGGGCGGGATGCAGCAAAGGGTCGCTATTGCTCGGGCGCTGTCATTCGAACCCTCGATCCTGCTGATGGACGAGCCGTTCGGGGCACTCGACGAGATGACCCGAGAACGGATGCAGGCAGAGGTTCTCGACATTTGGTCCAAGACAGGCACCACGGTGGTGTTCGTCACCCATTCGATCCCCGAGGCCGTGTTCCTCAGCACTCGCGTCGTGGTGATGTCGCCCCGACCCGGCAAGATCGCCGACGTCATCGAGATCGACCTGCCCCAACCCAGGAGTGAAGACACCAGGGAGGCAGACCGCTTCTACGAGAAGTTGACCGAGGTACGCGAGGCGCTGCGCGGGGTCGAAACACCTTGACGATGGCGGCGCCGGCGCGCCCCAGCCTTGGCGTCA
>CAXMOL010000015.1:0-7209 GCA_964194935.1 uncultured Kiloniellaceae bacterium
CTGCAACTTCGACGACGAGTACTCGACCGATCCCGAGCACCGTGAAGACGACGGCAAAAACGGCGAAGACGGCGCCGAAAACAGCCTGCTCGGCGTATTCATGCATACCAACCCGGTCACCGACGGCGATGGCACCTGGTACTTCGAGATGAGCCGCCCACTGCAGACCGGCGATGCGCAAGACGCCCAATTCACTGTCGGTGGAACCGGGCTACTCGCCATGGCGTACTGGGACCCCGACTACGGCTTCGAAGGCTGGGAACCCGAGAGCCACGTCGTTTCCGCCATTGACGGCTGGATCCAGGTCACGTTGCTGCGCAACTAAGAGTGAATCGTGAAGGGGGTGGTCGAGCGCCACCCCCTTCACAGCCTCGTAGGAAGGAAATACACGTGCCCAGACAGTTAATCGCCAGAGCAACAATCGTCGGTGTTGCGGCCGTCGCAGCCTGGATGGTGATGAATCCCATCATCGCTATCGCGCTAGCAATCGTCGGTTTCACACTCTCGGTACCGGCGATCATCCGTCGCCGGTTGGCCAACGCCGATGATCCGGACCGGGCAGACCAAAACGAAGAGCCTTCGGAACGACGCCGGTTCCTCAAACTGGCCACGATCGCCGCTGTCGGTGCGCCGGCCGTGGCGATTCCAAACATCATCCGTTCGATTCCCGGCTATCACGCCGATGACGTGGTCGCTGAGCATGCGCCGGCCCTTACACCCGAAGGACGGGTCCGTCAGTGGGCGATGATCATTGACCTGCGGTTGTGCGACGGGTGTCAGGGTGTCGACAAGCCGCCACAGTGCACGATGGCCTGCATCGAAGGCCACTTCGCACCGGAGCCGATGGAGTGGATACAGCTCTTCGAGGACGAATTGCCGGGAGGAGGGACTGGCTTCGTGCCGGTTCCGTGTCAGCAGTGTCAGAACCCGCCGTGCGTCAATGTCTGTCCGGTCGGCGCCACGTTCTCTGAACCTTCAGGCACCGTGCTGATCGACCAGGAGCGTTGCATCGGATGCCGTATTTGCATGGCGGCCTGCCCATACGATCGACGCTTCTTCAATTGGGGTAACGCCCCAATTCCACCCGAGGCGTCGCTGGCCGACTACTCCCCCGAGCATCAGGCTCCGGCAACGGTCGGCACGGTCATGAAGTGTGACTTCTGCCCGGACATGGTGCGAGCCGGTTCACTGCCCTTCTGCGTTCAGGCATGTCCGAACAGCGCGATCTATTACGGGGACTTGGAAGAGGACATCGCCACCAACGGCGAGATCATCGTATCTGCCTCGAAGCTGCTCTCCGAGACCAACTCATATCGGCTCAAGGAGCATCTGGGAACCGAGCCGCGGGTCCACTACATCCCCGGTCACGGTGAGTTGGTCGGGCGCAACATCAGTACCAAGGGCCGGTTGGCGACTCGCTGGCCGTGGATCGAGCGAGCGAAAGGAGCAGTGACATGGACGAGATGACCCAGTGGCGTGAGCGCCTCGAAGAGCGAACCCTGGAGCCGGTGCGAACCACGACCACCGGGTACAAGATTCTCATCTCGGTTCTCATTGCTATCTCCGGCTGGGGTGTCTACGCGTGGCTGTTCCAACTCGACAACGGACTCCACGTCACGGGAATGCGAGATCGGATCTCATGGGGTCTGTATATCTCAACGTTCGTGTTCTTCATCGGGATCAGCCATGCCGGAACCCTGATTTCGGCAATCCTGCGAGTGTCGAACGCCGGTTGGCGGGCACCGATCACCCGGATCGCCGAGTTCATCACCGTGGTGGCCCTCGTCGGAGGTGCCTCGTTCATCATCGTCGACATGGGGCGGCCCGAACGGCTGCTCAATGTCTTCCTATTCGGACGGTGGCAATCACCCATCATGTGGGACGTCCTTGCCATCACGACCTACATCATGGCGAGTGTCATCTACCTGTACTTGCCGATGATCCCCGACCTGGCTTTGTTCCGAGACCGGCTGGCGAACGCTCCCGGGCGGCTGGGTGCATGGCGGCATCGGCTGTACACGACCCTGGCCGTGGGTTGGAGGGCGACCCCCGGCCAACACCGCTCACTGGCCAAGGCGATCGGCACGATGATGGTTCTGATCATCCCGATAGCGGTCTCGGTGCACACGGTGGTGTCGTGGATCTTCGGCATGACGTTGCGCTCCGGATGGAACAGCACCGTGTTCGGTATCTTCTTCGTTGCCGGGGCCATCTTCTCCGGGGTGGCAACTCTGGTGATCGTTCTGGTGATCCTGCGCAAGGTGTATCACCTCGAGGAGTACATAACCGAGAAGCACTTCGTGTACCTGGGCTACTTCATAGCGTCATTCGCTCTGATCATGATCTACTTCAACATCACCGAGTTTCTGACGAAGGGCTACAAACTGGAGGAGGGCGAGGAGTTCTTGTTCCGCCAGTTGTTCCTCAACGAGTTCTCAGCGATGTACTGGTTCTACTTGATCGGTGGTCTGATCATCCCCGGTCTAATCATCCTGAATAAGCGAACTCGCACGATTCCCGGGATCTTCGTTGCAGCGATCCTCGTCGACCTGGCCATGTACATAGAGCGGTACTTCATTGTGGTGACCGGACTTCGAGTGCCGCTGTTGTCGTATGAAGCGGCCTCATACAGCCCAACCTGGGTCGAGTGGTCAATCCTGGCTTCCGGTGTCGCCGGTTTTTCGCTGCTGATCGCACTCTTTGTCAAGGTCTTTCCGATCATGGCGGTGTGGGAGATCGCAGAGGAACACGAGGCGCGCCAACTCAGTGCCCAGCCGGTAGCGACTGCATCCGCAACTTCGGAGGTGAGTTCGTGAAGCGTTTCACCCGAGCGAGCATCGCTCTCGCAGCCATTACGGCCTTGCTGACTCTGGCAGCGAGTCCCGCGCTGGCCGAGACATCGTTGTTGGTAGCGGCCCCAGGCGAAGCGAGAGTCGGCGATACGGTTCCGGTAATCGTCACGGTGACAGAGAGCGGGGCACCAGTCGCTGGTGCGATCGTCCTCCTCAGTCGCGATGCGAGGTTTGGCGGAGTCGGCGGCTCCGTGGAAATCGCGCGTGCAACAACGGATGCGGCCGGTGTCGCTGATCTCTCATACATACATCGGGCAGCTGAGGAAACGACGACCCTGCGGGTGAACGTTGTCGACTCAGATACCACGCTTGAGTTCGACGTGATCTCGGTAGGAGAACCCGAGCAGATCTTCCAGTCCGACTTTGGCGTCAATCTTCCCGGTCTAGGTGGGTGGGTGCTGATCGCCTTGGTCGCTGGCCTGTGGATGATCATCCTGTCGACGGTCCTGCAGCTCCGCAGTGTTGCCGCGGAGGAAGCAGGTTCATCCGATCGACCAAGACCCAAGAGAAGATTGCTCCCCTATGCGGTGCCCGGAGTCGTTGCCCTGATCGCAGCCGTCCTGGTAGCCGTCCTGATCCGCAATCCGGCGACTCACGGCGATCTCAGCGCCATGGGCACTGCAGATCGGGTGCCCCATTCGCATGTGGGCGACATCGAACCCCTATCGCGTCCGGGCAGCGATCCAAACACCGTCGACTCCGTTGAAGGCGTCGTGATGATGGTTGCTCCCGGTCTCAACGCCGCGGCAGCGGTCGCCACAGAAGACCCGATAATCGACGGTGCCAGAGGCTTCTTCGGTCTTGGCTGTGCGTCGTGCCACGGGCTCGATGCGGTGAGCGGTGTCGTTGGCGGCGACCTCTCGAGTGCGGTCGACGACGGACTCGATGAGTTCCTCGGTGACGTGCGCAAAGGTCCCGAGGGCATGCCGCCGTATCCGGACGATGCCTTTACCGACGAGGAGTTGGCCGCGGTTCACACCTACCTGGTAGCACTCCTCGGGGAATAGTTGGCGCTGTCGGATCGACCACAGAAGACGGCAGAGATGCAGGTCGTCACCTGAGTTCTCGGAGCCAGCAATCGCCGATCGCTTAGGCTTTCGCCGTACCACCAGGAGGCCGCCCCTAAATGCCTGCCACCATCGTCGTCGGTGCCCAGTGGGGTGACGAAGGCAAGGGAAAAATCGCCAATCTGCTTGCGCAGGACGCCGATGTTGTCGTCCGCTACCAGGGTGGCAACAACGCAGGACACACGATCGTCATCGGCGACGACGTGTTCGCACTCAGCCTCGTGCCATCCGGCATCATCTACCCAGGAGTTGTCTCGGTTATCGGCAACGGTTGCGTGGTCGATCCCAAGGTGCTTCTCGACGAGATGGCAATGCTGCGTGAGCGCGGCATCGATCCGTCCGGTCTCAAGATCTCGGCAAACGCTCATCTGATCATGCCTTACCACCGCAGGCTCGATGCCGTCCGCGAGCGATTCCTGGGCAAGAACCAGATTGGGACGACCAAACGGGGCATCGGACCCGCCTACCTCGACAAGTTCAGCCGGGACGGCATCCGGGTACAAGATCTCTACGACCCGAAGATCTTCAGGGACAAACTCGAAGCGGCGTTGAGGGAGAAGAACCAGGTCCTCACCAAGATATACAACCAGCTTCCGTTCGATGCCTCTGAGATCGCCGAGGAGTATCTCGGCTACGCCGAAGAGCTGGAGGAACATGTCGTCGATGCTTCCTTGTTGGTGTGGAACGCAATCCGCGAGGACAAGCAAGTCGTGTTCGAAGGTGCTCAGGGGGTCTTGCTCGACATCGATCACGGAACGTATCCATTCGTCACCTCGTCGAACCCCATCGCCGGTGGAGCTCTGACCGGTGCCGGCGTCGGGCCGAAAGACATCGACTCGGTGCTCGGCATCGCCAAGGCATATATCTCCCGAGTTGGGAGCGGCCCCTTTCCGACCGAACTCGACGATGACATCGGCGCCGCCATGGTGGAGATCGGTGGCGAATTCGGCACAGTCACCGGGCGTCGTCGTCGCTGCGGATGGCTAGATGCCGTCGTATTGCGTTACGCGGTTCGGGTGAGCGGTATAACCGAGCTCGCCCTGATGAAGCTGGACGTGTTGAGCAGCTTCGATACGATTCGAATAGCCACCGAATACCGCTCGGATGACACCGTGTACCCAGACTTCCCGCGTCAACATCGGGTCCTCTACGACTGTGAGCCAGTTTATGAAGACCATCCCGGCTGGAAGACCGACATCACTGGGGTCAGATCATTCGAGGATCTCCCTGAGGAGGCCGCTGCCTACGTCCGCCGTGTCGAAGAGCTGGCCGGAGTACCGGTGAGCATGGTGTCCGTGGGGCCGGACCGAGCCGCCACCTTCAGCCGATGATCGAGCGTTACACCCGACCGCAGATGGCAGCCATCTGGTCCGAGGAGCGCAAGCTGTCGATCTGGCAAGAGATCGAAGCGCTGGCGCTCGAAGGCTGGGCCGCCCAGGGTGTGGTTCCGCCCGAAGCCGCAGCTGAGGCGCGTAGCTCAACCGTGAACCCCGAGGACTGGAAGGAGCGAGAACGCGAGACAAGGCACGACGTTGCCGCGTTCGTCGACGTTTTGGCCGCATCGATGTCACAGCACGGCCGGTGGGTGCACTTCGGGCTGACGTCGTCGGATCTGTTGGACACCGCTCTCGGAGTCCAACTCAAGGAATCCGGAGTACTCCTGGCTGAAGGAATAATCGGTCTCTTCGAGACGGTGCAAGGGCTCGCCGCCACCCACCGCGATACGCCGATGATCGGTCGCACCCACGGTATGTGGGCCGAGCCCACCACCTTCGGCCACAAACTGGCCGGCTTTGGCTTCACGCTCGTAAACGCTCACCACCGACTCCTCCAAGCAACTCAAACCGTGTCGTACGGCAAGGTCAGCGGACCGGTGGGGAACCACTCGACCGTGCCGGCGGACATCGAACGACATGTCACCGAGGTCTTGGGACTTCATGCCGAGCCCGCGGCCACCCAGGTTGTGAGCCGGGATCGTCACGCCATGTTCATGAGCACGTTGGCCGTCGTGGGAGCGACGCTCGAACGCATTGCGATCGAAATTCGTCACCTGCAGCGATCCGAAGTCGCCGAAGTCGCCGAGCCGTTCTCCGAGGGACAGAAAGGCTCCTCGGCGATGCCGCACAAGCACAACCCCATCCTGTCGGAAAACGTGTCAGGCATCGCTCGGCTGTTGCGGGGATGGGCGGGGGCGGCGCTGGAGAACGTTGCTCTGTGGCACGAGCGTGACATCAGTCACTCCTCCGTGGAGCGCGTGGCGCTACCCGACGCCTGCCTCTCCCTCGACTTCGCGATCGCTCGTATGAACCAGGTGCTGGCCGGACTCAGCGTTGATGTCGATCGGATGCGGGCCAATCTCGACACCTCTAACGGCACCGTGTTCAGCCAAGCAGCGTTGCTGTCGATGGTGTCGGCCGGGATGGAGCGCGACGGTGCCTACCGCATCGTGCAGCGAGCCTCCACAGAGGCACTCGAGACCGGTTCGCAATTGCGCGCCGTGCTGGCAGCCGATGCTGAGTGCAATCTGAGCGATGAAGAACTTGATTCCGCCTTCGACCTGGATAGGTACTTGGCCCACGCTGGTGATGCCGTTGATCACCTCGGGACACTCACTTCGGATTGGATGCGGACCCGCTCCGGCGTCTGAGCAGCAGCGGGTATCCCACCAATACCACTCCGGCAAACAGGAACCATTGACCGGCGTATCCAAGATGGGGGCCGAGGGAGACTTCGCCCACCTCGGGGATCTGGAGAATCCCGCTGACCTGCTCACCCTGTTCGGTGAGTACCAGGTATTCCGAACGAAACTCGAGCGGGCTAAACGCCGCAAAGATCGCCGGATCGATCCGGCGCACATATTCGGGCATCTGCTCGGGGATCTCGCTCCCCTCCTCCCCCGGCCATAGGACCCCCCCGATCTTGATCACTCCGCCGGGAGCCGACCCACCAACGCGGTGATCGACGTCCAGACCTGCCCACCCCCGATCGACGAGAACGGCGCTTCCATCGGAGAGCAGGAACGGAGTAAGAACCTCGTAGCCAGAGACACCGTCACGAGATCGCAGCACTCTCGCCTCCGGTTCGGCGACGTACTCCCCGGTGGCCCATACATTGGCAAACGCACCCTCAGGCACCCGTTCTATGGGAACAGCTTCAGTGTCGATCGCCAACTGGACCGCATCGCGCAACACCACCTTCTCGTCGTGGCGTCGCAACTGCCACATCCCGAGGAGGACGAAGGACACAATCGCGATTCCAGCGAGCAGGTGACCAACGATCCACCAAGGACG
>CAXMOL010000016.1:0-25585 GCA_964194935.1 uncultured Kiloniellaceae bacterium
ACGCCGTGTCGGGTCCGACATTGTCTCGTTCCGAGCATCGAATTGGTCGGTCTGCGCCGGTAATAGCCTGTCCCGACCGTTCCTGCCCCGGGGGACCCGTCGCGAGGCCAAGATCATCACCAGCACATCAGAGAGGGTCACGGGACGGGTTGGCCGTATCGAGTTCATCGTCCTCATGGCGTCGACGATGTCGCTCAGCGCGTTGTCGATCGATCTCATGCTTCCCGCCTTCGACGAGATGCGCGAGGACTTCGGGTTGGCGGCCGATTCGACCGACACGGCCGCGATCATCACGCTGTTCTTTCTGGGAATGGCGGCGGCTCAACTCGTATATGGGCCATTAGCCGACCGCTTCGGGCGCAAGCCGGTTCTGTACGGCGGTCTGGTGGTCTTTGTGATGGGCGCTATCGGGTCGGCGTTGGCCGGTTCGCTCGCCTCGGTGCTGGCCTTCCGGTTCCTATGGGGTCTCGGCGCCGCAGGTCCGCGGGTCATCTCACTCAGCATCATCCGCGACGTCTATGAGGGCGACCAGATGGCTCGTGTGATGTCGTTCATCGCCGCGGTCTTCATCTTCGTGCCGGTGGTCGCCCCGAGCGCCGGTGCGGTTCTGCTCCATGTCGTAAGTTGGCGATTCCTGTTCTGGCTGTGCGCCATACTCGCCGGCGCGGTGGGACTGTGGCTGCTCCGCCTTCCCGAGACACTCGACGCGGCAACCCGCCTGGAACGCCTCCAATGGCGGTCGCTCGCTCGTACTGCCCGCATCGTTGTTACCAATCGACAGGCCGTGGGATACACGGTGGCGCTGACGTTTGTATTCGGAGCCTTCGTGTCGTACCTGGCCAGCTCCGAACTGGTGTGGGATGAGGTGTACGGCCGTGGCGACCAGTTCCCAATCATCTTCGGTGCACTTGCTCTCGCGATAGGGGTCGCCATCCTGATCAACGGACTGATCGTCGATCGAATCGGAGCTCGGCGCATCGTCCACGGCTCTTTGTTCGCCTATGTGGCGACGGCAGGCGTGGCGCTGATCCTGGCGATTGCGGGGGACGGATCGCCTAACTTCTGGTTGTTCGTCGTTCTGCTCGGTGTGGCGCTGATGTTCCACGGACTGCTCATTCCCAACTCCAATTCGATTGCGATGTCCCCACTGGGCGATGTCGCCGGTACGGCCTCATCGCTCATCGGTGCGTTCTCGATTCTGGGTGGCGCGGTGCTCGGGGCGGTCATCGACCAGGCGTTCAACGGGACGGTGACGCCGATGATCACAGGGTTCTTCCTTGCCAGCCTGTTGGCGCTAATCACGATTCTGATCACCGAACGCGGCCACATGTTCGGAGATACCTAAGAAAAGATCACTCTCCCCTTTGGGGGGAGTCAACGGCGAAGCCGTTGGTGGGGGGTTCTGACAACTCTCCCCTTGAGGCGGAGTCAACGGCAACGCTCGATTGGTGGGGGCTTCTGACAACTCTCCCCTTTGGGGGGAGTCAATCGAGCAAGGCTCGATTGGTGGGGGGTACCGCTGTTCTCCCCTTTGACGGGGGCTCTGACAACTCTCCCCTTCGGGGGGAGTCAACCGCAAGGCCGTTGGCGGGAGGCTCTGACAACTCTCCCCTTTGGGGGGAGCCAACCGCAAGGCCGTTGACGGGGGGTTCTGACAACTCTCCCCTTTGGGGGGAGTCAATCGAGCAAGGCTCGTTTGGTGGGGGGTACCGCTGTTCTCCCCTTTGACGGGGGCTCTGACAACTCTCCCCTTTGGGGGGAGTCAAACGTAGAAGACTGGCCGCCGAAGGCGGCACCGCCATGCGGAGGCGCTTCGGGGCCGAGCAGGCCCCGAACGTCGGAGCCAGACCGTAGGCGTTTGGTGGGGGGTACGACTGAGTACTGACGACTCAGTACTCCTCCTGTTTCACACCTTTTCGCCCTGCCCGATAGTGTTGTGACTCGTTCTTTGCCCACGAAGGAGTGCCCACATGGCGAACATCGTTCGAGCTGCCCTCGTCCAGGCTGCGTGGACCGGTGATCAGGAGTCGATGACCGAAAGAAGCATCGAGCTGGCCAAGCAGGCTGCGGCCGATGGCGCCCAAGTCCTGTGCTTCCAGGAGCTGTTCTACGGCCCCTACTTCTGCCAGGTGCAGGACAGTGAGTATTTCTCCTATACCGAGCAGATTCCCGACGGTCCGACGACCAAGCGGATGCAGGAATTGGCCAAAGAGACCGGCATGGTGCTGGTGGTCCCGATGTTCGAGGTGGAGCAGGAGGGCTTCTACTACAACACCGCTGCGGTGATCGATGCCGACGGCACTTACCTGGGCAAGTACCGCAAGACCCACATCCCGCACGTAAAGGGGTTTTGGGAGAAGTTTTACTTCCGTCCCGGCAACACCGGCTACCCAATCTTCGATACCGCCGTCGGACGCATCGGCGTATACATCTGTTACGACCGCCACTTCCCCGAGGGATGGAGGGCGCTTGGTCTCGCCGGGGCCAAGATCGTCTTCAACCCGTCGGCCACGAGCCGCGGTTTGTCGATGTACCTGTGGAACTTGGAGCAGCCGGCTGCTGCGGTTGCCAACGAGTATTTCATCGGAGCAATCAATCGGGTCGGCACCGAGCCGCTCGGCGACAACGACTTCTACGGGTCGACGTACTTCGTCGATCCCCGTGGACAGAAGGTGGGGGACCCCGCAAGCGACACCGAGGACGAGGTGATCGTGCGCGATCTCGATATGGACATGGTCGAGGAGGTCCGCCAGCAGTGGGCCTTCTATCGGGACCGTCGTCCGGACGCATATGGACCCCTGGTGGAGGCATAACCAATGGGAAAGCACGCAGACCTACTCGCTAGGCACAAGGCAACGCTGCCGAACTGGCTGGCGCTCTATTACGAGCACCCGATCTCGATCGTCTCCGGTGACGGCCGCCGGGTGGTCGACGCCGAGGGCAACGAGTACTTGGACTTCTTCGGGGGCATCCTCACGACGATGACCGGGCACAACGTGCCGAGTGTGGTGAAGGCGATTCAGGAGCAGGCCGCAAAGGTTCTCCACACTTCGACGTTGTATCTGATCGAACAGCAGATCGACTTCGCCGAGATGGTTGCGGAGTTGGCACCTATTCCCGACGCCAAGGTGTTCTTTGCCAATTCGGGTACCGAGGCCAACGACGCCGCCCTGCTGCTGGCCACGTCATATAGGCACTCGAATCAGATCCTGGCGATGCGTAACTCGTATCACGGACGTTCGTTTGCGGCGATCTCGATCACCGGCAATCGGGCATGGTCGGCATCGAATCTGAGCCCGGTAAATGTCACCTACATCCACGGTGGGTACAAGTACCGCAGCCCGTTCGGTCACCTGCCCGACGCCGAATACACCGCAGCCTGCGTGGCCGATCTGCGCGACATGCTGTTTGTCGGCACGTCCGGCGATGTGGCGGCGATGATCGCCGAGCCCATTCAGGGTGTCGGCGGCTTTGTGTCACCACCCGACGGTTTCTTCGGAGAGATGAAGAAGGTGCTCGATGAAACCGGGATCCTGTTCATCTCCGATGAGGTCCAAACTGGTTGGGGCCGCACCGGCGAGAACTTCTGGGGTATTCAGGCCCACGGGTTCGAGCCGGATCTGATGACGTTTGCCAAGGGCGCGGGCAACGGCCTTGCCATCGGCGGCGTGATCGCCCGGGCCGAGATCATGGATTGTGTCGAGGCCAATTCGATCTCGACGTTTGGCGGAAATCCGCTGGCAATGGCTGGAGCCAAGGCCAACATCGAGTACCTGTTGGCACAGGACCTGCAGACCAACAGTCAGAAGGTCGGTCAGCAGCTCAAGTCGGCGATCGAGGATCTCGGCGAAACCGAGGAGATCATCGGCGAGGTACGCGGCAAGGGTCTGATGGTCGCCGTCGAACTGGTGGAGCCGGGCTCGAAGACCCCCAACGTGGCCGCCACCAAGGCGATCATGGAACGGGCTCGCAAAGACGGCCTGTTGCTCGGATCGGGTGGCATGCACGGCAACGCCCTGCGCATTGCACCCCCATTGAGCCTGACTGAAGAAGAAGCCACCGAGGGCTTCGAGATCATCAAGAAGGCGATCGAAGAGGTCGGCGGGGTCTAGTAACTCCCTTTTCTTCTTGGATCACTCCCCCCAAAGGGGAGAGTGTTCAGAACAGAACCGTCAGAGACGTTTGGTGGGGGGTGCCGCCAATTACTGGCTACTGACTACTAGTTACTGGCCGCTTCCTTGATCATCCCAATAGACTTCGCTCATCACCGAGAAACCCGCTCCAGCAATCCGAGACGAACTCGATGCTTGTCGCGCCGAGGTGAGTCGGCTCCGTTTGCTGCTCGATGTGCAGGCGACGATCGACTTTGCCACCGGGATGCTGAATGCCCAGGGGATGCTTGAGCCGATCCAGTCGGCGATGGCCCGGTTGGGACGAACGGCTGAGTCGTTTGCCATCTGCATCATCGATCTCCCGGGACTTGTCGACCGGCCGGACGACGTGCGCGATGGCGCGATGAATGATGTCGGAGCACTGCTGTCGGTGATCACCCGCGGGCTCGACCGGGTTGGCCGCCTGGGTGAGGCAGCCTTCCTTGTGGTAATGCCGCAGATGGTTGAAGAGTCCGCCGACGCTGTGCTCTCCAGGCTCGGAAACAGTGTTGGGGCCATGCCTTATGAGACCGATGATGGTCTGGTCGATATGGAGCCGACGTTGACCCTGTTGTTGAATCCAACGGATCCGATGGAGCCGGAGCCGGTTCTCGATGCGATAGCGGTAGCGAGGGCAAACTCCCATCCCGGGTCACCTTCGATCATCCGACTTGGGGCATAACCGAAAGCTGTGTGACTGACGACCGCCTGGTCAGCTGGCAGGGCGCGACGTTGGATCGAGACTGTGTTGATTTGTTATGTGGATGAAGTACGGAAGTAGAGCAACGACGAGACCGGCGCCGACGAAGAAGCTCGCACGTAGGTTGACCGTTGAGGCGATGACCCCTCCGAGTGCGGCCCCGATCGGGAACGCTCCATAGGCGACGACTCGGAATCCGCTCATGACCCTGCCGAGCATGGCGTCGGGAGTGGCCGCTTGGCGGTAGGTGACCGAGACGATGTTCCAGATCTCGGCCGCGAAACCGAAGAGCGCAAACCCCGATCCGGCGATCCAGATGTTGTTGGCGGCACCCATGATGGCGATGCCGGCGGCGATTGCTACCACCGAAGCCAGGACACTGGGAGTTCGTCCAACCCGATGAATCACGGATGGGGCCACTTGGGCGCCGGAAATGCCGCCCACGGCGCCCGAAACGAGAAGTAGCCCGAATCCGATCTCGTCGAGCGACAGATTGTCTTGGGCATGCAATACCAACACCGAGACTCCTGCCGTAAAGCCGAGATTGAGCACCCCGGCTCCGACGGCAAATGCACGGATGACCGGCTCTCGCCACAGGAACCCGAACCCGTCTCGAATGTCGGAGACGACCGAGGATCGCTCGGTTCTCTGCGGTCGGAAACGTCCGCTGACTGTCAGCAGCATCGCCACGCTCAAGCCGAACGTGACCGCGTTGACCCCAAACGGCACGACGGCGGCGATCGCAAACAGGGCCGCCCCGACCGGGGGACCCACCAGCTCGTTGGCCGCGATGTAGGCGCCGGCGATGCGGGCGTTGGCTTGTTCGAGCTGATCGGCCTCCACCAGCGAAGGGGTCATGCTCATGGCTGCCGTATCGAAGATGGTCTCGAGTACACCTACTCCGAATACGGCTGCGTACAGAATCAGCAGTGTCATGTTGTCGGTCGCCACGATGACCGCGATCCCGGCAAAAGCGACCGCTCGGCCGAGATCCGTCGAAATCATGAGTCGCAACCGATCGGTGCGGTCGACGATGACCCCCGCAAACAGCCCAAACAGGAGCCAGGGAAGGCGTATTGCGATGGTTGTGGCTGCGACGGCTACTGGCTCACGAGTGAGGCTGGCGGCGAGCAGTGGGAGGGCAGCCAGAACAATTCCGTCCCCGATATTGCTCGATGTGGCCGCGGTCCAAACCGTCCAGAAGGGCCGGCCCAGGGGCCGGAATCGTTTGGAGTGTGCTGAATTCACGATCTAGCTTCCCCGATTCGGATCTCCTCCACTCAAGAAGAACCCCGCCAGGCTCGTCGGAGTTGCACCTCGTTTGGCTCGGCTATCGGGCGATCGTCTCCGAAGACCACGGGGCCATCCATGGAGTCGGGACACCTGACCGCCGGACTCGAAGCCGGCTTACCGTCGGCTAGTAGCCTGATCGACCAATCCCGCTAGGAGGCGCTGTCGTGACGGATCCGATCATCGAAGGCACTCGTCGTGTTATCGGCGATATCTTCGACACTCTGCGAACTGTCGTCGACGGCCTTTCGGCTGAGGCGCTCAATTGGCGGCCCGCCAGCGAAGAAGACACCAACTCGATTGCGGTTCAGCTAACCCATGGCTTGCACGCCACCCGCCGCTTGCTGAACTTCGCCACCGAGCATCCTCAGCAGGCGCCGAGGGATCGGGAGGCCGAGTTCGGAGCCAATGTCGATGGCCCGGAGTCACTACTGCGACTGATCGATGAGGTCGACGCCGACTGCACCACCACCCTCGACAACTCGGATGTGTCCGATTGGGGCGTAATGCGTCAACTGAGAAGCTCAGGTGAGGAGCTTTCGGCGGCGTTCTTGATCATCCATGCCGCAGAACACTTGCGTGGTCACGCCGACGAGGCTTCGCTAACCCGCCACGTTTGGATGGCTCAGGCGTAGCTGCCGATTGGGGGACTGCCAAGCGAATATCAGCCAGCGCCCCCTTGATCGTTCGCTGATTCGGGTGGCACTGCGATAAGTGCCAGATGGCAGATCAGCGCGCCGAACTCCGGTCCTAACGCCGTTCTGCTTGAACCTTCTCCCCCTGAGGTTGTGCGGCCGTGGAAGTAGCCTGTGCAAGTCGAGAGCTTTGGGCGACAGCACAAATGAGGGGGTGTGATGCCGAGAATCCAATCGAGGTGGCTCGTGGGCGCCGCCGCATTGGCCCTCGCCATGGTCGCGTGCTCGAATGGCGGCGAAACGCTGCCACCTGTGGTTGCCGCCGATTTTGAGGTCGATTCCGTAGCCGGTGCCGACGCTGCCCCGTTTCTCTATCGGCCCGTCGATCGCGTGGCCCCGGAGTTCACCCTCATCAACCAGGATCAAGTCTTGGTCAGCCTTGCGGATTACCGGGGTTCGTGGGTGGTGATGGACTGGGTGTTTACCAACTGTGTGACCTTCTGTCCGTTGCTAACCGGTGACATGTTGACGCTCCGAGATGGGCTTGGTGAAGAGCTGGGAGCCGAGGTCAACCTCCTGACCATCACGTTTGACCCGACTCGCGATTCGGCGACGGCCCTCAAGGCCTACGCCGCGCAAGTGGGAGCCAGCAGTGGTGGCTGGTCTTGGTTGACCGGCACGGAGGCCGAAACGGGGGCGGTTGCAGCTTCCTACGGCATCGCATACGAACCGAGCGACGCCGTGAACGGCATCCCCCAGTTTGATCACACGAACCTGATGGTCATGATCGGACCCGACGGGCGCGAACGCCATCGCTACCTGGGAACAGGCTGGTCGACCGATGCTTTGGAGCGAATCCAAGGAGAACTCGCCAATCAGCAGACGGCTGCTCCTGCTCCGACCACGCCGCCAACGACGGCTGCCGACGAGGTCCTTCCTTCGTTCCTCGAAGGGACACTTGTCTTGCCGTGGGAGGAATGGGAATTGACGGAGGGCGTTTCTTCACAAGACCTCTACCAGTTCTCGGGCCAGGCCAAACGCCGGTCGTTCTTGGACCTCATGATCGACGAGGCCGAGGCCCGGGGTGCCCTGGTGACACGTCAGATTCTCGCGTCGATGGACTCCGTCACTTACCCAACTCCCGAGGGCGGCTACATCAGTATCGGGTACACCTTGAACCTGGCCGTTGTAATCGAGGCGGCGACCATTGGTGATGCTTTCAATGCCCTCTACGTGATCGACAGCGAGTGGTGCTGCAGCAGTCCCGGATGAGTCTGCGGGCCACTCTGATCGGTTTGCTCGGTGTGATGGCGTTGCTCTCCGGATGCAGTTCAGCGGAGACGGGTTTCGGGCCACAGACAGGGGCGACGGTGGCCACGAATCCGGCACTATTGGCCACTGGAACCGCGCGTTTGGATCTCGGCACCGGTAGCGCTGCGCCGACCTTTATTGCGGGGACACTCGACGGAGCACCAGTCGTGTTCGATTCACTTCGAGGCCGTCCGGTAATAGTCAATTTTTGGATGACCACGTGTGAGCCTTGCATCAGAGAAATGCCGGCACTTGCCGACGCCGCCCGGACGGGGGTCGACGACGAGTTGGTCGTGATCGGCGTCAATTTTCGAGAGGGCCCTGCTGTGGTTGTGAACTTCATCGAGTCTCTCGAGACGGAGCTCGACTTCCCCATCGCGTTCGATGCCGACGGCAGCATTGCCGACAAATACGAGATCGTCGTCTTCCCCACGACCTACTTCATCGACGGTGACGGTGTTATTCAATATCGGCGTTTTGGCGAGCTGCGCCAGGAGCACCTTGAGGTCGGGTTGGAACGAATCCTCTCGCCTGGATGAATATTACGTATCGCTCTTGGTGCACCGATCCAGGCGCTTCCGGGGGATAGGTCGGCGACCCCGTGAAATACAGATCGACACATAGGTGTCGAGAGTCTCGGCTGGCAATCAGAGAAGTCCTACTTACTCGGCGGAGGAGGTACGAGTCGTTCGATCAATCGATCGCGTGCCTCATCGCTCCCGAAAGCGGTGATTGCATCTCCGGCGCGGACCACCGTTCCTCCCGTTGGTACGAGCAGCCTTGATCCTCGGTGGACTGACACAACCACGCACCCCTCGGGCCATGGAATCTCGCTGATCGGGCGACCGTCGGCCAACGAGCCCGAGGTGATTACAAGCTCGAAGAACCGAGTGTCACCATCGGTGCGAGCGGCAAGCTGGTTGTGACGGGTGCGCGCCTGGGCGGTGGCGCCGAGTGCCTGATGATATGCAGCAACGACATCCTCCCGCCTGAACATTGCGATCAACAGTGTTGAGTCGGTTTCGTCAACTACTGGGAGCCTTCCAACACCCAACGCTGCCATGCGCTCAAGAGCTTCCGACACCGGCGTGCTCAGTGAGACAGTGGCCGGATTCGGAGTCATGACGTCGCTGGCGGTGATTTGGTCGGAGGGCCCGCCGCCGCGCATCACGTCGGATGCGGCCACGACGCCGAGGAGTCTGCTCTCGATCGTGACTGGTACGCCTTGGAGCCGGTTGCGCTGCATCGTTGCCTGCACCTCGCCAAGGGTGTCGGTTGGCGCCACGGAGACGAACGCACGCTTGACGACGTCTGCCACGTGCACTGTGTCGAGCAGGTCGGTGACTCCGCCGGAGACGGGATGGATTCCCCTCCGGGCGAGCGGGGCGGTGTACGCGCTTTCTGGCCGGACCCGTCCTGCCAGGATCGTGCTGATGGCGGCGGCGACCATGAGCGGCAGGACGAGCCCGTAGTCGCCGGTGATCTCGAACACGATCAGGATTGAGGTCAGCGGCGCCCGGGCCACCGCCGAGAACGTTGCTGCCATGCCGACGAGGGCAAACGCCCCAGGGTTGATGATTGACAGGTTCCAGATCGGATCTATCAGGAGGGCGAACCCGGACCCGGTAGCCGCCCCGATGAACAGGCTGGGCATGAAGATCCCGCCTGAACCCTTGCCTCCCAGTGTCGCAGCGGTGGCGAGAGCCTTGAGTACGGCAAGCAACCCGAGTGTCCACCACGCGTAGTCGACGGCGCCTCGTAACACCTCGCCGACGAAGTCCTGGCCAGCGCCGAGGATCTCGGGCCGCACCACTCCGAGCGTCGCCACCATGGTGGCGAGGAGCAGCGGCCGGAACCAGGCCGGGAGTCGCCCCGGCACCACCTCGAACCAGTCGAGCGACACCAGAAAGATCCATGCTGCGGCGACGGTCACCAGGCCGAGCAGGCCGTAGAGAAGCAGTTGTCGTGGATCATCGAGCCGATACGCGGGGACAGAGAAGATGAGCTCCTCTCCGACGAGGCTGCGACTGACAACGGCGCCTGCCACCGATGCCACCACGATCGTGTGCACGTGACGCGACGAAAACTCGCGCAGGATCACCTCCATAGCGAAGAACATCCCCGCGATCGGCGCATTGAAGGTGGCGCTGATCCCGGCGCCAGCGCCTGCCGCCACCAGAACTCGAATGTCGTTCTCGCCCAGCTGCGCAGTCCGGGCCACCCAGGAGCCGATCGACGAACCGATCTGGGCGATCGAGCCCTCACGACCCGCCGACCCACCGCTACCGATCGTCAACGCGGTGGCAACAGTCTTCATGCCCATCACCCTGGCCCGGATGTGACCGCCCTGAATTGAGATGGCGGCGATGATCTGGGGTACACCGTGGCCGGACACCTCAGGTGCAAACCAGGCGGTAAGTCGCCACGCCACCCACATACCGACCGGCAGCACGAGGAACACCCAAGTCCGCTCGAGGGACATGGCGTCACCGACCTCATCTGCGACCCAACTCACCGCGGCGATCGCCTTGATGAGCAGCACGGCACCAAGTCCGGCACCGACCCCGACGAGGCCGGAGAGGGCCATCAAGCGGGGTGTCCCTCCGAGGTGGAGGGCAGCAAGCGATCGACGAACCGACGACATGGCAGCAGGCTATCGGGTGCGCGTCGGTCCCCGGCCGGTGCTTGCGGGGCCGCCCGCGGTAATCGACCCGAACTCGTCGTACCCGTCCTTCAACAAATGGGTGTCGACGAAGTCGTGGCACGCACCGGACGAAAGAACAGCGCCGCCTACGAAGCAATCGCCGTCATTCATGGGCTACGAGGGAGAGTTCATCGCCCCTCGAAGCTCAGCCACCCGTTGAGCCACTCGACAATGACACTGATCTCAGATTCGAGGTCGATGTCGGCGGTTCGACTCCCCCAGCGGCGAATTCCCAACCTTCGGTCCAGATAATCGCCGTTGCGCTCCTTGGAGTACTACCGAGGCAGCTTCGCCGATTACGGGGTCAAGCCTCAACTACTGTCCTCAGAACTATGGATAGAGAGTCAGTCCCGGTTTCTAGCGGTTCTCAGGCTGTTCGTCTTCACATTCTCAGTTGGCCGTCGGAGGCCAGCGCTCCATCGGCTGTTTGGATGGTGGACCTCAGTGACGTCGATTGGAGACCCCCTGAGGGCTGGCGATCCGAAATAGAGCGCACCGTCTCTGTGCCGGGAGAAGTAGTGACGTCGCAGGGTGAGGAGAACTCGGATGGCCCTGTCCTAGATATTGTTGCCCGGACAACCAAGGGAACTGCTCAGGTCATCGCCGACCGTCATCAAGCCTTGTCCTTGATCGAGGATTGGGCACAACCTCGAGAGGGTTCCTCCGCTCGTGGGCGTGACCTCTCGGAGGCTACGGCGCGAGATGCCGTTCTCCTCGTGCTCAGGTCTCATTTCGGGGTTGATGTTGGCGCGACCGATTCTGTGGCTGTCGATTTCGAACCCGGAGATGAGTGGTTTGTACATGTGAGTGTTGGCACATCTCGATACGTGGGTACCGTTGGCCGACAAGGTAGGGCTCAGGTGTCGCACGTGGTACATCAGACGGATGCCACTACCGATCAGGGAGGTGAGGGTGTCGACTGAAGCGCTGATGACCATCGCGGCGGTAGTTGGCCGTAACGTGAGGCGGACGCGAGAAATGCGGGGTTGGGACCTCGATCGACTCGCAGACGAGGTGGCTCTTTTCGACATCGTCTGGACCGCGCCACATATTGCGGAGATCGAAGAAGGCTGGCGTGATGTCTCGATTTCGGAGTTGGTAGTGCTCGGTGTGGTGCTTGGCGTCGCACCACACCTTCTTCTGTATCCGGCCCCGAATACCTCCGTCTTCGTCGGACCCGGCCAAATTGATAGAGATGTCGCTGGCGATGGACTCGAGGATGCCGTGCTCGACGCCGAAACTCATTTGCCGGGCGGAACCTTCGCCGCTTGGCTCTGGGAGCCTGACGCGCACCTCTACACGCTCGCCGACGTATCTGAAGAGACTCTTTGGTCTGAGTCACTCGACGGCCAAGACGACTGAGTCCGATTTCTTAAATTGATCGACCAGGCTTAGGGTCGCCCATCGAAGCGGCCTTCTCTGCCGAAGAATTCGACTGAATCCGATGCAACAAAGGGGAGCACCAAGTGTCTGACCTGTCCAGCGCCGATCTGTATATGTTGATCAACCTTGCGAGTCGGCCATTGTGGCTGGCTGACGCAGACCTATCTGGGGCGACCTTGCAGCACGTAGATCTCGAAGGCGCAGACTTGCGACGGGCAAACCTTGCCGGTTCGAATTTGGGCGGTGCCAACTTCAGATCCGCACACCTCGAGGGAGCCAATTTGGTCCGGGCGAACCTTCAGGGTGCGGACCTGAGCGGGGCGACTCTGATTAATGCCGATCTGAGGGGTGCCAATCTCCACGGCGCTTCCCTAGAGGGGGCCACGACTGGGGGAATGCAGTTCAACTCGGAGACTCTGTGGCCCGCTGAGGTGGATCCGGAGGCCCTGGGCGCGGTGCGCGCTGATTCCAAGGAGTGGCTCGGCGCCTCCTAAAGGCGAGCTGGGATCGGTTGAGTGAGATGGTCGCTTTTGAGCGATACCTTTGGGCCATTTGTCAATGCCCATGAACTTGTTTGCGGTGACACCGGCTACTGGAATACTCTCTCGTCGATCCAACGCAAGTATATGGAGGGGTAGGGATGGGTTCGAACAATTGGCTTCAAGCCTCAAGCAAGATCACTCAGCGAATAATGCAAGACAACGTCGGCCAGGTTGTCGTATTGGATATCCTCGATAATGCCAGCAACGTCTCGCTCGATACCACAACAGGTGCCGTCACCGTGGAAGAGGAAGCCGACTATCTCATCGTGTCTGCGCCTCAAGTGGGCCGCGAGAATCCCGGCGAGACAGCAAACTTCCGCTGCTGGGTGCGGGTAAACGGCACCAACGTGCCCGACAGCAACGTTCTACTGAACCTCAGCAGCCCCGAGGTCAAGGACGTGATCGTTAGTCAGGTGCTCGTTCATCTCAGTGCGGGCGATGTGATCGAGGTGATCATGGCCACCGATCATGCTGAAGCCGGAGTGGGGGTCGAAGCGATACAGCCAACGCCCGACGAGCCGCTGGTGCCCGCCATCATTTTCTCGTTGGAACAAGCGAGATAGACGAAGCGGCCCCCTACAGAGTCCTGATGTTGACTCGTAGACCACTGAGTAGGCGTCCTATGGAAGCTTCGGCAAGATCCACTTGGCTACTGTCGCCTGCGTGACCGAGCCCAATATCGCCGATGCTGAAGAAGAATCCCTGTTAGAGAGAGTCGGCAGGGGTGCAGATGCGTGGAACGAATGGCGACAGACATCACACCGATGCATTGGGCGGGAGAGATCATCGTGATCGCTGAGGTGGTGATGGGGTATACGACGCTCGGCTTGCTCGTGTCCATCTTGGCCAGTCGAGTCGCGAGGCAAAACTGATGCGGCGTTTTCTCGCTCTCCTAGCGGCCATGGCATTCGTCGCAACATCCTGTGGCGGCACCGAGGAAGTGATCGAACCGCTACCCGGGTCGGGCGTAACGGTGAACGTGGCGCGTGCCAACTGGTCGACCGGGTATTTCCAAGCCGAGCTCTATCGTCAGCTTCTCGGTGAGCTCGGGTACGAAGTATCGGACCCATCCGAAGCAGAGATGGGGCCGCGTGAGTTCTACCAAGCCTTGGCAAAGGGTGAATTCGACTTTTGGGTAAATGGGTGGATACCGACCCACGACAGTTTCCTGGGGGAGGTGGTCGCAGGAGCTGAATCGATGTCCCGGGTTCGTTCGCATATCTCGATAGTGGGTAACCAGCTCCCGGCCGGGGCGATGCAAGGGTTCTTTGCGGATATCGCGACCGTCGATCGCCTAGGCATCAAGACAATCGATGACATTGCGGGCAATCCGGAGGCGGTCGCAGCGTTTGATCGTGACGGCGACGGTCGCGCCGATCTGATCGGCTGCAACAACGGATGGGGCTGCCAACTGATTATCGACGACACCATCGGGAGCAACCGATGGAGGGACACCATCCATCAGGTGAGCGGAGACTACGAAACCCTCTGGGACGATACGGTCGCTCGCTATCAGGCGGGAGAGCCCATCCTGATCTACACCTGGTCGCCGAGTGCCTATATCGCTGAGTTGGTTGCGGGGACCGACGTGTATTGGATTGGTGTAGAACAACCCCTGGACGATCAGGTGGGTGCCTCCCCGCTTCCCGCATCCTTGTGTCCATACCAACCCTGCGAAATGGGCTTCGCCGTCGCCGACATTCGGGTTGTCGCCAACACGCAGTTCCTTGACGAGAATCCGGCCGCTGCCCGGCTGCTGGAGGTAGTGAATATCACGCTATTCGATATTGCCAGCCAGAACGTGATGATGGTCAACGGAGAGAACTCCGAACAAGATATTCAGCACCACGCGGCCGACTGGATCGCCGACCACCGCGGTATCGTTGAGGCTTGGCTGAAGGCGGCGAGGGAGTCCGTGTGATTGCCGTCCAGGTGCTCCAGTTGGTACCCGAGGCGGATTTGCTGTGGGTAATGACTGCATCAGTACTCGTCTTCTTGATGCAGGTGGGGTTTCTGGCGTTGGAAGCCGGCCTGACCCGTAGCAAGAACGCAATCAATGTGGCCATCAAGAACATGGCCGACTTCGGGATCTCGACTCTCCTGTTCTGGGTGTTTGGGTTCGGTTTGATGTTCGGGACCACCCAAGGCGGCTGGTTCGGCACCGACGAGTTCGCCGTTTCGTTCTCCGAGGCGAGGGCATGGCCGACCGTCTTCTTCTTGTTCCAAGTGATGTTCTGCGGAACCGCGGTGACGATCCTGTCGGGAGCCGTCGCCGAGCGCCTCCGTTTCGGTGCCTATATGTTCCTGGCGGTCTTGGTCGCCGGACTCACCTACCCGCTCTTCGGGCACTGGGCATGGAACGGGCTCGACATCGGCGAGTCGACCGGGTGGCTCGCCCAGCGCGGCTTCGTAGATTTCGCCGGTTCCACAGTGGTGCATTCGGTTGGAGGGTGGACGGCACTGGCCGTGTTACTCGTCATAGGCGCCCGCGCTGGTCGGTTCCCTGATGACGGTCCCCCACAGAAGATTGTCGGGAGCAATCTCCCGATGGCCACTCTCGGGGCCCTCCTGTTGTTTGTCGGCTGGCTCGGCTTCAACGGCGGTTCCACGCTGTCCCTCGGCCCGTCGGTAGGCCGGGTGCTTGCCAACACGGTTCTCGCTGGGTCGGCCGGGATGGTCGTGGCTATGGCCGTTGGCGCGAAGTTGGTCGGTCGTCCGGAGATCGATCACGTGATCAATGGAGCACTGGGGGGCCTAGTGGCGATTACTGCCAACGCTCACGCAGTAGATTCGCCGGCTGCCTTTGCGATCGGAGCCATCGGGGGAGTCGTGGTGCTGGGGGCGAGCCATCTACTGGAGCGCTTCAGGATCGACGATGCAGTTGGTGCCGTACCGGTGCACCTCGCGGCGGGGATCTGGGGCACAATGGCCACCGGTATCTTCGGCGAGTTCGACTTGCTGGGAACCGGGCTCGGTCGCATGCAACAGATCGGGGTCCAGGCTCTCGGCGTGGGTACCGCATTTGTAAGTGTGTTTTGTGTCACCCTCGCGATCGTGGTGGTTGCCAATCGCATTCGCCCGTTCCGTGTGCCTCCTGAGGCTGAAGAAGTTGGGCTCAACGTGTCAGAGCACGGTGCCACGACGGAGCTGCTCGATTTTTTTCAAGTGATGGATACTCAAACGAAAACAGGTGATCTCGCGCTGCGCGCCCCCGTCGAACCCTTTACGGAGGTGGGCCAAATAGCGGCGCGCTACAACCAGATGATGGAAACACTCGAGACCAACGACTCCGAACTCAAGGAGTACCACGACCATCTGGAGGAGCAGGTGGAGAGCCGTACTAGTGACCTTCGCCAAGCGAACGCCGACTTGTCTGCTGCCCAGATCGAGATGGCCGCCAATGAGGCGCGCTTTCGAAGCCTTTTCGAGGATTCACCCGTGTCGGTATGGGAGGAGGACTATTCGCGGGTTCGGATCGCTCTGGACGAGATCATCGAGTCGGGTGTAACGGACCTGCGAGCGCATTTTCGAGAGCATGCAGGTTTGGCAGGGGAAGTCGGAGCGTTGATCCGGGTCGAAAACATAAATCAGGCCACATTGGACTTGTACGGGGCGGAATCGAAGGACCAGCTCCTCGGGAGTCTCGAAGGCCTTCTTGGCGAATCCTCCGAGTCCGAGTTGGCGGACCAACTGGCCGCCTTGGCCGAAGGCCAACTCAGGTACGAAGCAGAGTCGGTCCTTTACCGCCTGAACGGCGAAACCGGCATGGCTATCGTTTCGGTGTCTATTGCGCCCGGGGCGCAGGAGTCGTGGTCGAAAGTCTTCGTTTCGGTCGTTGACATCACCGATCGCCAAGAAGCGGAACGACTTCTTGGGGTCGCTCTTGAGCAACTAGAGAGCACCGACACGATCATCGAACGGTGGACTCCTGATGGGCGCGTTGTCGAGATGAATCAGTTCGGGCTGGACTTGTTCGGTTTCTCTGCCGATGAGGTCATCGGGAGGGATGGGAGCGAGACGTTCCGCAGTCCGGACGGGGGTTGGGAAGAAGAGCGGGCAGCGCTATTCGCCAACCCCGGCGAGAGCGTGGAGTCTGAGACCGAGTGCCGCAGGAGCGACGGAACACCGATCTGGGTGGCGTGGCGCAACAGCCCGATTCTGGACGAAGACAACAACATTGTTGCGGTCATCAGCATCGGTATCGACATCACCGAGCGACGCGACATGGAGATGCAGGTCAAGGCGGCAAAGGAACGGATGGAAAAAGAGCTGAATGTTGCTCGGGACATCCAGATGAGCATGGTGCCGCTCGACTTCCCCGCTTTTCCAGATCGTGAAGAGTTCTCGATATACGCCATCCTGGAACCGGCCCGTGAGGTGGGAGGGGACTTCTACGACTTCTTCCTCATTGATCACGACCACCTTTGCTTCACGGTCGGCGATGTGTCGGACAAGGGGGTCCCGGCGGCGCTGTTCATGGCCGTCACCAAGACGCTCATCAAGTCGCACGCAGCCAGTGACCTGTCACCGGCGAGCATCATGACAGCAGCCAACGACGAGCTGTGTGAGAACAATGAGTCGTCGATGTTTGTCACGATCTTTCTTTGCATCCTCGACCTCCGCACCGGTGAGATGGTCTACACGAACGCAGGCCACAACCCGCCATACATAAAGACGTCTGCCGGGGAGCTGATCACGCTGGATCAGCGGCACGGTCCTGTGGCCGGGGCCATCGGCGGGGTCGCGTACGGCGAAGACCGCTTGAAGCTGACGGCGGGGGATTATGTGGTGATGTTCACCGATGGCGTGACGGAGGCGATGAGTCCCAACAGGGAACTCTATTCGGAGGATGCGCTCGAGACCCTCCTCATCGACTCGGGCCTCGACGAGCCGACCCAGGCGGTGGCCCTTGTCTATGACGCCATCGTCGACCATCAAGACGGAGCCGAGCAATCCGACGACATCACCGTCCTGAGCCTTGAATTCAAAAGCAGCGAGGAGATACTTGCCGAGCGGCTCGTGATCGTGATGCCCAATACCCTGGAGGGAGTTGGCTCCGCCTTGCAGCAGCTAGACGAGTTTGCCGGAGAGGAAGGCATCGAGGACAAGGTGCGGCGGCCCGTGTTGCTTGCCCTCGACGACCTATTGAACAACGTTGTGTCCTACGCGTTTCCGGACGGCAGCGACCACGAGATCGAGATCAGCGTCGATGTGTCCGCACATCGATTCGCGATCAGCGTCAGTGACGACGGGATGCCTTTCAATCCCTTCGGACTGGATCTGCCCGACACGACGGCGTCAATCGCGGATCGCGGTATCGGCGGCCTCGGAATACACCTCGTCAGAACATTGATGGATGAGTACCGGTACGAGCGCCGCGGTGGCCGCAACGTGGTCACAGTCGCAAAGTATCTCGATTCTGGATCGACCGAAAGAGAGAGTGCATGAACATCACCGACGAGAAAAGCGGCGACGTCGTGATCGCGCGGTTCGAGGGAAGCTTGGACACGAGGACGGCATCGGATGCGATGTCGCACCTTGATGCTCTCGTCGAGGGCGGGTCCAGTCAGATCGTGGTCGACTTCACCTCGACTGACTTCGTATCCAGCGCCGGCTTGAGGGTGCTTCTGGCTACGGCGAAGAAACTAGGCGCAACCGGATGGCTTCGGCTGTTCGGGCTGAACCCGTCGGTGCAGGAGGTATTCGACGTTTCGGGCTTCAGCACGATCTTCTCCATATTCGACGACGAGGCCTCGGCGCTGAGCGCCTGACCTCTGTATGACCTCCGCTCCGTGATCAGCCTGGAATCCAGGGCCCGTCTGCTGTGGGACGTGTTGCTGCTCGCCGCTGGATCGCTTTCGATCTTCCTGGTCTCGTACGAGATCGCGCTGATACACGAGCCGCGGGTGCTCACCTCGCTCATCGTCTATGCGATCGATGGCGTCTTTCTCGCCGACATCTGGTTCGGTTCGCGCACGACGTTTCGGGCGTTCGGCGTGGAGGTGCGGGACCCGGATCGGATCAAGGAGCGATATAGGCGGCGTCGCCTGCCGATCATCCTTGTCGGCGCTATCCCGTTCGACCTCGTTCTCCTCGCATTCGATGGGATGCCGTGGGGTGTCTCGCTCGTCTTGTGGTTCAGGCTCCTGCGCCTGGTCAGGGTCGAGGTCGTGTTTGGCACCATCAAGCGGCTCGAGCGCAACGCCCGGTCGAACTCGGCTGCCCTACGGATAATCAACCTCGTCGTGGTGGCTGCGGTCGTCCTGCACTTGTTGGCGTGCGCCTGGTACTTGATGGCCTTCGCAACCGGGTTTCCTGCCGATTCGTGGGCGGTGGGGGAGTCGCTCGCGTCGGAGACCACCGGCGGGTCGTACCTCCGATCGCTCTATTGGGTTGTGACGACAGCGACCACCGTCGGGTTCGGGGATATTGCTCCGGGGAACACTGAGGAATACATCTTCGGATTGGGTGTCATGCTGATCGGCGCCTCTCTGTTCGCATACGTCATAGCCACAGGTGCCTCGCTCGTAAGTTCACTGAACCTCTCCAAGGTGGCGTTCTGGAATCGAGTCGACACCGTGGAGAGCTACTTGCGGTCGCGTCGAGTCGAAACGTCGGTGAGCCACGAAGTCCGGGGCTACTACGAGTACCTGTGGGACCGGCATAGCGGAGTCAGCGAGCGATCACTGCTGGGTGACCTTCCCGGTCCGCTGCGGCTGCGGGTCCTGACCGAGCTCATGCGTGATCTGCTGCCGAACGTGCCCCTGTTTGCGCACTCTCCTCCGGCGCTTCGTGACGAGCTTTTGTTGTCGTTGACTCCCGTCATCACCCAGCCGGGCGGGTATCTGGTTCGCGAGGGGGAGGTGGCCGACGGCATCTACTTCATTGCCGACGGCGGCGTGGAAGTTGTTTCGACCGGTGCTGACGAGCCGCATGCACGACTTGGTCCGGGTGATTATTTCGGTGAGCTGACGCTGATGCTCGAAGAGCGTCGGACAGCGTCGGTGAGATCCATCGGTTTTACCGAAGTCTTCTGGCTCGACTCGACGGCCTTCAAGCGCATACGCGAGGACTACTCAGAATTCCGGGATGTCCTGACGAAGTCGTCCTCCGATCGTTCCCCTACCCTCGCTGAGCTTGTTCTCGATGGAATCGTCCTTTGAATCTCAGTACCGAGGAGATGTCTTGACCAGGAACACCATTCGCACTGGTGTTGGGATCGCCGTCGTGTTCGGCGTCGTCGGTGTCGCCACCACAGTCTCGTTCGCCACGTTGGTGTTCGGTGAGGACGTTCCGGAGTTCCTCAACGCCGGCATCGCGCACTTCCTCCTCGGCGGTGGGGTGGCAGGGATCGTGCTCGCTGTGGCCTCTTCGCTGCGCGGACAGTTCGGAGGAGTGCAAGACGTGTCGGCAGCGATCGCGGGTGCGATCGCAATCTCAGTCGCGTCTTCGCTGGACGGCTCGAGCAGCGAGGTGATCTTCGCCAACGCGTTGATCGCTTTGATCGCGGCGACCTTCCTCACCGGGCTGTTCTTCGTCGTGATGGGACGGCTGCGCCTCGGTAACTTCGTCAGATTCGTGCCGTTCCCCGTGATGGCTGGGTTTCTGGCGGCCACCGGCTGGCTGCTGTTCAAGGGAGGGTTAGAGGTTGCAAGCGGTGGTGGTCACCTCGAGATCCTGCACCTCGGATACTTCATTGATCACGCGCACATAGACCAGCTCGGGATCGCCATCCTGGTTGGCTTTGCGATATTCATCGTGGGGAAGCTGTTCGAGGGCCGCCTGTGGGTATTGCCGGGGATCCTTGCCGGTGCGACGGCCCTGTTCTTCCTCATCGTCGCCTTCTCCGGGGCCGGTCTCGATGAGCTGCGGGGTGAGCACTGGTTCGTCGGGCCGCTTCCTGATACTGCGTTCTGGGAGGCGCTGACCGTTCCCGACCTCGGGATCATCGAGTGGGACGCCCTGGCAGGCAGCATCGGCAGCATCCTCACTTTCGTGGTTGTGAGCTCTCTGGCTCTTCTCGTCACCGTAAGTGGCCTGGAGCTTGCCATGGAGCGAGACATAGATGTCAACAAGGAAATGGAGCGATCGGGGCTCGCCAATATGCTCGCCGGTCTAACCGGGGCTCCGACCAGCTGGGTCGACGCACCATCCACCGCCGTCGCCCACTCCCGAGGAGCGCTTCACCCAGTCTTCGGTGTGATCCACGGAGGGGTGATGCTCGTGGCGTTTCTCGCAGGGCCCGTAGTCATCGGTCTCTTCCCCCGATTCATCGCAGGGGGGCTGCTGGTCTTCCTCGGGCTGGAGCTGATAGGCGAATGGATCGTCGATACCCGCAAGGAAATGCCGAGAGTCGACTACGCGATCGTTCTTGCGATCGTGGCAGCCGTCGAGTTGTTGGGTTTCCTTCCCGGAGTCGGGGTGGGCCTGGTTTCGTCCATTGTCTTGTTCGTCGTGCGGTACTCGAGCCTGCAGTCGATCCGGAATCAACTCGATGGGGGAGCGGTGCAGAGCGGCCGTGATCGGCCGATACCGGACGAGCGGCTGCTCGACCACTTCGACCATCGAACGCTCACGGTTCAGCTTCAAGGCTTCATCTTCTTCGGATCTGCATACGCGGTGTATGCCTCGGTCAAGGAGACGTTCGAGGCCGCGGACGACCCGCCGGGTTACCTCGTTCTCGACATGAGGCTCGTGCAGGGGATCGACTCGTCTGCGACAACCACCTTGATCAAGACGGTGAAACTGTTGCGCGACTACGAGGGATCGCTGATCGTGGTACCAGGTTCGCCTTCTGTGCGCCGGTCCCTCGAGCAGGCCGGCCTGAATCCAGATCATTTCGATCACCTTCACTTGTTCGACAAGTTCAACGAAGCGATCGAATGGTGCGAGGAGCAAGTATTGGCATCGGCTCGCGAGCAGCTACAGGGTCGCGGTTCAGGTACGGCCGACGCCGACTTCCTCGAAGCCGTTTTTGGAGACGTGATGGCCGGGCTCGAGGTGCAGGAAGAGTTCGAGGAATTGGTTGCAGCGCTGCGTCCAAGGATGGAGGTGATCAAAGCCGAGACCGGAGTCGTGTTGTTCGACGAGCAGGACGAGAACAGAAGGCTGTTCTTCATCGTAAGTGGCCGTGTAGCACTGGAACGCGTCGACATGCGCGGCGAGCCCATGCGTGTGCGCGCCTTAGGGCGATGGAACATGGTCGGCGAAATAGGAGCCTTTCTGGGTTATCGAGAGCCCTCCACGGCGCGCGTCGAACAGGCAGGCGAGATTCTCGCTCTGTCCGCAGACGACATTGCCGCGCTCGTCACAGAGGCACCCGAGCTCGCCCAGCGCTTGCAGCGGCTCACCATTCAGATGATGGGTAGCGAACTGGCGAAGACGACCCAGAATCTGGCGCAGCCGTAGCGGGTAGGATCCTCCGGCTTTACAGGCGTCATCCTCGACCGCGTCGTGGAACTCCAACCTCAGAGCATTCAGGGTTTCCGGTTTCGTAACCCCTTCTCTTCTCTCCCTTTCGCGCTTTGACCCTTGAATAAGGCCTCTATATACTCTGCCGCCGTGACTTCGGTTCCCTAGCCCCTTCTCGGAAGGGCGCGCTCGGCTGTCGATCCAAGCCGGGCTGGTTGCCTGAGAAGGGGATCAGATGGGTCGGCGAATCACCTGGCGTCCGGAAGGCTGGCACCCAGGTCGAGGAGCCGACTTTCGCATGTGCTGCGCTCCCTTTGGGCTGCGCTGCGCCGACAACTAGATAGAGAGGGCATGAGTGCCGACTATTGAGCAGCTGGTCCGTAAGGGCCGGGCTCGGAAAACGAAGAAGGAAAAGACGCCGGGTCTCGGTGGAGCCCCGCAGCGTCGCGGCGTGTGTACCAGGGTGTACACGATCACCCCGAAGAAGCCGAACTCCGCACTTCGGAAGGTTTGTCGCGTTCGTCTCTCTACCGGTACCGAAGTCACCGCTTACATCCCGGGGGAGGGCCACAACCTCCAGGAGCACTCGATCGTCCTCATCCGCGGCGGTCGTGTGAAGGATCTTCCGGGTATCCGCTACAAGGTCATCCGCGGAACGCTCGATGCCGCCAGCGTGTCCGACCGCAAACAGGCGCGTTCTCGCTACGGCGCCAAGAAGGGGTCGTAATGCGCAGAGCCCCATCAGTCGTAAAGAAGGTTGCGCCCGACCCGGTATTCCGCAGCGTCCTCGTCAGCCAGATCATCAACAAGGTGCTCTGGAAGGGCAAGAAGGAGACTTCGCGCCGAATCGTCTATGAAGCCCTCGAGATGGTGGAGAAGCGTGGCGGTCAGGATGCGATCACAACTCTGAAGAAGGCGATGGACAACCTCCGTCCAACGGTCGAGGTGCGGTCCCGTCGTGTCGGAGGCTCCTCTTATCAGGTTCCCGTGGAGGTTCGACCTCGCCGGGCAAACACTCTCGCCGTGCGCTGGATCGTGGACTACGCCCGCAAGCGGCGCGAAAACACGATGGCCGAGCGCCTTGCCAATGAGATCCTCGACGCCTCAACCCGCCAGGGTGCTGCGTTCAAGCGCAAAGAGGACATCCACAAGATGGCCGAATCGAACAAGGCGTTTGCTCACTACCGCTGGTAATTCTCATGGCCGACAACGACACCCTCACCCACCTTCGTCAGTACCCCCTGAGCCGAACTCGAAACATCGGGATCATGGCTCACATCGACGCGGGTAAAACGACGACGACCGAGCGCATCCTGTATTACACCGGTAAGACATACAAGATGGGTGAGGTCCACGAGGGCGCCGCGGTCATGGACTGGATGGAGCAGGAGCAAGAGCGCGGCATCACCATCACCTCTGCTGCGACGACCGCGTTTTGGAAAGACGCCTGGATCAACATCATCGACACCCCTGGTCATGTCGACTTCACCGTGGAGGTAGAGCGGTCGCTTCGAGTACTTGACGGCGCTGTCGCCGTCTTCGATGCGGTGGCAGGTGTCGAACCGCAATCCGAGACGGTGTGGCGCCAGGCCGACCGCTACGGCGTCCCCCGGATCTGCTTTGTCAACAAGATGGATCGCGTCGGTGCCGACTTCTTCGCAGCCGTGCAGTCGATCATTGACCGCCTCGAGGCCAACCCGGTGCCGCTCCAGATCCCGATTGGAGCCGAGTCGGATTTCAAGGGTGTCGTCGATCTCGTCGAGATGAAGGCCCACATCTGGCCCGACGAGAAGGGCGAGAATTGGGAGACCGTCGAGATTCCTGACGATTACAAGGATCTGGCTCACGAGTGGCAGGGCAAGATGCTCGAGGCCGTTGCCGACATCGATGAGAAGCTCCTCGAGAAGTTCCTGGAAGATCTCCCGATCACCGATGAAGAGGTGCGCGCTGCGGTACGCGAGGCCACGGTGCAGGGTCACTTCGTGCCGGTCCTGTGTGGCTCGGCGTTCAAGAACAAGGGTATTCAACCGCTACTCGATGCCGTGGTTTGGTACCTCCCGAGCCCGGTCGATCTGCCTCCGATGCAGGGTTTCAAGCCGGGCGCCGAGGACACCCCGATCGAGCGCAAGCCTGAAGACTCAGAGCCGTTCAGCGCCATTGCGTTCAAGATCATGAGCGACCCTCACGTGGGCAAGCTCACCTATTTCAGGGTGTACTCAGGTCATGCCTCCAAGGGCGGCTCGATCGTCAACTCGACGAACGGCAAGAAGGAGCGCTTCGGCCGCCTTCTGCGAATGCACGCCAATCATCGTGAAGACATCGAGGACATCTTTACCGGCGACATCGTTGCCGTCGTCGGTCTCAAGAACACCAAGACCGGCGACACTTTGAGCGCGCTTGACAAGCAGATCCAGCTGGAGTCGATGACTTTCCCCGCACCGGTCATCTCGGTTGCCATCGAGCCGAAGACGAAGGCCGACCAAGACAAGCTGGGCGACGGTCTCCACCGCCTTTCCGAGGAAGATCCGACGTTCCTGGTGCGCTCCGACGAGGAAACCGGCCAAACGATCATCGCCGGGATGGGCGAATTGCACCTCGACGTGCTCGTCGATCGCCTCAAGCGTGAATTCAAGGTCGACGCCAACGTAGGTCGGCCTCAGGTCGCCTACCGCGAGACGATCAAGAAGGGCATCGAGAAGGTCAGCTACAAGCATGTAAAGCAGACCGGCGGCAAGGGCCAGTACGCCCATGTGGTGATCAACCTGGAACCAACCGGCCCCGGTGGCGGATACGAGTTCATCGATAAGACCAAGGGCGGAGCCGTTCCCCGCGAATATGTTGCTTCTGTCGATGCCGGCATCGAGACGGCTCTCGACGCCGGGATTCTCGCCGGCTACCCGATGGTCGACGTGCGGGCGATCCTCACCGACGGTTCGGCCCACGCGGTGGACTCGTCTGAGATGGCCTTTAAGGTCGCCGCTTCAATGGCAGCTCAAGACGCAGCTCGCAGGGCAGGCGTGAAACTGCTCGAGCCGGTGATGGCCGTCGAGGTCGTGACACCAGACGAGTACATGGGCGACGTGATCGGAGACCTCAACTCACGCCGCGGCCAGATCGGTGAGATGTTGGAGCGTTCCGGCGCCAGGGTCATTGCCGCTCAGGTGCCGCTTTCAGAAATGTTCGGCTACGCCACCGATCTCCGTTCGCGGACTCAGGGGCGTGCCAACTACACAATGCAATTCGATTCATACCAGCCGGTCCCGGCCGCGATCTCTGAGGAGATCGTCGCCAAGGTCCGGGGCGAGTAACTCAAAGAGGAGATCCCATGGGTAAGGAGAAGTTTGAGCGGTCGAAGCCTCATGTGAATGTGGGGACGATGGGTCATATTGATCATGGGAAGACGACGTTGACTGCTGCGATTACGAAGGTTTTGGCGGAGTCGGGTTCTGGTGGGGCGA
>CAXMOL010000017.1:0-6955 GCA_964194935.1 uncultured Kiloniellaceae bacterium
GTGGGACCACGACACCGGGAGCATCTGGAGTCAGCCGCTCGGTGAAGCCATCGCTGGGCCTCGCACGGGCGCGACGATCGAGTTGTTGCCTTCGCAGTTGACCACCTGGGGCGCTTGGCGCGAAGCCCACCCGCTCACTCTCGCGCTCGACGCCCCGGCGGGCCATGCCGGTATCAGCCTCGCGGACACTGTGATCGTTGTGGACCTGGCCGGAGACGCAGTGGCCTACCCGGTGGAAGCACTGCGCGACGCCGGCGTCGCCAATGACATCGTCGGTGGTGCACCCGTTGCAGTTGTGATTGACCCCACCGATGACGACAGGTGGGCCGTCTTCTCGAGGACGCTCGACGATCGGGTGGTCGAACTGGAGATCCGCTCCGAGCAGGTCGTCGACGTTGAGACTGGGACCGTGTGGGACCCGGTCCGCGGCATCGGACTGGACGGGCCTCTCGCAGGTGAGATTCTCGACCTTCTCCCCGGCGTCCCGGCATTCTCCCGAGACGTCGCCACCTTCTGGCCTACGGCGAGATTCTGGCCACCGAGCAGGGTGCTCGGTTCCTAGGTGCGTCCGGGCAACTACCTAGCCGGCTCCACCAGCCAGGTTGGCTGCATACGGCGATCGCTTTAGGGCGACCATTGCCGCGATCCCGAGCATCGGGCCGATCGCCAGAACCGGGAACGCCCATTGCCAGCCCCACGCGTCGGCCAGAACGGGCACACCCCGGATCGTGATCAGGGTCAGCGAGAACCCGAGTGCCGTTTGCAGGGTCAGTGCAGTGCCTCGCTCGGTATCGGATGCGGTCTCGGTGACCATCGTGGAGAACTGGGCGCTGTCGGCCACGACGGCAAACCCCCACACGAGAAATAGGGCAACAGTGAGGGGTGGGGCGATGGCGTATACGACCGGAGTGAGCAGCGCACAGCTTCCGGAGACCGCCATAGAGGTGCCTGCCACAAGAGTCCTTCCTCGGCGGTCGGCCACCACACCGGCGATCCACGCTCCGGCACCACCGATGGCGATGATCGAGAAGGTTGCCGTCGGAACCCATCCATCACCCCAACCGGCGGCTAGCGCCGAGGCGCTGAGGAAGCTGGCGGTCCAGGCCCACATGGCATAGAGCTCCCACATGTGGCCTAAGTACCCGTAGGTGGACAGGCGCCATCCCCGATTGCGCAAGATCCTGCCCACCATCCCGAAGGAGAATCGACCGGTCGAGGTCTCATGGGGCCCGTCGCCGACACCCCAGGCCATGATCGCCACGCCGACCAGTGTCAGCGCCGATGCACCGAGCACGACGCCTTGCCAGTCGAATCCGAGACCTCGAATCAGATGGGGTCCTGCACTTCCGACCGTCAAGGCACCCACGAGGACCCCGAGTGCCATTCCCCGCCCCGACGCGAACCAACCGGCCATCACCTTGAGACCGCTCGGATAGACCCCGGCGAGTGCAGCCCCGGTCAGAACCCGCAGACCAAGCGCCGCCACGAATGCATCACCGTCGAGTCCGACCAGCAGCGCATTGGCAGATGCTCCGACGAGGCCGCTGACGACGAAGATCTTGCGACTGTTGAACCGGTCGGGGACTCCCACTCCAGCCAGGCCGAGCGCACCGGCAACGAACCCGATCTGAACTGCAAGGGTCAGGCCGATCGACTGACTGGCACTCAGCGACCACAGAACATCTAGCTGGGGTGCGACCGCAGAGGCCGAGAACCAAAGCGTCAATGCCAGGAGCTCGGCAGTGGCGATCGCTATTAGGGCCCGGCGCTGTCCTGTTGGCGTTTGGGTTTCAGTCGACTCCACTGTCGGCGCTCACCAGTTCGTTCGGCGCCTCGACATCATCCGGTGGAGGCTGGGAGCGCAAGAATACAAATCCGACAGCGCTGGTGATCAGTAATCCCAGGCCGAGCCCCCATGCGAGCGTGTTGTCGCCAATCACCCGGAAAGCCGTTTGAGAGAGGTTCTCGATGAATCGGAATGGTCCTGAGCTGTTGAGGGCATCAGCGCCCGAAGCCAGGGTCGTCCCCCAGAACCACACGATGTAAGTCCCGGCGAGTATCAACACGAATCCAGACACCCGGTTGATGTAGCGGACCGATCGGCGCAGCCAGCCGACGAGGGAGTGCTGGCCGAGCCCCACGGCGACGGTGACTCCGATCAGCAGCATCGACATGCCGAGGCCGTAGACGATGAAGGTGGCCACGCCGGATACGAAGTCGGTGCGTTGCACTTGGAGCACTACCACTGATAGGAACACCGGCAAGGTGCACGACAAGGACGCCAATGCGTATGAGACTCCGAAAGTGAAGATCGATCCGATTCCCTTGCCCTTGCGAGCTCGCTTCGCCTTGGGGAGGCTTACGGTCAGCTCGTATCCCCGCAGCATGGCGATGCCCAGTCCGACAATGCCCACGCCAACGACGATCGCCACCCAGGGAATGCCGTCGGTGACGGTGTTCTGGAAGCCTGCCGTTCCGGCCGAGATGAGAATTCCGGCTGTGCCGAATACCACCAGGAACCCCAGCGAAACGATGCCGCCGACATACAGCGCCCGCTGCATGGCAACCACCCGGCTCTCTTCCTCTTCCCCGGTCCCGACGAAATAGGAGAGATACGCGGGGAGCATCGCAAATCCACAGGGGTTGACGGTTGCCACCAACCCAGCAGCGAAGGCGAGCGCGAGCGGAGCGTCGATCATGCGCCGGTGAGGTGTTCGCTGATCAGATCCGAAAGCTGTCCCTCGGTGACCGGCCCGTTGTGTTTGTGGAGGATCTCACCGTCGGCCGACACGAAGACGGTGAACGGCATGCCGATACCGCCGAATTCTGTGTAGAGGTCGCCGCGAGCGTCCTCGGCCAGATCGAAGAGCACCCCGGTCTCTTCCACCAGGGCGAGAGCACGGCCGCGGTCGTCTTGGATATTGAACCCAACGAAAGCGACTTCGTCACCAAGCCGCTGCTGAACGGGGAGGAGGGCAGCGGACATCTCAGCGACACATGAGGGACACCACGACGCCCAGAAGTTGATGACGAGAGGCTCACCGGCGTAGTGGGCGAGCGTGGCGGTCGAACCGTCGAAGAATGCGAATTCGGCTGTGGGTACCGCCGGGCCCCTGGATGTAGCTGTGGGGGCAGGATCGCTCGAACCACCGGTGGCAATTGCGATGACCGCGACGATTGCGATGGCGACGATCCCGCCGCCCAGCATCAAGGGGGTCTTCGACCGAGTTCTGACTGACATTGGAGCTCCGGTTGTGGGGATCTTCCACAACAACGAGGCATGTGGACGGCGAGTTGTCTGTTTGTCGTGTTGACGACAGTTCAGTCCGGTGGTGGTTCGATCCACGTCTCGTGTAAATGGCGCCACACCAGACCGTTGGGAGCCGTGTCCGCACGCGAGAAGAGACCTGTCGATCGGCGGCGGGTTGTAAATGAGGCGTGGTGTTGGATCTCGTCGTAGCCGGCAAGCACAGCGTCCGCTGAATGCCAGATCAGGTCCTGGCGGGCGATCTTGATTCGGATCTGGTGTAGACCTCGAGCGTCTTCCAGGTTTGCCATCACCTCACTTCGTTGCACGAGAATGCCGCCGGGGGCCACCATGGAGAACTCAGGTGCGAGCACGGCCTCGACCCGATCGAGGTGGTCGGGCCCATCCCCGCAAAACCACCTTTCGAACACGTTGTGGAGTTCGATGATCTCGGAGGAGACCGCTGAGAACAGTTCCGAGTCGTTCATACAGACATCCTGAGGGCTATCTACTGGCGACGCAACTGAGATTGTGGTTCGTCATTCAGCGGGGTCATTGGGAGCGGGTCCCTACACTTCCGCCAGTTTCATGACCTCCACTCAAACTCCCTCCGATCTGCTGTTTCGCATGGCGAATCGCGGCCGTCGTTCATTGGAATGGGCCGTTTCCGCCAGGGGGGGAGCGGTCATCGTGGCTGCGATAACGCTGGTGGCATTCGGACTTCGCGTGTGGCACCTCGATACAGAGCCGCTTCACGTCGATGAGATTCGCCAGGTGACCGATATGCAGGCTCCGCTCGGCGACATCGTGGACCTTGCCTACGGGAGTCAGCAACCGCCGGTCGACTACCTGATCGGAAAGGCCGTCGTTTCGGTTTTCCCAGCTACTGACTTTGTGCAGCGCTTCCCGGCGGC
Source organism: uncultured Kiloniellaceae bacterium (assembly GCA_964194935.1). Lineage (GTDB taxonomy): Bacteria > Actinomycetota > Acidimicrobiia > Spongiisociales > UBA11373 > JACZWZ01. Next base: position 4,162 of record CAXMOL010000017.1, read on the forward strand.
GATCTTTGGCACCGCCGCAGTCGGGCTGATGGGTCTTGTCCTCCTCCGGCAGAGGAGGAGTGTGGCGGCGATCTTCGCCGCGATGTTCATGGCGATCAGCCCCCTCTTGGTGGAGCTGTCGCAGTACGCCAGACCTTATGCGCTGCCCATCTTTGGGGTGATCGCCACCGTCGCTGTGTATCAGCACTGGCAACTCGGGAGTCGTGGCTGGAAGACGGTCGTCTTGTTCGCGTTGGTGGCTTCGCTAACGATGCTGTCGCGAGCGACGATGCCGATGCTGGCGCTGGCGGGTCTTGGCCTGGTTGCTCTTGTCACAGCACTCAGGAAGATCCCGATCACCCAGCCGCTTCGTCTTGTGCGATCGGACCCCCTCGGGCTGCTGCTCCTGCCCGCCGTCTTTGTGTTCGTGTGGGTGCCGAGCGCCCTGAAGATAACTCGAGGTACCGATCCTCTCACGGATTGCTTTACCTGCGACAAGTGGGCTCGTTTGGGAGAGGCGGTCGAGAAGTTCGGGACCTTCGGCGAGCGTGCATTGCGACCGTCATCACTGGCCCTGCTGCTGCTGGCGTCAAGTCTTGTCCTTCTCTCACCAAAGGCGCGGGAGGCGCTTGCCGAGGCGGCGATCATTTGGGTACCGCTGCTCGTTACCGCACCTGCGTTTGCAGTGGTGCAATCGCTTGTCCTGCCGCGCGGGACGTTCTTTGCTTACCGATATCTGGCGTTCCTCCCGGCCGGTCTCGCTGTCTATCTGGCGGTTGCTCTCAGCGGCCTGCTGCGGGGAATCAACCCTGAACTAAAGGTGATGCGGCGTGTTGCCACGGTCGCCGTGCTGCTGGTCGCGATCTCGATGTCGATCGAGATGTTGGGAGCGGTGAAGACACAGGCGCAGACGCTGGACCTGGCAGATTGGCGCTCGACCGCCGAACACATCGAAGCGATCGAGGCCGAGGGCGATGTGATCGTGTCGATCGATGCCCGCCCACTGTCGGCCGAATCGAAGTTCGGCTTCATGGCAGCGCCGCGGTATTACGACGGGTCGTCGACCTACGTGTCACCGGATCGGACGATCGACCATCCGGAGTGGGCGATCGATGCGGCGCGGTACCACTTTGTGATCTTCGTGCCCAAGATGGCCGACGGGTGGGGCGTTCCGGACGGCTGGGATTTCACGGAGTTCTCCGAGATGATGATCTTTTCGACTCCACCGCTGCCCGACCACGCCATGCGGATGGAGGCATGGTGGGAAATGACACAGCAACTCCGCTCCGACGTCGCTCTCCACTCCCAGATAGCCGCAGCGGGCCTTGAAGATCTTGGCGGGACGGACCTCTTTCCGTGGGCCGAAGCTGTGCTCGAGAATGCCGAGCTGATTGGCCAACGGCCGTACGCGGAGGAGCTGCTCGTGGAGGCGACCGGTGGCTGAAGCCCTCGCACCACCGACGCTCTTTAGAATCACCTTCCAGTCCTAGGGAAGTGAGACCAGCAATGGCTATGTCGGATGAGCACAAGACGGCACTGGCGCAGGGGCGCATCGAAGCTCGGGCGATCAAGGCATACCTAAGAGCTATTGGTGCCCGCAAGAGGGGTCGTCCGGTCACCCGCGAGTCATTGACGGCGCGGATCTTGAAACTCGACGGCCAAATTGCCACGGAGTCGAATCCGCTAAAGGCGCTCGATTTCCGTCAGGCCCGACTCGATGCCCAGCAGCGGCTGGCACAACTCGAGGATTCGGTCGATCTCGATGCGCTCGAAGAGCAGTTCGTCGTTCACGCTGCGGCCTACTCGGATCGCAAAGGCATCGCATACGCGGTCTGGCGTGAGGCTGGCGTTCCTGCGTCTGCATTACAGAAGGCCGGTGTACCCCGCACCGGTTGACCGTGGCTGCTCTACGATCTCGTTGGGCCCGTAGCTCAATGGTTAGAGCAGCGGACTCATAATCCGTCAGATGCAGGTTCGAATCCTGCCGGGCCCACTGTGTTCACGGCTCTTCGGCTGACGCCTCATCGCGTGTCGGCCGGGTCCCTGCCCAGCCGACCCGTGGGCCTCGGTTGTGGGTTGGTTCGAGAAGTGTCCTGTTAGGCCCACCACCGCCGTAGCGCTCTAGATGGCCGCGGCTGCTGCGAGGAAATCAGCCTCTACCCGACGCATCACCCTTTGCGCCCAACGGCGCGACACCGCCGCAAGCAGCGAGGAGAGGATGATCGTCCCGGTGCGCTGCGGCCCTCGCCACTCGGGATGGCCGATCTGACGGGCACACCACCGGTAGTGACGGTCGGTGTGGAGGAGCATCAGGACCGCTGACGCTCTCGCCATGCTGAACCGCTTGGTGGCCAGCTGCTCGGCGAGCCTGGTGTACGCAGGGGCCTGGGAGAGGGCATGAGCCATCAGGTTGCGGCGGGCACTCCGAATGGGATCGGCTGCATCGTCACAGCCGAGGTGGGGGAGCAGCGACGGGTGATAGCCGACTCCTCTCACCAGGTCGCGTTCTATGTCTCGGGTGATGTTGGCGAGCTGGATCAACTCGCTGGAGGCCAAAGCGTCGGCGCGCTGTCCGACCGTGAGGTCGGCTTTCGAGACCAAGCGCAGAGTGAACAGGATGGGCTCACCGATTACGTGATGGCAGTAGCGGCTGAGTTGGTCGGCATCGATCAGAACGCCCGCCTGTTCGGTGAACCGCTCTGATGACCAAATCATGCCTTCGGCCATGGCCTGCACCAGATCCACAACCAGTCGCCGATCGCCTTCTGGCAGGGCTGCAAACACCTGGTCGACCGACCGCCACCGATCGACCAGA
>CAXMOL010000018.1:0-7653 GCA_964194935.1 uncultured Kiloniellaceae bacterium
CTCCGATCGCCTTTTACGCGGTGGGCGGTCGAAAGACGTCTTTCTACGGCTCACTGCGGGGACGAGCCAACGATGCAGTCGACTTCTACACCGACAAGAAGGTCGTTGTTAGCACCTGGCACATCGACACCTCGCAGGAGACCGGGGCAGATCCGGCATTTGAGGGACCAAGCGAAGAGCGAGAGACGACCACTCCCCCCTCAAGGGTGATCTGCCGCGTTTAGTGCCCGACGGTTGATTGGACCACTCCCCCCCCCACAAGGGTGACCTGTCGCGTTTAGTGCCCGACGGTTGATTGGATCACTCTCCCCTCTGGGGGGAGTCAATCGGCCGCAGGCCGATTGGTGGGGGGACTCACCGATTCGCGGCAACCGGGTCGCCTATCGGACGCACACCGACTCGGCGAACTGACCCACCAGACCCATCATCGAGTGGCTACACAACCTGGCGCAACCACCTGATGACAGGCCGTTACGACATACAAGACGTGTTGGCCTGATAGAGATCAAGACCGGGTGCCCCCCACCAGCTCGCTTCGCTCGCTGACTCCCCCCAAAGGGGAGAGTGGTCAGAAGAGAACCATCGGTCCTATCGCGCAACCCGACACTCAAGGGGAGTGGTTTCTTACTGAGTACTGAGTACTCCTAACCGATGTGGCGTTCCAGGTCGGCGGCTTCGAAGGGACCGACGGCGCCGATCACGAACGGTCCGTTGTAGATGTCACCGGCAACCTCGTGAACCTCGTCGAGGGTCACACCGTCGATCCGAGCCACCGTCTCGTCCAGCGTCAGGTGCTCGATACCGGTCAGCTCGTGGCGACCGAGGCGCACCATGCGGCTGTTGGTGTCCTCCATAGACAACGCCAGTCCGCCCTTCATGTTGCCCTTGGCTCGATCGAGTTCCTCGACTGTGAGACCCTTCGCAACCACCTCAGAGAGTTCCTCGCGCACCAGGGCGAGCACCTCTGACGTCTGGTGCGGTGTGGTGCCCACGTAGACGCCGAACGCCCCTGAGTCGGCGTAGGGCATCCTGAAGGCGTAAACGGCGTAGGCAAGACCGCGTTCCTCGCGGATCCGCCGAAACAGTCGGGAGGACATCCCACCACCGACTACGTGATTGAGGATCCCGAAGGAAAAGCGCCGAGCGTCACCCCGCTTTAGCGACTCCCCACCGATGACGAGGTGTGCTTGCTCGGTGTCTCGGGTAACCACGCCTACGGACGATCCGACCGTGGCGTCACTCAGATCGTGCCCGGATTCTGCTCCGTTCCAGTCCCCGAACCGATCGACGACCATGGCCACGGCATCCTTGTGCTCGAGGTTTCCGGCGGCCGCCAGGACCACGGTCGAAGGGTGATAGCGCCGCTTCCAATACCCGACGATGTCGTCGCGGGTCATCGCCCCGATCGACTCGCGGGTTCCCAGTACCGGCTTGGCGAGCATGTGGTCGCCCCACAACGCCCTGGCAAACTGGTCGTGGGCGACATCGGCAGGGTCGTCCTCATTCATGTTGATCTCTTCGAGGACCACATGCGATTCAGACTCGATCTCATCGGATCGAAACGCCGGGCGTTGGATCATCTCCGAGAGCAATGCCATGCCCATGCCGAGATCCTCATCCCGAAGCTGCGCCCAGTAACACGTGTATTCCTTGGACGTAAAGGCGTTGCTCCTGGCTCCGACTGCGTCGAACGCTTCTGCGATCTCGCGAGCGCTGAGTTCCTCGGTCCCCTTGAACAACAAGTGCTCCAGGAAATGCGAACACCCGGCCTCGACAGCGGTTTCGTCCCGGCTGCCGGTGTCAACCCAGGCGCCGACCGAAATCGAGCGAACCGACGGCATCGACTCTGTGATGACCCTGAGGCCGTTGGGAAGTGTGGTGAGTTGGTGATCCATGAGGGCGGGATGGTAACGGTGCCGCGATCACCAACTATTCACATGCCAGCTGTTGAACAACAGTCGGTCGGTGTCCCTTGAAAGTCGACTACTCGACTTCGCCCAGATAAGCCTGACGCATCTGCGGATTCGCCAGCAGGTTCGTCGCGGTATCAGCAAGAACAATCTGGCCGGTCTGGAGCACGTAGCCGCGGTCGGCGATCGAAAGCGCCATATTTGCGTTCTGCTCTACCACGAAGACCGTGGTGCCCGCCTCGTTGATCTGCTGGATGATCTCGAAGTTCTGAGTGACGAGCACTGGAGCCAACCCCATCGACGGCTCGTCCATGAGAAGCACCTTCGGCTTGGCCATCAGCGCCCTCCCGACCGCCACCATCTGCTGTTCGCCCCCAGACAATGTGCCGGCCTTCTGGGCGAGTCGCTCCTGGACCCGGGGGAACAACTCGAAGATCCGCTCCATATCGTCGTCGAGATTCTGCCTGTCTTTTCGGAGGTACGCCCCGATCTCAAGGTTCTCTTTGACAGTCATTCGTTTGAACAGCCGGCGATTCTCCGGAACCATCGACACGCCCCGCTCAACCCGGTAGCTGGTCGGCTGTTCCGACACGACCTCACCATCGAGCAACACGTCGCCGCTGGACGGCTCGACCATCCCCAATACTGTCTTGAGCACCGTGGTCTTGCCGGATGCGTTCCCGCCCAACAAGCACACGATCTCGCCGGTGTAGATCTCGATATCGACGTCCTTGAGGATGTGGACGGGGCCGTAGTGGGTGTTTACCCCTCGAAACTCGAGTACCGGCGTGCGATCGGTCATCAGCGCGATTCCGCGGGACGGCCGAGATACGCCTCGATCACGTCTTCGTTGGTGGACACCTCGTCGTAGGTGCCTTGGGCAATCTGGACACCATGGTCAAGTACGACGACACGATCGGAGACGTCGCGCACGACCTTCATCTCATGCTCGATGACGACGATCGTAAAGCCGCGCTCATCGCGCAGTTTGGTGATCAGCCCGGTCAGTTCTGCGGTTTCGCTTGGATTCATGCCTGCCGTTGGCTCGTCGAGCAGCAGCAAGCGTGGCTCGGTACCCATGGCTCGCGCGATCTCGAGACGGCGCCGATTCGCATACGAGAGGGTGAATGCCGGCTGGTCGAATCGATACCCGGTCAAACGAGTACCAAAGAATCCGAGAACATCCCGGGCGCGTTCTCGAATCAACGCCTCCTCCTTGCGAAACCCCGGTGTCTGGAAGAGTGCTGCAAACACGCCTTTGCTGGTGCGGGAGTGCTGGGCGACCATCACGTTTTCGAGAATGGTCATGTTGGGGAACAGGCGCACGTTTTGGAAGGTGCGGGCAATGCCACGTCTTGTTATCTGATCCGGGGTGAGCCCAGCGACATCCCGGTCATCAAAGATGATCTCGCCCTCGTCGGGGGGGAACATCCCGGAGATCACATTGAAGAAGGTGGTCTTGCCGGCACCGTTGGGGCCGATGACGCTCACGATCTCACCTTCGTCGATGTGGAAATCGACACCGCCGAGCGCCTGCAGACCGCCAAACTGCTTTACAAGTCCCGTAATCTCGAGGAGGGCCATCAGACCTCTTCCTCCCCGTCCTTGTCGAGCCAGACGTCCTGTTTGAGCTCATCGCCGTGTAGCTCGCGAGATCTCCGGGCGCTGGGTATCAGACCTTCGGGACGTTGCAGCATCATGTACACCAGCAACACGCCGTAGATGAGCAGCTTGAACTCCTGGAATTCGCGCAGCATCCCGGGCTGGGTGGGTCCACCGAGTACGCCGATGAGGACCAGGGCGCCAACGGCAACACCGCGCAGGCTCCCCATCCCGCCAACGATCACCACCACCAGGATGATGATGGATTGAACAATCTTGAAGCTGCTCGGGAAGATCGTCCCGATCTTTACCGCAAATAGTGCACCGCCCAGCGCCGCCAGGATGGCGCCGATGATGAAGGCGAGGAGCTTTGCGGTGACGACATTGATGCCCATTGTCTCGGCAACCTGCTCGTCTTCTCTCATCGCCATCCAGGCGCGGCCAATGCGCGAGTCCTGCAGTCGCCACGAGATGAACGCAGCCAGCGCTACGAACACCAATACCAACCTGAATACGGCCTCGGAATCGATGCCGGTCACAGTCCAGGAAGCAAAGTCGGGAAACAACAAGCCGATTACCGCTGCGGTGGTCCCAAGACCGATCCAGATGCCAGCCTTCTTGGCTGAGCTGGCGTCGTCATCGGCTCGGGCAGATCGCCAGCGGAGAAAACCGATAAGGCCAACCACGCCACCCACCGCAACCAACACGTACCCGAACATAGTGACGATCGTGCTCTTTCCGACCGCTTCGGACCAACCGATGCGCAGGATGCCCTGGGCGCCGCCAAACATGCCCTTTAGCCAGTCAGCCTGGAATACGAGACGGGCGATCTCGCCGAATGCCAGCGTGACGATCGCCAGGTAGTCACCGCGCATTCTGATCACGGGAGTGCCGACGATGATGCCTGCAATCGTCGCCATGATGATCACGAACGGCAACGCCGAATAGAACGCCATCTCCGGGGTGAAATCCCCTGGCGTGAGTGGTGACGAAAACACAGCCATCGTGTAGGCACCGACGGCAAAAAACGCCACATATCCGAGGTCGAGCAGACCGGCATATCCGACGACGATGTTGAGACCGAGCGCCATGAGCATGAACAAGCCGACCGTCGCCAGCACCTCATTGAGGAAGGGGCCGAACACCGACGGCACGACCATGCCCACCGCCATCAACGTCACTGCAACGATGAATCCAGTAGAGCGACGCTTGGCTTCGGGTAGCGACAGGAACCGCTCCCGAACGGCCGCGGCCGACCCGGCAAATCCGAAATGCATCGCGACTACGGCGACGCCGATGACGACGGCAGCACCAGTCGTGATTCCGCGGCTCTCTGAGTACACGACATCATTCAGGAACCCGACACCGAATCCCTTGAACACGTTGCCGAGCACCAGCTCCAGAAACCCGACGATGAGTATCCACAGGAAGGCCGATGACACCGCACGGCGCCAGTGATTCGACATGAGGTGGAAAGCTCCACCGAGAGCGCCGATCGCTCCCCCGAGTGCGATGAGGATCAGCGCTCCTACGGCCGCCGACTGCCCAAAGGCCAGTATCTCGATCAAACGAGGTGTGACGTTGATCAGGATCTCACGAACGTCGACCGTATCGACCAACAGGGCGAACCCACCGAGCATCGCACCGCCGAACGCACCCGTAAGCGCGCCGGAGATCAGGTTATGGGCACCCGTTTTCGGGGGCTCCATACCCTCCAATACCAGTTGATGGGTAGCTCGGTAACCGAACAGGAGCGGAATCCAGGCGATGGACAGATACCCGAGCGACAGGAGCGGATCGATGACACTGTGGTCATCAAACACCTCGACCATGCCAATGGCCGCGATGAAGATGGCGGTCACTCCGGCGATGGCGCCGACACGGAGAGCCTTGGCACCATCAACGGCAGGCAATGTTGTCGGCGCGGTTGTCGGCGCGGTTGTCGGCGCGGTCATGCCCGCTCTTCCGAGGCCAGGCGCTCACCGAGCAGACCGGCAGGCCGCACCATGAGCACCCCGATGAGGACGATGAAGGCGATCATGTCCTTTAGCTGCGATGCGCCCGGGACCGTTGCGCTAAAGCCAGGCAGCACGAAGATTCCCATAAACACCCCGACTACCCCCATGACCAACATGCCGAGCGAGACGCCCACCTTGCGGACGTCGCCTGAGCGGAGCCGATGCACCCCCCAATAGGCCACCACAGCCCCGAACGCGGCTGCCAGGTACGCCAGCCACGTCGGAATCGCCCAGGAGAGGCCTCCCAGCATGTTTGGCCCTGACGCCTCGACGAGCCCGAGCGTGACCCCACCGAGCATGGCGCCGCCGAGGTTGCCGATACCGCCGAGAACCGCTGCCGTAAACGCCTTTATGCCGGGGAGGAACCCGGTCAAAAAGAAGACCTTGCGGAACAACATCGCCCACAGCATCCCGCCGACTCCGGCCATTGCCCCGCCGACCGCAAAGGTCATCACGATCGTGCGGTTGACGTCGATCCCCATCAGCCCGGCGATCTCCTTGTCCTCCGAGACCGCCCGGATGGCCCGTCCGGTTCTTGATCTCTCCACAAAGAACCACAGTGCCAGCATCGAAACGATGGCCGCCACGATGACGAGCAGCTTGATGCCCTCGACCTCGAGACCGAACACGGAAACCCGGTTCTGCAAACCTTCGGGAAGTTGCGGGAACGTCTTGAAACTGGCACCAAACAGACCCTTTACGGAGTACTGCAAAAAGAACGACATGCCAATCGATGTGATGAGCGGAATAAGCCGGGGTGCGCCTCGGAGCTTGCGATAGGCGATTCGCTCCACCAGCACCGCCACCACCGTCGAGGTCACCACCGAGGAGAGCAGGACGATCAGAATGGCGAGGATGAAGGCGTTCTCCCACAGACCGGCGTCGAACAGAGCATCGGCGACGAAGTAGCCCGTCATGGCGCCCGCCATGAAGACCTCGCCATGAGCAAAATTGATAAAGCCGAGTACTCCGTAGACCATCGAGTACCCGAGAGCGATTAGCCCGTACATAAAACCCTGAGAGAGACCACCGACGACCAGGTCCCCCCAGGCGGCACCGGTCAGACCTTGGCCGTTTACCTGGAGAGCGACCGTGCCCACGATCGCCCAGAGAGTAAAGAAGATGAGGGCGACCTTCATAGCAAACAGAAACACATCGACGGCGAGCGTCGAAACGTCCTGGTTGAGCCTCATGAGAGGCTGCGATTTGGTCCGCGTGGCCACCTAGCGGTCTTCCCCTTGATGAGTAAGCGATTGTGATGGGGGCCCGGCCCAAAGGACCGGGCCCCCATCAGCTTCAGTTGGTCGTCTACGCCTCAGCCGGTCGGCGAGAAGCTGTAGACCTGGTTTGCCTTGCTTGTAGTCGGATCGCTGGAGTCGAGATGCTCGAAGATCCCGATCGACTGCGAACCGCAGTCACCGAAGGCATCGCACGAAAGCGTGCCGATCATGCCGTCGAAGTCAGTCGTGCTGTCCAGCTCATCGCGCAGAGCCTGACGATCGACGTGCATGGTGCCGTCGGCGTCAACCACTGCGACCGCCTCGATGGCGCTCAGCAGCATCATCGTGGCGTCATAGGTATGAGCGTGGAACGGTGCAGGCGGTGCCTCACCGTAATCAGCCTCATACCGAACAAGGAGCTCGTCATAGGTTGTGCCCGTCAAGCCCGTGTTGCCACCAGGCGTCGAGGCCGGACCAGAGAAGTACATTCCCTCGGTCTCAGGCAGCGCCAGGAAGCTGTCTATCAGGAGGCCGTCGGCTCCGAACCACTGGACATCCTCAAGGCCCGCCACACTGCCAGCCTGCTGGATGATGAAGTCACCCGCCGGCTCGAAGATGGGGAAGTACACGACTTCAGGCCCAGCGGCCGAGACCGCGGTGAGGACCGCAGTCATGTCGGTGTCGTCCTTGTTGACGGCCGTGTAGATCACGACTTCTCCGCCCAGCTCGGCAAATGCATTGGCAAACGCCGTGGCCAGACCGTCGGTATACGCATCACCATCGTGGACTGCTGCAGCCTTGGTAAAGCCGAGCTCCTCGAAAGCAAAACGCGCCACGGTCGCACCCTGGAACAGGTCGTTGTGAGCGGTCCGGTAGTAGCCGGGGTAGTAGTTCTCCCCAGCG
>CAXMOL010000019.1:0-17267 GCA_964194935.1 uncultured Kiloniellaceae bacterium
GACCCGGCAACGGCGCTGGTCGGTCTGTGGAGCCCCATTGGCGGCGGCGACCTGACCTTCCAAGAAGGTGGCACCTGGACATGGATGTCGGCCAGCACTACCGATGAAGGCGGCTACGCGTTCGAAGACGGCGTGGTGACCCTCACGACGGACGTCGGAAGCGCCTTCTGTCCAGGAGAGACTGGCATCTACGAGGTGGTCTTCGAGAGCCAGGACGAGATGGCGTGGACCGTGGTCTCCGACGAGTGCGCCGGTCGAATCAGAAACATCGGGGCCAGATGGGTGTCCGACGACCAACTGTTACGGAACGGGGAGACAATCCCGCGGTTTATGCCTTGAGAGGCGGTCCGCGCCGCCTCAGGCGAGGCCATGCCCGGGTCGGCCAGCGTGATCTCACCGGTTGAGTGAGAGGGTGAAAGCAACGCCCGGGGTGGCGAAGTCTTGACAGGGGTGCTGAGGGGTCGGTGACCCACCCATCCCATCGGCCAAGGTGCTGTCACCGGAAGTAGGCGAGCAACTCTCTGACCATGAAGGCGGTCGCCCCCCACAGGATTCCCTCGGGGAACTCGTAGAACCACATGGTGCGGCCCTCCGACCACTCGCTGGTTCGCCAGTTGGCATCTGGGAGCAGTTCGTCGATTGTGGGCTCGATAATTGCCTCCACCTCCGCCGGTTGGGGGATGAACTGCTCAGGTCGTTCGATCCGTACGACGACCGGAACAATGAGCATCTCCGCCGATCGAGTGTGGGTTGGTTGAAGGCCACCGAACACTTCCACCAAGTTCTCACGGGGAAGTCCAATCTCCTCGCATGCCTCGCGCATCGCAGTATCCAGCGGACCGTCGTCTTCTGGTTCAACCATGCCCCCGGGGAACACGACATCACCGGGATGAGTCGGCATGTGATCGGGTCGTCGGGTGAGAACGATGCGGAGTCGACCCCGGTCCTCGTACAAGGGAACGAGGACCGCAGCTTTCATCCGATCCGGGACGGCAACCGGAGGCAGGGCCCGCAACGGTTCCCAGAGTGAGGTCACCACCGCATGGTACGGCGATAGGCTGCCCAATCCATGAGGCGAACACCATGAGCCGGAGTCTGTCGGCGCGTACCCGCACCACACCGAGACTCGAACTTCGACCCTTCCGCCGACGCGATGTCGACTCTCTCATCGACGCCGTCAGTGATTCGCTCGCAGAACTGGAACGATGGCTGCCATGGGTACATCGGCGCTACGGCCGAGCAGACGCACTCCGATTCATCCGCGACTCATCCGCTGCCTGGATCGAGGCCAAGGCGTACGACTTCGCCATCAGGAATCCGGCGACTCCCGATTACCACCTCGGCAACATTTCCATCTGGCCACTGTCACGCCGTGAACGGTCCGGAGAGGTCGGGTATTGGGTGCGGACATCGGAGGCCGGCGGCGGGATCGCCACCGAGGCTGCGGCCCAGATCCTCGCCATCGGTTTCGAGGAGATGGCACTTCACCGCGTCACCCTCCGGATCGCGGTCGGCAACGCTCCCAGCGAGCGTGTCGCCGAGAAACTCGGATTCGTCAACGAGGGGCTGCTCCGCCAGGAAGTGCTGGTGGCCGGGGAATGGCTCGATCACACCCTCTGGGCGCTGCTCGAAGAGGAGTACCGGAGCGAACGACCCAAGTGGCTGGAGAACGGTTGGCTCAAGGAGTAGCCACCTTCTCGGTCGATGGCCTGAGACCAAAGACCCCAATAAACGCGAGAGGGGCGGCCCTTGCGGACCGCCCCTCTCGATTCAACTGATGGACTAGAAGTCCATGCCACCTGGATCCGGCATGGCCGGAGCAGGCGTGTCTTCCTTCATCTCAGCAATCAGCGCTTCGGTCGTGATCAGCATCGCTGCGATTGAAGCAGCGTTCTGCACAGTGGACCGGGTCACCTTGGCGGGGTCTGCGACGCCGGCCTTGATGAGATCCTCATACACACCGGTGGAGGCGTTGAAGCCCATGCTCCCGGTGAGATCCCGGACCTTCTCCACGATGACGCCACCTTCGTAGCCCGCATTGGACGCGATCTGGCGAATCGGAGACTCGAGCGCCTTGAAGATCAGGGCGCGCCCGGTCTTCTCGTCGTCGGTTCCGCCGCGCATCTTGGAGACAGCCTCCTGAGCCCGAAGCAAGGCAACGCCGCCACCGGCGACAATGCCCTCTTCCACAGCCGCCTTGGTCGCCTGGATGGCGTCCTCGATGCGGTGCTTCTTCTCCTTGAGCTCGACCTCCGTGGCTGCGCCGACCTTGATGACGGCAACGCCGCCGGACAGCTTGGCGAGCCGCTCGTTGAGCTTCTCACGATCCCAGTCGGAATCCGAGTTGTCGATCTCACGCCGGATCTGCTTGATCCGTGCCTCGACATCGGACTTGGTGCCGGAACCCTCAACAATCGTGGTGTTGTCCTTGGAGACGACCACCTTGCGGGCCTTCCCGAGCATGTCCACAGTCACACCGTCGAGCTTGAGGCCCACTTCCTCCGAGATCACCGTTGCACCCGTGAGGATGGCGATGTCCTGGAGCATGGCCTTGCGCCGCTCACCGAATCCGGGAGCCTTGACGGCGATGGACGGGAACGTACCGCGGATCTTGTTCACCACCAGGGTGGCAAGAGCTTCGCCCTCGACATCCTCGGCGACCACTGCCAGCGGCTTACCCGACTGCATGACCTTCTCGAGCACCGGGAGCAGATCCTGAACCGAAGTGATCTTCTGGTTCACCACGAGAACGTACGCGTCCTCGAGCACTGACTCCTGACGATCAGGATCGGTAATGAAATACGGCGAGATGAAGCCCTTGTCGAACTGCATGCCCTCGGTGAATTCGAGGTCGATACCGAACGTCTGGCTGTCCTCGACGGTAATGACGCCTTCGCCACCGACCTTGGCCATGGCCTCGGCCAGCTTCTCTCCAACCACCGGATCGGCGGCTGAGTTCGAAGCAACGAATGCGATCTTTTCCTTGTCGGTCGCCTTGATGTCTTCAGCGATCTCCTGGATGGATTCGACCACCTTTTCGACTGCCTCAGCCATGCCGCGACGAAGCTCCATCGGGTTGGCCCCGGCGGCGACGTTACGAAGACCCTCGTGGACCATCGCCTGGGCGAGGACTGTTGCCGTCGTGGTGCCGTCACCGGCGACGTCGTTTGTCTTGGTCGCGACCTCCTTGGCGAGTTGGGCGCCCATGTTCTCGTATGGGTCGTCCAGCTCCATTTCCTTGGCGATCGTGTAGCCGTCATTGGTGATCGTGGGCGAACCCCACTTCTTCTCCAGGACTACGTTGCGGCCTTTCGGTCCGAGCGTCACCTTGATGACGTTGGCCAGCTTGTCTACGCCGGCCTCCAGACCGCGACGGGCCTCTTCATTGAACTTGAGTTCTTTTGCTGCCATTGAGTAGTTCCTCCTCAGGCCTCAGCGAAGTACGGCGAGAACGTCGCGCGACGACAAGATGAGGAGGTCCTCATTGTCATGCTTGACTTCGGTTCCCCCGTACTTCGAGTAGACGACCACGTCGCCCTTCTCGATGTCCATGGGGATACGCTCTCCGTCCTGAAAGTCACCGGGCCCTACGGCGATTACTTCGCCGAGCTGCGGTTTTTCCTTGGCGGTATCGGGGATGACCAGACCGCTCGGGGTTCTGGCATCGCTGTCTTCTTTGGGCTTTACGACCACTCGGTCGCCCAACGGTTGTAGTTTCATCGAAAGAATCTTCCTCCTCGTGGGAATTGGCACTCTTCGATTGCGAGTGCCAATAGTAGCAGTCACCTGATCCAATTGCCAGACCAAGGTTACAACCTGAGTCGACTGGTATCAGATTTCCTCAGCGACCGACGGAGGGTGGGTGTTCGAGTCTGCGGCGGTCGCCATCACCAGAACAAGAAGCCCGACCGGGACCGCAACCAACGAGGTTCCACTGCCGAGCAACGAGAGGCCGACCCCGCCGATCGCAATGCCCAGTCCCAGCACCATCCCAGCGCGCTTGGCGATCCCCTCAGCCTCCACAGGCGACCGGCCTCTGTGGACCAGCGATGCCCGCAGCATCCTTCCACCATCCAGGGGGAACGCCGGAACCGAGTTGAAGACCGCCACTCCTGCGTTTATCGCTGCCAGAAGTAGCAGCATCCTGTCGAGGCCGCCGCTCGCCGGGGCGAGCAATGCAACTATGGCCAACACAAGCGCCACCGACCCCGAAGCGATAGGTCCAGCTGCTGCGATTCTCCATTCCTGCCGGGGATGTGCAGGATCGAGGTCCATCTCTGAATACCCGCCGAGCAAGAACACCACAACTCGGTCCACCACGATTCCATGTCGGCGAGCCGCGGCAGCATGGCCCAGCTCGTGGGCAACCACGCTGGCCCACAGCAGCAGAGATCCGGTACCGGCGACGACGGCGCGGACAACGATTGAGCCCGATCCTGGATCAATGCCGGCGAACACTCCCAACGCGACCACGGGCAGAAGGAGCAACCACGAAACACCGACGACGATCTCGACCCCGCCGGCGGTACCAACCGAGATGGACCGTTTCACGCTCCGAGTTGCTGGGACGAGTCGATCTCGGCACCGAGCGACGTCGATTCATCCCGACCGAGTCGGAAGGAGGCGGCAGCGCCGATCATCGCCCCGTTGTCCGTACACAGCGCCGGAGATGGAAGGAACAAGCTCAGCTTGCGTTCTTCGCAGGCGGCAACGAGCCGCTCGCGCAGTCTCCGATTGGCGAGGACCCCGCCGCCGCCGGCCACTATGGACACTCCCGTTTCCTCTACTGCGTTCATCGTCTTGTTGACGAGAACATCGACGATCGCCTCCTGGATGCTGGCGGCGATATCTGGCATCTCCGGCAGCGTCCCCGCCTCATGATGACGACGGACGTAGGTCACGACCGACGTCTTGAGGCCGGAGAACGAGAAGTCGAATGGACGATCGGCGAGCGCCCTGGGGAAATCGATCGTTGTCGGATCGCCCCCGTCGGATTCGGCATCTATCGCCGGACCGCCCGGGTAACCGAGGCCGAGGAATCGGGCAAGTTTGTCGAATGCCTCGCCGGCCGCGTCGTCGATGGTGGAGCCAATCGTCTTGTATGAACCCCAATCGCGCATATGAACGATCTGGCTGTGACCTCCCGATGCGAGGAGCACAACCGCAGGCGGCTGGTAGTCGGCGTGTTCCAGCCGAGGCGCAAACAGATGTCCCTCCATATGGTCGATGCCGATGAACGGCACCTCCAGTGCCCAGGCCAGTGCCTTCCCATACGAGAACCCGACCATAAGAGCGCCGGCAAGACCGGGACCCTGCGTCGCCGCAACTGCATCGAGATCCATGGAGTGCACTCCGGCTTCCCGCAATGCCGAGTGGGTCAGCGACCTAATGGCCTCAACGTGGGCACGAGCCGCCACCTCGGGAACGACGCCCCCGAATCGAGCGTGCTCGTCTACCTGGGACGCCATCACGTTCGATAGGACCTCGAATCCCCGGGTCACCGCAACTGCCGTCTCGTCACAGCTCGTCTCGAACCCAAGCACGAGTGGTGCCGCAGTCATGCGACCTCCTCTCGGATGTGCTCGAGCATCTGCAAATACTCCACGTCGGACGCGTTTACGGCCCACATGACGAGGGCATCCTCGTCCACGTAGTAGCGAGGTCGGATCCCGACCGGCGAGAAGCCAAAACGCTCATACAGGCCACGGGCCGCCGCGTTCGAAACCCGCAGTTCGAGCGTCAAGTGTTCGGCGCCGGCCTCCAGGGCGCTATCGATCATGGCAAGCATCAAACGAGAGGCAATTCCATTGCGGCGATGCTGTGGAGAGACGGCGATAGTCATTATGTGGGCGTCGGCCTCGACGAGCATGAAGCCGCCATAAGCCACCACCCCGGAGTCGTCTTCACCGATCAGGTAGCTGCGACCAGGGGCGTCGAGTTCCTGGCGCAACATCTCCTCGGTCCACGGCACCGGAAACGCAGCATGCTCCAGGTCGAGCACGTCGGGTACGTCTGTATCCGTCATAGGTCGGAGTCGATCCAGGCTCACCGCCATGGTCCCTCCGATCGAAAGTCGGTCCAGTTGATCGTGACATCCGGCTCACGCAGGTAGTGCGGTCGAACTTCGTCGGGGTGCGGCAACTCGTCTCGCTGAACCCTGCCGCGGGCGATTTCGAGAACGGCCGGCGCATCGGGATATCTGGGTCGTCCCGTCTTTATCGAGTGAAGGCCACGCAAGGTGCCCTCGGGCAATGCCGCCCAATCGCCAACGATCAGCGGCTGGGAAGCATCCTCGGCAATCATCGCCCGCAACTCTTCGGGCGAGCACATTCGGGTCGTTCCCTCGCGTACGACGCCACCCGGGACCGGCATGTACATCCCAACGGCGATCTCACCGCGTCGGGCATCGACCAACGACCAGATCTTGCGATGCCCTGTGGCTGCACGCAATGCAATCGCATCCACTGAGGTCACCGATACGAGCTGGGCACCAACCGCTCCGGCCACCGCCTGGGCGGTAGCCAACCCGGCTCGGATTCCGGAGAAGAGCCCAGGTCCCACGTCGACGGCAACGACTTCCACATCGCTCGGCTTCCACCCAGCCTGCGAGAAGCAGAATTCGAGGGCGGGCACGAGAAAACCGATATGCCCACGCCGATCGGCCCGATGAGCGGACGCCACCAACTCCTCGCCATCGGCGAGAGCGACCGACGAAGCGGCGGTCGCCGTCTCGATGGCAATCATCTTCACGATGTCACCTCCTCGAACGGGCGATCCGACCAGGAGCCACTCGGAACGAAGCTGATGAGACGGGACTCATCGTCGCCGGCCACTATCGACACCAGGAGGTGATCCTCGCCAAGCTGCTGATCGACGACATCGCCCCACTCGACCACCAACAGGCCCTGGCCAGCCTCACCAAGGAGGTCGAGATCTTCTATCTCGGCCGAGGATCCGATCCGATAGACGTCGGCATGGAGAAGTGGCATAAACCCCTCGTAGCGCCGAGCGATCACAAACGTCGGGCTCGTAACCTGTTCTTGGACACCCAGCCCGGCAGCAAGACCGCCGGCGAAGACCGTCTTGCCGGCCCCGAGGCTGCCTTTGAGAAGCACAACGTCGCCTGGTCTGACCAGGCTGGCAAGCCTCATAGCGAGCGCCCTCGTGTCGTCGGGCGTTGCGCAGCTGACCTCGATCATCCGAACAGTCCTAGTTGCTCCACGGTCTCATCAGTTGGTTCCGAAACTTCCTGGGGAGTATTGAGGATTTTGGAGACGATGGCGAAATCCTCTCGCATCAGATCGGTCACCCGGTCCCCACTGCGTAGGGCCGCGGCCGGATGAAAGGTCGGAACGAGGTGGCGATTCCACCACGGATAGACCTGACCCCGCAGGCGGGTGATTCCCACGTTGCGCTTGAGGAGCAGCTTGGTGGCGAAGTTGCCAAGCGTCATCACCACTCTGGGATCGACCAACTCCAGTTGAGTGCGGAGGTACCCCTTGCAGGAGTCGATCTCGTCCGGCTTCGGGTCCCGGTTGCCGGGCGGACGACACTTGAGAACGTTTGCGATGTAGACGTCATCACGTTCGATCCCGATTTCGCCGAGGAGTCGGTCGAGCAACTTGCCGGCCGCGCCTACAAATGGTTCGCCCTGGAGGTCTTCGTTTCGGCCGGGTGCCTCGCCCACAAACATGATGTCGGCATCGAAGGCGCCTACACCAAAAACGACCTGGGTTCTCGTCTCCGCAAGGCCGCACGAGGTACAAGACGCGGCCGTCTGTCCAAGCTGATCGAGTTCAGCCGCATTGCTCACAATCCGCCCCCCGCCGGCTCCAATCCGCCCAGGGCGGTGGCTGCTCGAATTCCTGCCTCGATGGCCCTACCGACGACCTCGAAGGCGGCGGCACCCAGAGCGTCCCGATCGACTTCGACCGAACCACAAGACAGCGCAAACACCGCATCGCCATCGTATCGGGTGTGACTCGGGCGCAGACAGACAGCCATTGCATCGTGACCCTGTACGCAGAGTCGGGTGAGTTCGGAGCGATCCATGGCGGCATCGGTGGCCACAACAGCCAGAGTGGTGTTCTCCTCCATCGGGCCGACCGGCTTGCCACTGGGGACATGACCGCCACCGGTGAGTGGAGCCCCCTCGAGCGTAAACACGTCGCCGACCGCGTTTACAACTACCAGTGCCCCGACGGTCGCCTCGCCCACCCTGGTCGAGGCCGAACCGATCCCGCCCTTTCGAACGTGAGTCGGACCCCGCCACCCGGCCACTGCGGCTCCCGTACCGGCGCCGACGGTGCCCAATGCAACGGGATCACTGGTGGCGTCGCGATATGCCGCGGCCCCGTCGTCGGGGCCCGGTCGCGCTGCGGCATCGCCCAACCAGAGGTCGAAGATCACGGCAGCCGGAACGATCGGTACGACACCTGCCAAGGTCTCGTGACCGAGCCCGTCGGCCTCGAGTGCGGCAACGACCCCGTCGGCCGATGCGAGGCCGAACGCACTCCCCCCGGTGAGCACGATCGCCTGCACCGTCTCAATTCGCATCCCGGGAGCCAACAAAGCCGTCTCGCGCGATCCGGGTGCCGCACCGCGGACCTCCACCGCAGCCACATTGGGTGTAGGCGGAACGATCACGGTGACTCCGGTGACACCCACAGCATCCGACCAGTGGCCGACTCGAATCCCGGGTACTGAAGTGATCGTCATCCCAGATACCTACGCGGCAGCCGCGGGCCGAAGCCACACACGATCTCCCAGTTGATGGTCTGTAAACGCTGTGCCCACTCGTCGGCAGGTATCTCCTCGTCTCCCTGGCGACCGAGGAGCACAACCTCATCGCCAACAGCGACATCATCGCGTCCTACATCTACGACGATCTGGTCCATCGTCACGTTGCCGGCAAACGGGTACCGCTTGCCATTGATCAGCACCATCCCTCCGGCATCCTTGAGGCGTCGGTCGATCCCATCGGCATATCCAACCGGGATCGTGGCCACGGTGCCATCGGCCGGCATCGGTCGGGTACGCCCATACGAAGGCCTGGCCCCGGCAGGGAGGGAGCGCACGTAGGCAACGTGGCTGATCACTCGCATCGCAGGCCTTAGATCTGCCTCGGTCACATACCCGGGAGCAGGCGCCAGGCCATATATCCCGATGCCGGGACGAACCAGATCGAACCGGGCGTCCGGATGACCTAGAGCCCCGGCGGTATTTGCCGCGTGGAGCAGTTCCGGCCCTATACCGGCGTCTCTCAGGTCGGCCACGAACTGGACCAGTTGCCTGGTTTGCTCACCAGTGAATTCATCGTCTTCTTCCGACACCGAAAAATGGGTCCACACCGCCTCCAGTCGAAGGGGGCCCTCGGTCACAGCTTCGGCCAGAGCCCGGGCAGCGTCCGGGCTCGCCCCGACCCGATGCATTCCCGTGTCGATCTTGAGGTGAACGGGATAGTCGGCGGGCGCCGCAGCTTCGAGTTCTTGGAGGTAGTCAACGCCGTAGAGCGAAGGCGTGAGCGACCACCTGACGACCTCGCTGGCATCTCCGGGATTCGGCTCAGAAAACAACAAGATCGGCGCGGTGATCCCGGCCTCACGCAAGCGGGCACCCTCGGCAATCAAGGCCACGCCGAGCCAGCTGGCTCCGGCCTCGAGGGCGGCCTCGGCTACCGGGACGTCACCGTGGCCATACCCATCAGCCTTGACGACGGCGCAAACCTTTGACGGCGCCACAACGCGGGCGATCTCGGCAACGTTGTGCCGGATCGCATCGAGATCGACTTCGATCCACGACTGCCTCAGTTCGCCCACCTCCCGATCTCATCGAGCAAGCCCATCGCCGTCACGCTAGTTACGGCAGACAGGTGCTTCCCGGCCAAACCGTGGCGATACGCCGCCGAACGAGCCGCAATCTCCGGAGTCAGGCCCCGCGCCACGAGTGCTCCGATCATTCCGGCCAGCACGTCGCCGGTGCCGATCGTGGCAAGCTCGGGTCCCCCGCTATCCACCGCCCATCGCTCGGTTCCACCGACAAACGTCGGATTCCCCTTGAGTAGAACTACCGCGTCGGTGTCGACGGCCAATCCGAATGCAGCTTGGGGCGTCGGTGCATCGCCGGTGAGCCGCTCGAATTCACCGTCGTGCGGCGTCAAGATCGTGGGAGCCGAGCGCGCGGCGATCGCAGTGACATTCGCGCCGCTGATGCCGTCGGCGTCGAGTACCAGGGGTCGATCCCATCGCTCGAGCAACTCGCTGACGAGAGTCCCCCTTCCCCGGCCGAGTCCGGGCCCGAGCACCAACACGTCGAACCGGCCAAGCGCCTCCAGGATCAGTCCGGCATCCGTCGGGCCAAAGGCATCGGAACCCCCGATTCCTGTCGTCATGATCCCCGGATGCCCGGTAGCCGCCTCCGCTCGCAGTCCGGCAGGAACAACAAGGCGAACGGCGCCGGCGCCGAAACGAAGTGCCGCTTCGGACGCCATGACCGCGGCTCCCACCAGACCGGCCGAACCTCCGACGACTGCGACCGAACCGACCGACCACTTATGAGCATCATGCGATCGATCCGGTACCGGGGCATCAACGGCATCACAGATCGTAAATTCAGGATCCAGTTGGGGCAGTCCGATCGGAACCACGCGAAGGGCACCTGTGTGACTCGGGCCGGATCCGACGTAGTGACCGACCTTGGCGGCCTCGAAGGTCACTGTCACATCGGCGCTGAAGACTTGGCCCTCAGCGGAACCATCCAATCCACTCAGCCCGCTCGGAAGGTCCACGGCAAGCACAGGGGACGGGTGTTGTATCCAGCCGAGAGCTTCCTCGGGGAGGGTTCCTTTGAAACCGGCACCAAACAGCGCATCGATTATCAGATCGGCGTCGGATGGCTCACCAATCGGCTCGACCTCGACCCCGGCATGCACAGCGGCTACCGAAGCCTTGCGCGCCGCCGAGAACTCACCCTTGGGATATGCGAGCGATCGCACCTCCACATCGACGCCGCGCCGCTTCAGGTGGCGCGCCGCGACATAGCCATCACCACCATTGTTTCCCGGTCCGGCCAGGACGATCACCTTCGATCCGTACCCGGCACCCATCTCGACCGCTGCCAGGGCCACACCGAGTCCGGCACGCTCCATGAGCACTTCGACCGACTCGTCGGAAGTGGCATCGAGCCGGGCCGACTCCTCAGGAGTAATGACAGGACGCATGCCGAAAGAGTATCCAGTCCTCAGTCATCAGTCCTCAGTCATCGGTCCTCAGCAAGAAGTTCGGTAACCGGGGAACGGGAATCAGCGGTACCCCCCACCAAACGGCAACGCCGTTTGACTCCCCCCAAAGGGGAGAGTGGTTTCTTTGTTTGATCACTCCCTCCTTGTGGGGGAAGTACCTGAGGAGCGCAGCGACGAAGGGGATGGGGGGTATCGGGAAATCGGGAATCAGGAATCGTTCTCGTCCCCCCCAAAGGGGAGAGTTGTTTCTTACTGGAGACTGGAGACTGGAGACTGGAGACTGGTTCCCGGCTTCCCCAACCGTGCCATCACCATCACCACTGCAAATCCGACGACAGCCAGGACCACCGGAACCAGAGGCTCACTGGGGGAGGCGAGATTGGCGGTGTCGGTTCCGTCCGGCCAAGGCCACAGCACTCGAAGCGAACCGGCCATGAGCCCGATGAGGCCTGACATCACGGTGTCGTGATGGTCGCGCAGCATCCGATCCAAGACTGTCGAGAAGGCGGCCAGACCGATCACTGCCCCGATCAGGAACACCCCAACGACCAGCAGATCTCGATCGTTGACGGCGCCCAGCACCGCTTCGTACATCCCCAGCATCAGCAGGATGAAGGATCCGCTGATTCCGGGAAGGATCATCGCGATGATGGCGATCGCACCCGCTACGAAGAACAGGACCGTAGACGGATCGGTGATCTCCTCAGAGCGCAGACCGAGGACCACAAATGCGATCACCGCGACCGCAACAGCCGTGCCCATTCTCCGGTTGTCCCATCGTCCGACAAGCCGCCAAGCGACGAGGATCGAGCCCGCCACTAGCCCGAAGAACACCGCGGCCGTATTGGTTGGCTCCTCTTCGAGGAAGTGCTCGATGAGCGCAGCCAATGACACTACCGCAAGGCCGATTCCGGTCAGCAGTGGCACCAAGAAGTTCCACTCGACGGCCCGAGCGCGTTGCAGCGCCTCTCCGAAACGTCCCCGCACCAGAGATCCGAGGGCACTGGCGCCGGTCCGAATGGCGTGGACTAGTCGCTCGTAGATGCCGAGCACCAACGCGACCGTGCCCCCCGATACACCGGGCACCACGTCTGCCGATCCCATGAGGAAGCCGCGCAGGAGATTCAGAAGGTGGGGCATGGAGCGGAATCGTAACTGAGCGGCGACCGTGCTCCTGAGGTACGGTCGAATCGATTCGATTCACGTGAGGTAACGATGATCGACCATGTTGTGCTCAACGTCAGCGACTTGAAGGCCAGCCGCGCCTTCTATGAGAAGACCCTGAAACCGCTTGGGATGGATCTGCTGGGCGATTATCAGGGCTACATTCGGTCGGATCGATTCGACTCACGTGAGGTAACGATGATCGACCATGTTGTGCTCAACGTCAGCGACTTGAAGGCCAGCCGCGCCTTCTATGAGAAGGCCCTCGAACCGCTTGGGATGGATCTGCTTGGCGATTATCAGGGCTACATCGGCTTTGGAAAGGATCGGGTGTCCTTCTTCTGGCTGACGGCGCGCAAGGAAACATCACAGAATGTCCACGTCGCATTCGGCTGCGAGGAACGTCCCACGGTTGACGCCTTCTACGAAGCGGCGATGGCGGCTGGCGGAGAAGACAACGGGGGGCCCGGTGTGCGCGAGATCTATCACGCCGACTATTACGGGGCGTTTGTGCTCGACCCCGATGGAAACAACATCGAAGCCGTCTGCCACAAGAAGCAGTAATTGAAAGGTCTTTGGCGGGGGGTACCGCTGTTCCTCCCCCTCAGGGGGAGGTGGCGCCGCCGGAGGCGGTGACGGAGGGGGTCGCGCTCCACGACCCCCATATGCAGAGACCCCCCTCCCCTCACTCGCTTCGTATCTGGCTACGCCATTCGGGTGCTGCTCACCCCCGAAATGCCTCCGCATGGAGGACCCGCCTGCGGCGGGGACCCTCTTCTACGATCGGGACTCCCCCCTGAGGGGGGAGAACAAGACCTCGATCTGCCCGCGCCTGCGGGGGAGCGATCTTCCTTCTCAGCACTGATGGCTCGCTAGTCGTGCTCCCCTAACGCGATGGCGAACACCATTGCATCCTTGTCGGTGTGGGTGATCGTTATCTCGAAGCCGGTGACACCCAGCATCTCGGCACGTTTTTGAGCGGTGCCGAAGATCCGCACGGTCGGCTTGCCGCCTCCGGTGATCTCGATGTCGCGCCACCGAATCCGTCGCCAACCGGTCCCCATCGACTTCATGACTGCTTCCTTGCCGGCAAAGCGTGCCGCCAGACGCCGTTCCGGCTTTGCGAAACGAAAGGCGTACTCGCGCTCATGCTCGGTAAAACAACGCTCCGCAAAGCGCGGGTATTTGGCGAGCACGGTGCCAACCCGCTCGATGTCTGCCAGGTCGATCCCGGTTCCGATGATGCGCATGAGGTCGAGAGCCTATCGGTAGCCAATAGCCAGTAGCCAGATTCTTCGTTCCTCCCCCTCAGGGGGAGGTGGCGAGCCTCAGCGAGCCGGAGGGGGTCGTGCGCCTCTCATCGCGAGGCAGATGACCCCCCTCCCCTCACTCGCTTCGCTCGATCGGGACTCCCCCCTGAGGGGGGAGAACAATGCCCGACCCGCTACTCCACCGTCACGCTCTTGGCAAGATTGCGGGGCTGATCGATGTCGTGACCGCGAGCGTTCGCCACGTGATAGGCGAGCAGTTGCAGCGGGACAATCGCCACCACCGGGCTCAACAGGTCGACCACTCTGGGAATACGGAGTACCTCATCGGCGTGCTTGGAGATCTGCTCGTCGTCTTCGAATGCGACTGCCACAACAAAGGCACCACGCGCCTTTACCTCCTGGATCGCCGAAATCGTCTTGTCGTAGGTGTCGCTCTGGGTGATCACGACAACCACCGGAGTGCCCTCGGTGACCAGCGCCAAGGTTCCGTGTTTCAACTCACCGGCGGGCATCGCCTCGGAGTGGATGTAGGAGATCTCCTTCATCTTGAGCGACCCCTCCATGGCGACGGCGTTGTCGAGTCCGCGGCCGATGAAGTACACATCCTCATGACCGGCGAATCGCTCAGCCACCATCTGCACCGCCGGGTCGGTCTCTAGAGCCTCCTCGATCTTGACGGGGAGATGGCGGAGCGCTTCCACGAGGTGCGAGTGATCCTCCGGGTCAAAGACGCCGCGTTGTTCTCCCAGGGCAAAGGCCATCAGGTACTCGCCCAGCAGCATCGTTAGGTAAGCCTTTGTCGATGCGACCGAAATCTCGGGTCCGGCCCTGGTGTAGAGGATGTCGTCGGCGTCGCGGCTCAAGGTCGATCCGACGACGTTCGTCAGCGCCAGCAACCGCGATCCTCGGTCCTTTGCGAGGTTCGCAGCAGCCAGGGTGTCCGCCGTCTCACCGGATTGACTGATCGCCAGGGTGATCGTCGAACCGGCGATGATCGGATCCCGATATCTCATCTCGTGGGCATACGCGGCCTCGGTCGGAATTCGCAAGAGGCGCTCGAAGATCTCCTTGCCGACCAACCCAGCATGAAAGGCCGTCCCACAGGCGGTGATCCAGATTCGATCCAAACCCGCGACAAACTCATCGGACCAGTCGACACCGTCCAGATCAACCCGACCGTCCTCGGTGATCCTTCCGCTCAGCGTTTCGGTCGCAGCTGCCGGTTGCTCGAAGATCTCCTTGAGCATGAAGTGGGGGTAGCCGCCGCGCTCGGCCTGGCCGGCGTCCCAATCGACCTCCAACAAGTCGCGTTCCACAGGCTCACCTTCGAGTGTTTCGATATGCCACCCAGTTGGAGACATGTCGACCATCTCACCGTTTTCGATGATCGCAAACGAACGGGTGTGGTGGAGGACGGCCGGAATGTCGGAGGCGAGAAACATCTCGCCGTCCCCGACGCCTACGACCAGCGGGCTGATCATCCGTACCGCCACTATGCGACCCGGCTCCTGCTTCGACATAGCGACCAATGCGTAGGCCCCCTCGGCGCGCTTAACCGCTCTGCGCACTGCTTCGAGCAGGTCGCCTTCGTACTCCTCGGCCACCAGGTGTGCGATCACCTCGGTGTCCGTATCCGAGGCGAAGGCCGCTCCCTTGGCGATCAGGTCCTCTTTCAAAGCGGTGAAGTTCTCGATGATCCCGTTGTGAACCACCGCGACATCTCCGCTCGGATCAGCGTGGGGATGGGCATTGCGGTCGCTTGGAGGCCCGTGGGTCGCCCAGCGAGTGTGACCGATTCCAAAGGACCCGGTCAGTGGATCATCGTCCAGTTGACCAACAAGTCGGTCCAGTTTCCCCTCGGCCTTTGCGACCCTTAGAGATGAGCCGTCGTGAACGGCGATACCCGCAGAGTCGTATCCGCGATATTCAAGACGACGCAGACCGTCGAGAAGGATTGGAACCGCATCCCGCGGCCCCAGATAGCCCATGATTCCGCACATCGCGTGTGTCTCCCTTCGGGTGGGAGACCGGGACCTGGACGGCTACGAGCTCAGGGAACTGAGCCTCGTCTCACTCCGATCCGGTCTCTGTCGCCGGGATCACTCCCGGGTTTTAGCCCGAATCGTCACGACCGTGAGCGGCCGAGAAGGCACCCGCCGAACATTCGATAATCCCTCTACCTCGTCGCCTCGCATTGGCGAGGACTGGCGCTGGGTTCGTTGTGTCGGGTCGCCGGTCTATTCAGTTGTGATGATCAGGCTACTGGCTATCGGCAGATTCGGAGAGGGAGTGGAGTCGAGAGTCGGGAGTACCCCCCACCAAACGCCTACGGCGTTTGACTCCCCCCAAAGGGGAGAGTGGTCTTCTTTCCGGGAAACAGGAGTACCCCCCACCAATCGGCCTGCGGCCGATTGACTCCCCCCAAAGGGGAGAGTGGTCTTCTCAGCGGGAAACCGGAGCACCCCCCACCAATCGGCCTGCGGCCGATTGACTCCCCCCAAAGGGGAGAGTGGTTTTCTTTCCTACTCCGCTCCGAGCTGGGTGCGGACCACCGTCACCAGTTCATCGGCGATTGCGGCTGCCTCATGGCTCTCGCGTGCTTCGACCATCACTCGCACCAGGGGTTCGGTCCCGCTTGCTCGCACCAGAACACGGCCGTCGTCTCCCAGCCGTTTTTCCATCATCTCCACTGCGGTCCAGATGGCGTCTGCGTCGTCGAGACGCTCCTTTACTCGCACTTGGACATTGCGCAGGACCTGTGGGAATTCGATCATCACTCGTCGTAGCTCGCGCAATGGCGCGCCTGTGGCGGCAACGACTTCGAGCAGTCGCAATCCGGTCAAGAGCCCGTCGCCGGTCGCTCGATCCTGCAACAGCACATGACCACTCTGCTCGCCGCCCAGACCGGCGCCGATCTTCTGCATGGCCTCGTACACATACCGATCGCCAACCGCGGTCTCGACCACATCAATGGCCAGTCCATGCATGGCCATCTTGAAACCGAGATTCGCCATCACGGTCGTAACCACGGTGTCACCCGGTAGTTCCTCGCGCTCGCGCAGGTATCGGGCGAGGATCGCCATGACCACATCGCCATTGCAGACCCGACCGTCCTCATCGATCGCAATGAGTCGATCTGCGTCTCCGTCAAAGGCAAGACCGATACGCCCGGCGGCGCGTTCGACCATCGCCTCGGGGTGCACGGCCCCACAGCCGTCATTGATGTTCATTCCGGTCGGCTCGATATTCAGAGCCTCAACAGATGCGCCGGCACTCGTAAAGAGATCTGGAGCGGCCACCACGGCCGCACCATGGGCGCAATCGAGCACGACATCGATCCCGGCAAGGCTTTGATCGGCTTGGGCCAGAAGGTGTCGGACATAACGTGGCACCGCGTCGTCCGCTGTCGCACCCATTCCGACGTCGGCGCCGCGAACTTCATTCCACGGCTCCCCGTGGCGGAACCGCGCCTCGATCGCACTCTCGCGTTTGTCGTCGAGCTTTGCTCCCTCTGGGCCGAAGAACTTGATGCCGTTGTCGGCCGCCGGATTGTGGCTGGCGCTCACCATCACTCCGTAGTCCGCCTCCAGCGT
>CAXMOL010000020.1:0-4166 GCA_964194935.1 uncultured Kiloniellaceae bacterium
AGAGCCGCAAATCGAGCGCTATCTGATCGTTGCGAGACCTACCGGTGTGGAGCTTCCCGGCGACCGCTCCCACCAACTCACCAAGGCGGCGCTCGACCGCGGTATGAACGTCCTCGTCGGTGTCGAGAAACTCGAACTCACCGGCCGCTTCCTCGGCTGCGATTGTCTCGAGGCCGGCCACAAGCGCCTCCACCTCGGGGACCGGAAGGATGTTTGCGGCGCCCAGCGCCGTCACGTGTGCGATCGAGCCCGCCACGTCCACAGCCAGTAGGCGGCGATCCGTTCTTGAGGCGGTAAATGCCCACACCGCGGCGTCCGGGTCGTCGTCAAAGCGACCGCCCCACAGGGTCACTCGCCCTCCCCGAGTCGCCTCTCGGCGAGCATCCGCAGTCGGAGTGCCTGCAACCTGATAAACCCAGCAGCGTCGGCTTGGTCATAGACGTCATCAGCCTCGAAGGTCACAGTCGCCTGGTCGTACAGGGCATGCCCTTCGCTGCGACGACCAACCACCGTTGCCGATCCCTTGAATAGTTTCATCCGGGCTTCGCCGTTGACCCGCACCTGGACATCATCCATAAACGCCTGAAGTGCCTCCCGTTCTGGGGAGAACCAGAATCCGTTGTAGACCATCTCCGCATAGCGCGGCACCAACTCGTCGCGCAGGTGCTGAACCTCGCGGTCAAGGGTGATCGACTCGACCGCCCGATGTGCGTGATGGAGCAGGGTTCCCCCCGGGGTCTCGTACACGCCACGACTCTTCATACCAATGAACCGGTTCTCGACGATATCGACGCGACCAACCCCATGACTTCCGGCGATCTCGTTGGCTGACGTGAGTAAGGCGACCGGGTCCAACCGCTCGCCGTCGATGGCCACCGGTGTCCCCTGCTCGAAGGTTACCGTCACGATCTGGGCCTCGTCGGGACCATCCTCGGGGTCGGTCGTCATCTTGAACATCCCCGCCGGTGGAGCCGTCCACGGGTCCTCCAATACTCCACCCTCATAAGAGATGTGCATCAGGTTGGCGTCCGTCGAGTACGGCGCCTCAGGAGTGACCGGCACATCGATTCCATGCTCCTTGGCATATGCCACCAGATCGGCACGCCCTCTCAACTTCCACTCCCGCCACGGCGCGATCACTTTGATATCCGGCTTTAGGGCAAACGCCGACAATTCGAATCGAACCTGGTCATTGCCTTTGCCGGTCGCCCCATGAGCGATGGCATCGGCGCCGAACTTCTCCGCGGCTCTGACCAACCCCTTCGAGATGACTGGGCGTGCCAATGACGTTCCCAATAGGTAGTAGCCCTCGTATATGGCGTTGGCCCGCAGCGCCGGAAACACATATTCGGTGACAAATTCGTGGGTCAGGTTCTCCGCGATCGCCTCTACGGCCCCGGTCTCAAGGGCCTTGACACGTGCTTCTTCCACCTCTTCGCCCTGACCCACATCCGCGGTGTAGGCGATCACTTCCGCGTCGTACTCGTCCTTGATCCATTTGAGGATGATCGACGTGTCGAGACCTCCGGAATACGCAAGTACCACCCGCATCAGGTAACCCTCCCCAGGAGCAAGTTCGCCACATCTGCTCCGCTGTGACCGGGCGCCGCGACCACCAGCAATGTGTCGTCGCCAGCGACGGTCCCGGCCACCTCGGTCATGCCACTGCGATCCAACTCGCTGGCCACGTAGTGGGCTGCGGCCGGTGGAGTCTTGATGACTACGAGATTGCCAGTGGGAACCACATCCAGAACAAACTGGTCGATTGTCGAGCCGAGGGTGAGTGAGACGGCGGTGCCAAAGCGGTAGCGCATCCCGATCTCATCACGCACCTTCTTTGCCCCGATGGCGGTTAGGTCGCGCGACACCGTCGCCTGAGTCGCCGGGTATCCGACTGCTGCCAACAGAGCCGCAGCCTGGCTCTGGTTGCCGACGTACTCCCGTTCAATGATTCGATGAAGAGCGGCACGCCGCCCTGCGGTATTCATCCGCAAAGTATACGCATATGCGGATAAAGGAGTAATCAGCCATCAGTACTGAGTACTCAGAAAGAGACAGTTTCTGTGAATCTGTTCCTCCCCCTCAGGGGGAGGTGGCACCGCCATAGGCGGTGACGGAGGGGGTCTCGCGCCCAGGGCGCAGCACTCAACGAACCCCCCTCCCCTCACTCGCTCCGCTCAATCGGGACTCCCCCCTGAGGGGGGAGAACGAAGACAGAACGAGATCCCGCTTCCCGTCGACTACTCCCTGTTCACCACCCACTCGCGCAGCAGGCGTTCGGCTTCTTCTTCGCTGTAGGGACCGTGGTCGAGGCGGTGTTCGAGAAGAAAGTCCATTGCCTGACCCACCGCCGGACCGGGGGCCAGATTGAGGATCGCCATCACCTGGTTGCCGTCGATGGGCGGACGGATCGCGTCCAGTTCCTCCCGTCCGCGAAGATCCGCGATCCGCTCTTCGAGTTCGTCGATGCGGCGTTGGATCTGACGAGCCTTCTTCTCGTTGCGAGTCGTCACATCGGCACGGACCAGGTCATTCAGTTGCTGGAGCAGGTCTCCGGCATCTCTCACATAGCGACGCACAGCACGATCGGTCCATCCCATCTTGAACGTATGCGGCCGCATATGGAGGTAGACGAGTCGAGCGACCGCAGCGACGTCTTCCTTCGAATACCTGAGTTCCCGCATCCGGGACTTGGTCATTCGGGAGCCAACCACTTCGTGGTGGTGGAAAGTCACTCCCCCACCACCAAACGCACGGGTCGCCGGCTTGCCGACATCATGGAACAGGGCGGCGAGCCGGGTGATCCGGTCGGACGGACACTGCGCCACTACGGCAAAGGTGTGGGCCAGCACGTCCTTGTGGCGATGCACCGGATCTTGCTCGACCGCCAGAGCAGGCAACTCAGGAACAAATACCTCGGCGAGGCCGCTGGCAACGATGCCGTGCAGGGCCGACGCGGCATCAGCACCCATCAGCAGTCGGTCCAACTCGTCACGGATCCGCTCCGAGCTGATGATCGAGAGCCGGTCGCTCATCTCCGCCGCAGCGTCGAGAGCCGCCTCATCTGGGCTGAATCCGAGAGTGGAGGCGAATCGGAAGAGGCGAAGCATTCGCAGCGGGTCATCCCCAAACGAGATCTGCGGCTCGATCGGGGTGCGCAACACCGCCGCTCCGAGGTCTACCAGTCCCCCATACGGATCGACCATCTCAGGCTCAGGGAGGAGACGCAGAGCCATCGCGTTCACCGAGAAGTCACGTCGTGACAGATCTTCTTCAAGGCTGGTCGAGAACGAAACGACCGGATTGCGACTGTCGTCGCGGTAGATCTCGCTGCGAAAAGTGGTGATCTCGACGATGACGTCGTCAATCGTGCCGCCGATCGTCCCGAACTCCTTGCCGATCGTGATAACACTGTGGGCGATTCCCTTTAGAACCTGCTCTATGTCGTCGGGAGCGGCGGGGGTGGTGAAATCGAAGTCCTCCAACTCTCGATCCATCAGAGCATCACGCACGCTTCCACCGACCAAGTAGAGGTCGAAACCTGAATCGGCAAAGGCCCTGGCGACGCGCATCGGCACACCGTCATCACCGAGCAATCGCTGTAGGCGCACAGGGAGCATGTAGAGGATGGTATTGGATGCGAACCAAGTAGCCAGTAGCCAGTCGGGGAGCGGGATCTCGTTCTGTCTTCGTTCTCCCCCCTCAGGGGGGAGTCCCGATTGAGCGGAGCGAGTGAGGGGAGGGGGGTTCGGTGCCTACTGGGTCTTGGGCGTGCGACCCCCCCCGTCACCGCCTACGGCGGCGCCACCTCCCCCCGAGGGGGGGGAACAGACTCGCAGAGACGAAGTACTGACTACTGAGTACTCCTCCTACTCGGTACTCACCAGTCCCAATTGCTGCGCCTTGAGTTTGAGGTCAGTTGGCTTGGTGGCATGGCGGAGTGCCTCTCCAAACGTGACTACACCTGTGCCGACGAGTCGCAACAGCGACTGGTCAAAGGTCTCCATCCCGTAGTAGGCGCCTTCGGAGACCACTTCGAGCAACTCGTGGGTCAGTGCAGGATCGGCAATTCGTTCGGAGACCCTCTCGGTGTTTATGAGGACCTCGACTGCAGGTACCCGACCCTCGCCGTCGGCGCGAGGCAAGAGGCGCTGACTGATTATCCC
>CAXMOL010000021.1:0-40734 GCA_964194935.1 uncultured Kiloniellaceae bacterium
GAGTGTCGACGTGCCCGAGTACATGGTCCTTCACTGGATCGTCGAGTCCGGTGAGCGGACGCAGTTCTTCGACCCAATGCGGGTTGGGGAGGAACCGAACGTCGAATACCAGGTCGCTCACCCGCGGCAGGCCGTGCTTGAACCCGAAGGATGTGACAGACACTTGCAACGGGCGATCCTCGACACCGTCGGCGAAGCTGGCTGTGATCAAGCTGCGAAGTTCATGCACGTTGAGTTCTGAGGTGTCGATCTCGAGGTCGGCACCGCTGCGCACTCCCTCGAGGATCCGACGTTCCTCAGCGATCGACTCAACCAGAGTGGCACCCGGTACCGGGTGCGGCCGACGCGTCTCCTCGAACCGCTTCGTGAGGACATCGTCATCCGCGTCGAGGAATAGCGTCGTAGTCGGAACGCCGTCCGCAGCAAGGCGTTGCATCACCAGATCCAACTCATCGAAATCCATTCCGCCGCGTGTATCCACCACCACCGAGAGTCTGGTGTGTGCGCTTTCGGGAAGATCAGCGCGCGCCACGACGTCAGAGATGAGTTCCGCAGGGAGGTTGTCGATCACGAAATAGCCGAGGTCCTCCAATGCCTTGGAAGCCTGTGACCTTCCGGCGCCGGCCATGCCGGTGATGAGGACGAGGTGGGGGCGCTCAGGCACGAGTGGCTTCCATTGCGAGGAGTTGTCTCTTCATGTCGAGGCCACCGGCGTAGCCACGCAGCGATCCGTCCGAGCCAACGACCCGATGGCAGGGAATCATCGGGGCAAAACGGTTCTTGGCCATCGCCGCACCCACGGCTCGGGCCGCACCCGGCCGACCGGCCTGATCTGCCACCTCGGCGTAGGTCATGGTGGCACCGGCGGGAATCGCCGCCACTATTCGGTAGACGGTGGTTTCGAAATCGGTTGCAGACATCATGTCGAGGAACCTCCCTGCTGAAGGGAGATCTGCCGACCCTGAGAAGTATCCGGTGAGACCGTCGGCGAGACGTACGACTTGCGGCGGCATGGTCCCGATCCTTCCTGACGGTTTTGGCCGACCGGGGAGCACCATTTGCTCAATGGTGCCGTCACCCCGATAACCAATCCATCCAGTTCCACGATCGGTGGCATAGGACGCCCACGACATCTCATCCACCATGAAGGACCTCGTAGAGTCGATCTGCGACATTGTCTGGGAGCAGCTCCTTTAGTTCACCTGCCTCCGCCTCCCGGATCCGCTTCAGAGATCCAAAGCGACGCAGCAGCGCCTTCTTGCGACTCGGGCCGATACCGGTCACGCTGTCGAGTATCGAGTCAACCATACGGTTACCCCGCAGTTTTCGGTGGTAACCGTTGGCAAAGCGATGCGCCTCGTCTCGGACCCGCTGCAGAAGGTAGAGGGCCTCCTCGCCGCGGGGAATACGAACCGGCTCGGCTCGACCGGGGAGATACACCTCTTCCATCCGTTTCGCCAGACCGGCGACCGGAATCTCCAGATCGAGCTCGTCCAATACCTTTACGGCTCGGGACACCTGACCGGCGCCTCCATCGACCAACAACAACGACGGTGGATATGCAAACTTGCCGCGCTCCTCGACCGGTCGCTCGCGTTCAGCGAGATAGGCAGTGAGACGGCGGCGCAGCACCTCCTCCATGGATGCGAAGTCGTCCTGCCCCACAACGTCTCGTATCTTGAATCGTCGATATTGGCCCGGACGGGCCAGGCCATCTTCCATCACCACCATCGAAGCCACGGTGTCGCGACCCTGGATGTTGGCGATGTCGTATGCCTCTATCCGCAGCGGTGGCTCGGGAAGGTCAAGGATCTCCTGCAGCGAACGGAGCGCCT
Source organism: uncultured Kiloniellaceae bacterium (assembly GCA_964194935.1). Lineage (GTDB taxonomy): Bacteria > Actinomycetota > Acidimicrobiia > Spongiisociales > UBA11373 > JACZWZ01. The sequence goes on from CAXMOL010000021.1 coordinate 1,836, forward strand.
TGGCCCTGGCGTTGTGATCGTTCGCCCGGCGCAGCCTGTGCCGGGCGAATGCCTCTTGGGCGTTCGTCAGCGCCGTCTCCATGAGCCTCCTCTTGACTCCCCTCTGCGGCACCCGAAGAGACACGGCGGCGTCACGGCGGTACTGCAGCCAATCCGACCACAGTGCGGTGTCCTTCGGCAACGTCTGCACCAGCACCTCTGCGGGGGGCCGCTCCGACCCGTAGGCCTGGCTGAGCATCCTCTCGGTCAGCTCGCCGGTGGTCACATCCTCGACCTTGTCGACGATCGTGCTGCGGCGACCGGTTACGCGCCCGTTGCGCACGTTTAGGACCACGAGTGAGGCCTCCAGGTCATCCTCTTCGATCGCAAACAGGTCGAAGTCCTCCTGGCTGGTGGAGGCAACCTCCTGTTTGGCCAGGGCCTTTTCAATTGCGGCCAGCCGGTCACGGTGCCTGGCCGCAGCCTCGTACTCCTGGGCCGCGGAAGCCTTCGCCATGTCGTCTTGGATCCCATCGACTATCGCATCGCTCTTCCCACTCAGGAACGAGGCAAGACCATCTACGTGCTCCTGGTAATGGGCCGGGGTCACCTCGCCGACGCACGGACCCGAGCACCTTTCAATGTGGAAGAGCAGACAGGGACGGCCCAGCGCTTCGTGGCGTCGGTACTTGGCATTGGAGCACGTCCGGAGCGGAAAGGTCCGCAGCAGCAGGTCGAGCGTCTGACGAATCGCATAGGCATGTCCGTACGGGCCGAAGTACTCCGTTCCCGCCCGTCTTTTGCCCCGCATCACCGTGGCTCGGGGCCACTCCTCTGACCGGGTGATGGCCAGGAATGGGTACGACTTGTCGTCCCGCAGCCGGATGTTGAATCTGGGCTGGTGCTTTTGGATGAGCGTGTACTCGAGCATGAGGGCTTCGACCTCGGTTTCGGTCACTATCCAGTCAACGGATTCCGCTGCACTGACCATCGCTCGAGTCCTGATTGCCAGATCCCGTGAGAAGTAGGAGCCCACCCGCTTGCGCAACGACTTGGCCTTGCCGACGTAGAGGATCGCACCGTGCTGATCACGGAACTGATAGGCCCCAGGGCCATTGGGAATCTCTGCTGGAGGTGGGCGCCACACGACCGACCCGAGGATAGGAAGTCATGGCGTGGAAGTCGGGAGTCCGGCGATCCAGACTCCCGACTCAGGACCCATGACTCCTTCTACATGTTGTACTCAGGAATGCAATCGATACTGAGCATCTACCCCACCCAGGGCAGCAAAGCCAGCGACTACACGGCAGCCTCGCCTGCAGAGGCGCTATTGGCGCCAGGAAGCTCCCAAGAGCCTCGGAAGATGCGTCTGAGCCGCCAATAGAGGGTCTCCGGCAGGGTCCAATGAGCGCTCAATCATGCGCTCAAGCTTCCAGCCTGCGACGGAGGCGACGCTCAGGAGATCACCGAGCGGCCGATGGTGAAACAGCACGCTCCCCGACCCGGCAGGTTGCAAGGAACCGCCTTGATCCAGGTACTCGCCCCAACGCCATAGGACCTCGTCGTCGGCGGGATCGACGAACGGACCAGATTGCGGCGCGGTGTACACCGGATGGTTGATCACCACCGCGAGCATGCCGCCGGGAGCGACCACCCGCGCTGCCTCGACAAAGAACTCGGAAAGGTCCTCGACATGCTCGAGAACCAAAACCGCATAGGCCGCACTCCAGAAACCCGACGCAAAAGGCAAGCGACGAAGGTCTCCCACCATCGCCGGACCATTCTCAGCAGCGTGTCGCACGAGGTCGATAGAGGCGTCGACCCCTACCGCGCCGTGTCGGGCTAGTAGCCGTCCATCTCCACAACCAAGGTCGAGCGTGGACCCACCGCCCTTGCCTTCCAGCAACTCGTCGAGGAGCGGATCGACATCGCGGGCGTAGGCGGGATCGCTTTCAACTTCGTTCCTCCACCAATCAGCGGTCGAACCGTCCCAAGTCACCCGACGAGCACCTCGCGCAGGAATTTGCCGGTGTAGGACTCCGGCACGGCGGCGACCTCCTCGGGACTTCCCGTTGCTACGACTCGTCCCCCTTCGGCGCCGCCCTCAGGGCCGAGGTCGATGATCCAGTCCGCCGACTTGACCACATCCAGATTGTGTTCGATGACCAGAACGGTGTTGCCGGAATCGACCAGGCGACGCAGCACCAGCAGGAGCTTCCTCACGTCCTCGAAATGGAGACCGGTTGTCGGCTCGTCGAGAATGTAGAACGTGCTTCCCGTTGACCTCTTTCCCAACTCGCTGGCCAACTTGACCCGCTGAGCCTCCCCACCGGAAAGGGTCGGGGCTGGCTGGCCCAGTCGGACATATCCCAGGCCGACGTCGAACAGCGTTTGTAGGACCCGGGCGATCGGAGGCTGGTTCTCGAAGAAGGCCAATGCCTCCTCGACCGACATGTCGAGGACATCAGACACGGAATGGCCCTTCCACAGAATCTCCAGTGTTTCTCGGTTGTAGCGGCGCCCCCTGCACTGCTCGCACGGGATGTAGACATCCGGGAGGAAATGCATCTCGATCTTGATGGTTCCGTCACCCTTGCAGGCGTCGCAACGACCACCCGCCACGTTGAACGAGAACCGACCCGGTTTGTAGCCGCGGGCTTTCGCCTCAGGTACGGAGGCGAAGAGTGTCCGAATCCGGTCGAAGAGCTTCGTGTATGTCGCCGGGTTGCTGCGTGGAGTTCGTCCGATCGGCGACTGGTCAATATTGATGGCCTTGTCGATCTGGTCGAGTCCCTCGATCCTTTTGTGTAACCCGGGCAGATCGCGGGATCGATAGAGCTCGAAGTGCAATGCCTTGGAGAGAATCTCCTCCACCAGGGTGGACTTGCCGCTGCCAGATACCCCCGTCACCGCAGTAAACAGACCCAACGGGAATTCGACATCGATCGTTTGTAGGTTGTTCTCAGCTGCTCCAAAGATCCGAATCGATCTGTCGTCCGCCTGGCGTCGTTCAGCCGGCACCGGAATCGTCCGGCGTCCGGCCAGGTAGTCACCGGTGATCGACTCCTTGGCACCCGTGATTTTGCTGAGCGATCCCTCCGCAACGATGTGGCCGCCATGCTCGCCTGCACCAGGACCAATGTCGACGATGTGGTCGGCGGTGCGGATGGTCTCCTCGTCGTGCTCGACCACAACCACCGTGTTTCCAAGGTCGCGGAGACGAATCAGCGTCTCGATGAGGCGCTGATTGTCACGCTGGTGGAGCCCAATGGACGGCTCGTCCAGGATATAGAGCACGCCAACAAGACCTGATCCGATCTGGGTGGCGAGACGGATCCGCTGCGCCTCTCCACCAGCGAGAGTCGCTGCCGATCTGGCCAAGGTGAGGTAATCGAGCCCAACATCCAGCAGGAAGGCCAGCCGGGCGCTGACCTCTTTCAGAACCGCTTCAGCGATCTTGCTGGCGCGCTCATCCAGTTCGAGGTTCGAGAAGAAGTCGAAAGCCTCACCCAACGAGAGAATCGTCACATCGTGAAGGTTGCGATCGGCAATCGTCACCGCCAAAGAGGCAGGGTTGAGGCGGGCGCCTCCACAAACCTCACACGGGACCAGACGCATGTATTGCTGGTAGCTCTCACGAGCAGATTCGCTTTCTGCTCCCTCGTGACGGCGCTTTAGCCATGGATTCAAACCCTCGTATGCGGTTTGGTATCGCCGCTGGCGCCCGAATCGGTTTACGTAGGAGACGGTGACCGGCTTGTCGCCGGTCCCTTCGAGTATCAGGGTGCGAGCCTTCTTGGTGAGCTTCTTGAAGGGCGTGTCCATGTCGAACCCGTACTCGCGGGCCACTCCCTCAAGGACCCGCTGGTAATAGGACGCCCGGTGGCGCCCCATCCAAGGGATGATTGCCCCATCCGACAACGACTTGTCGTCATCGGGCAAGGCGAGGCGCCAATCCACCTGGTAGCGGGTTCCGATGCCGTTGCAGGTGTTGCAGGCGCCGTAGGGACTGTTGAATGAGAAGTTGCGTGGCTGCAGCTCCTCGAACGAGATACCGCAGTGGTCGCATGCCAGGTGCTGGCTGAAGGTGAGGGTCGGTCCCTCGACGATATCGACGGAGGCAACACCGTCGGCGAGACGCAGCGCCGTTTCCAACGAATCGGTGAGCCGGCGTTCGATTCCGTCTTTGCGAACCAAACGGTCCACTACTACCTCGATCGTGTGTTGGTAATAGCGGTCGAGCTTTATGTCCTCGGTCAGATCACGTGTCTCACCGTCGATTCGGGCTCGGCTGAACCCCTCCCGACCGAGTTCACCCAGCAGCTGCTCGTACTCACCCTTGCGCCCGCGTACCACCGGCGCGAGAACCTCGAAGCGGGTTGCCTCAGGGAGCTCCAGGATCTGGTCCACGATCTGTTGCGGAGTCTGCCGCGACACCGGTCGCCCACACTGCGGACAGTGCGGAATCCCAATACGTGCCCAGAGCAGCCTGAGGTAGTCGTATATCTCTGTGACGGTTCCGACTGTCGATCTCGGGTTCCGGCTCGCTGTTTTCTGGTCGATCGAGATCGCGGGAGACAAACCTTCGATGAATTCGACGTTTGGCTTTTCCATCTGGCCCAGAAACTGCCGCGCATAGGCCGACAGGCTCTCGACGTAGCGGCGCTGGCCCTCGGCGTAGATGGTGTCAAAGGCCAACGAGGACTTACCGGAGCCCGACAGTCCGGTAAACACGATCAGCTTCTCGCGCGGCAGTTCGAGCGACACGTTCTTGAGGTTGTGCTCGCGCGCACCCTTGATGATGATCGAATCGATGGCCACAGCCTGTCCCCTACGGCGGAGGTCGATTGTAACTTCAGGCTGCGACAGAATCGCACGGGCGAAATTCGTCGGACCTTGAGCGCCCCTTCCCCGCCCGGCAGCTCACCCGACGACAACACCGAGGGCAGAACCCGCCCGAACATCGCCTAGCATTGCCAGACGAACAAGAGGAGCCACGAAACATGTTCCGCCAGATTGGTACCGGGGAAATCATCCTCATCGTCGCGGTGCTGGTGCTCTTCTTTGGATCCAAGAAGCTCCCCGACCTGGCGCGGTCAATCGGTAAATCGGCTCGCGAGCTGCGCGCCGGGTTGAGCGGCGAGGATGACGACGATGCAGGCTCCGGAGCATCGAGCGAGGCGCCGTCCGATTCCCGGGCCGGAGACGAGCCCGAAGGAGTCGAGTCCGACTAGGCCTCGACCATTTCCTTTAGCTCTCGCTTTAGTTCATTTACTTCGTCGCGCAGCCGAGCTGCATACTCAAACCTCAGCTCACGCGCTGCCTCACGCATCTCTTCCTCGAGGCTCAGGATCAGTCGCTCCAGATCGTCTGACGGCAGATCCAGCTCGGGCCGCGGGGTCACCTCGCGACGGCGGCGATCTACGGCCGGGTCCTTGGAGGAACTCAGCAATTCGAGGATATCTGAGATCTTCTTGCGGATCGTCTGAGGATCGATCCCGTGTTCCTCGTTGTGGGCGCGTTGCAGAGCGCGTCGCCGATTGGTTTCGTTTAGGGCTCGTTTCATCGAGTCGGTGACCTGGTCGGCGTACATAATCACCTGACCGTCGACATTGCGCGCCGCTCGCCCGATGGTCTGGATGAGCGAGGTACCCGAGCGAAGGAATCCTTCCTTGTCGGCATCCAGAATCGCCACCAGTCCGACCTCTGGCAGGTCCAGTCCCTCTCGCAACAGGTTGATGCCGACCAGGACATCGAATTCGCCAAGTCTCAGGTCGCGCAGGATCTGAATCCTCTCCAGAGTGTCTATCTCCGAATGCAGGTATCGGGCGCGGACACCCATTTCGAGCAGATAGTCGGTGAGATCCTCCGCCATCTTCTTGGTGAGAGTCGTCACCAGGACTCGCTGATCCGCCTCGGCTCGCTGCTGCACCTCGTCGAGGAGGTCGTCGATCTGACCCCGGGTCGGCTTGACGACGACTTCCGGGTCCACCAACCCGGTAGGCCGGATGATCTGCTCGACCACCTGGGTCGAGTGCTCTAGTTCCCACTTGCTGGGAGTGGCGGACAGAAACACCACCTGGTTGGCTCGTTCCTGCCACTCGTCGAAGCGAAGCGGTCGATTGTCCATCGCCGACGGGAGTCGGAATCCGTGGTCGACCAAGACGTCCTTGCGGCTCCGGTCGCCCGCGTACTGGCCGTGCAACTGAGGGATCGTGACGTGGCTTTCGTCAAGCACCATCAAATAGTCGTCGGGGAAGTAGTCGATCAACGTATACGGAGCTTCGCCTGGCTCTCGTCCGTCGAGGTGTCGTGAATAGTTCTCGATCCCGTTGCAATAGCCGAGCTCTCTCATCATTTCCAGGTCGTACGCAGTCCGCATGCGGAGCCGTTGGGCCTCCAGCAACTTGTCGTGCTTCTGGAACCATTCGAGTCGATCCGCCAACTCCACCTCGATGGCCGCCGCCGAGGTCTTGATCCGCTCGTCGGTCGTTACATAGTGCGACGCCGGATAGACGATCAGCTCGTCTAGTTCCTTGATGACCTCACCGGTAACCGGATTCATCTCCAGCATCCGCTCGATCTCATCGCCGAAGTATTCGACCCGCACGATCGTCTCCTCGTAGGAGGGGAGGACTTCCAATGTGTCGCCCCGCACCCGGAACTTGCCGCGAGTGAGGTTCACCTCATTGCGCTCGTACTGGATATCGACCAACCGGCGGATCGCGTCCGAGAGCGGGTATTCGACTCCCTTTATGAGCCGGAGTAGTTGTCCCTCGTACTGCTCCGGGCTTCCAAGTCCATATATCGCAGAAACTGAGGCAACGATGATCACATCCCGCCGGGTCAACAATGCAGCCGTCGCTGAGTGACGCAGTCGATCGATCTCGTCATTGACGCTCGAGTCCTTCTCGATGTAGGTGTCGCTCTGCGGGATGTACGCCTCCGGCTGGTAGTAGTCGTAGTACGACACGAAGTACTCGACACGGTTGTCCGGAAAGAACTGACGGAACTCGTTGGCGAGCTGTGCTGCGAGCGCCTTGTTGGGCGCCAATACCAAGGTCGGACGTTGCACTTCTTCGATCAGCCACGCGATCGTGGCCGATTTTCCGGACCCGGTTATGCCCAAAAGCGTCTGGAAGCGATCGCCTGCCTTGACACCCTTGGCGAGTGCAGCAATCGCTTGAGGCTGGTCGCCTGCGGGCGAAAAGTCGGAGACAACGCGAAACGGCTTCACGGCGGCAGCGTACTCACAGCCTGCGACAAGAAACGGACGCTTTTGCGTATTGCAGATGGCTCTTTGCCGTACGGCTCATCGCCGACTCCGACTGAGACTGGGCGACAGCGATCAGACGTTGGTGACTCGCTCCCACACCCGACGGCATTCCTTCGTGAGGTCAGCCGTGCTGCCCCGGTTGTCGATCACGAAGTCGGCGGCGAGCAACCAGTCCGCTCGGGATGGCTGTCGCGCCATCACCGCGCGCAAGCCCTGCTCATCGAACCGATCGGATCGACGAGCTGCGCGCTCCATGCGGAGTTCATCGGGAGCGTCCACTACGGCGATCGGCCAATCGTCGAACCAATCCCGCAGCATCGGCAATTCGACGACCAAGTCTGAATCCGCAGCAGCCGAGATGGCTTCCTGGAGGGCTTCTCGGGTCGGAGGATGGGTTATCGCTTCCAGCGCAGCCAGCTGTGCGGGATCGGCAAAGACCAACCGCCCGAGCTCGGTACGGTCGATGGCTTCGCCGTCGGCCACCTGTGGCCAGCGGTCGATGACGGCCGCGGCTGAAGGAGTTCCGACATCGAGCACGCGGCGTGCGAACTCGTCGGCCGCAAGGACCGTTGCTCCGAATTGAGCGAGGATCGCTGCTGCGGTCGATTTTCCCGAACCGATGCCACCGCTGAGAACGAGTCTTACCGGCACTGGCCCAGGCTACTTGTCGGTGATGCGATCTCTGTCTGCTGTCGAATGGAGGTTCTCCGCCAAGGCCTGGAACGCCCGTGCGACCTTGGATCGAGGGCTGCGAGCGAACGCCGGAACCCCATCGTTCACACCCTGGGGAACGAGGCGGTCAGAGGGAATCGAACCACCGATCGTCAAACCAAGACTCTTCTCGACTTCGGCGAGGTCCAGTCGCGCCTTCGAATTGGCGCGATTCATGACAAGACGGATTCGGCCCATATCGAATCCGGCCTGGCGCAGTCCATCCAACGCCACCTGGGCGTTCTTGACGGAGGGGAGATCCATGTCGACCACGATGAGTACATCGTCGGCGCTCTCCAGAACAGTGATCAAGAAATCGTCGAAAACCGGACCGGTATCGATGACGACGGTATCGAAGATTGAACGAAGCCGGTTGACGACCTCGACCACCGACTGGGCGCTGATCTCACCTGCGCCCACTGGATGCACAGGAGCGGGGAGCACCCGGATCCCGCTGTCGTGACGAAGCAGGGCCGCATCGACTTGCTCGTCGCTAAAGGATTCCACCTCGTCGACGAGATCACCGAGCGTCCGCACCGGATCCATCTGCAGCATGAGGGCGACGTCGCCGAACTGGAGATCGGTGTCAACGATCGCGACCCGCTCGGGATCGTCGCGCAGCCCGAGGGCAAAGGCAAGGTTGGTCACGGTGATGGTCTTACCGGAACCACCCTTTCCGGCCATCACCGCAATCACTCGGCTTCCACGCCACGCTCGGGACCTGGCCGAGTGATGTGTGGGCGGCGCCTCCTCCTGCGGGATTCTTGCCAGTGGCGGTGGATCGGACGAGCTGGTGGGCAGTACTTGATCGAGTACGTCCGGAATCGACGGTGGCATAGGGGCAAGCTGTTCGGAGGCTTCAGGCACTTCAGGCACTTCAGGCACTTCAGGCGGCGCCCACGGATCCCCGGGCAGCAGCGCCCCGACGGTCCGAGCCTCAATCGGAGGGCGATCGTCGTCCTCGAACGGCCACGTCGGCGGCGTGTCTTCATAGGCCAGCGCGGGGTCGATCACGGCTGCGACCGGCTCAGTGGATTGAGGTTCCGGCGGCGCGTCCTCCACAACTGCAGAAGGCGCCATCTCCTCCACCTCGGTCACCGCGACCGGTTCGACTTGAAACCAAACCTCGGTCGGGGTCGATACAGAAATCGGCTCACTGGCCGAAACCATCGCAATCGGGGCATCTGGAACCTCGGAGGCCGGGGCCACATCTTTGGTCGGTCCTTGCGGAGATGAGAGGACGGCCTCGGATTCGGGTACCTCGACGTCCGCAGCCGCCGCAGCCGTCGCGGATGGTGCCGGCCGAGCGGGCTCGACAACGAACGCCAACTCGGTCGGTTGTGCCGCCGGGGAGGGCAGATTCCGTAGGACATCGTCGAGATCGCGCTCGTTTAGGGGTAGGTCGAGAACATCGACGAAGCCTCCCTTGAGAGCTTCCTTTAGGAGGCGGTTCGTCACCACATCGGCCGCAAGAGCGATCTGAACCGACGGGTCGGCATCGACCAGGACGCGCGCCTGGGAAACGGCGACGACGCTGCCAAAGGCAGGACCGAGCAGTACGAGGTCGATTCGGCCTCCGAGAACGATCTCCCGCGCCTCACCGACATCCCGGGCTGCCAGGACCCGATGGGCGGCGAGAAGAGGCCGGGCGTCGTCGACAAACCGTTGATCGGTGTCAACGATCAGCACCAGTCTGCCTTGGCCGTTCGTCATGTAGACCTTCCTCAGTGAGCGCGCGCGGCACTTGCAAAGGTCATCGGACAGGCGTTTACGAACTTGAGACGTCTACGGGGCTGCTACTTGCGCCCGATGCCTCGCTGCTTCAACTCCTCGAGAATCGCCTCAAGCGAAGCATCGGCGTTGAACGCCGGGATCTCATCTTCTTTGTCATCCTCTTCGCGCGTGAACTCCTGTCGGCGCTTCTTGGGCGGCTTGCCGCCAGAAGGCGCACCGGCCGATGCCTCGTCCTGCCATTGCGAGCGACTCTCCCACTCGGGAAGGGCCTGCTTGATGGAGAGACTGATCCGGCGGCGTTCGCCGTCGACTTCAGTGATCTTCACCTTCACCGGCTGGTCGACCGAGAGTTCGAGCTCAGGACTCTCAACGTGATGCATCGCGATCTCGCTCACATGAACGAGTCCCTCAACACCGTCGGTGACCGCAACGAAGGCGCCAAACGGAACGGTCTTCGTGACGGCGCCATCGACAATGTCGCCGACCCCGTGAGCGCTACTAAAGGACTCCCACGGATCCTCTCGCGTCTGTCGGATCGAGAGTGAGATTCGCTCCCGATCCAGATCGACCTCGAGAACCTTTACTTGAACCTTGTCGCCCACGGTCACCATCTCGGATGGGTGGCTTACGTGTTGCCAGGAGAGCTCAGAAACATGGACGAGCCCATCCATTCCGCCGAGATCGACAAAGGCACCAAAGTTGACCACCGAGGAAACGACCCCGTCGCGAATCTCGCCGGAGGCGAGTTCATCTAAGAACGCCTGGCGCTCTTCGGCCTGCGCTTCTTCCAACCAAGCCCTCCGACTGAGGACGACGTTGTTGCGGTTCTTGTCGAGCTCAATAACCTTTGCTTCGAGCGTCTCGCCAATGTACGGATGCAAGTCGCGCACCCGGCGCAGTTCAACGAGCGATGCCGGAAGGAAGCCACGAAGACCGATATCGACGATCAGGCCGCCCTTTACGACCTCGATCACCTGGCCGGTGACTGTTCCAGCCTGCTTCATGACGGTCTCGACACGACCCCAGGCCCGCTCGTATTGGGCGCGCTTCTTGGAGAGGATCAGTCGGCCCTCTGAATCCTCCATCGTGAGAACCAGCGCCTCAATCTCTTCTCCGACGGAGACCACGTCAGCAGGATTGACCGAGTTCCGAATCGAGAGTTCCTTGATCGGGATGACGCCCTCGGACTTGTAACCGATATCAACGAGGACTGCATCGGGATCGATACGGGCCACGATTCCCTTAACCATGCTTCCTTCGGAGAACTCGACGACCGTCCGCTCGACCGCCGCTGCAAAATCTTCCGAGGAGAGGTCATCGGGGATGTCTCCGAGCGCTCGCACCGCGGCCGCCGGATCAGCCACCACGATCTCAGTCACCAGCGGCGGTTCTTCGGGAGCCGAGGGCGCCTCTTCGGGAGCCGAGGATGCCTCTTCGGGAGCCGAGAATGTCTCTTCGGGAGCCGAGGGCGCTTCTACGGGAGCCGAGAATGCCTCTTCGGGAGAGGAAGCCCCGGTGTCATCGGTGTCGGCTGCGCTGGGCTGTTCGGCCACTTCTGGCGCTTCAGTTGCAGCGTCATCTGATGCATCGGAGGTCGAAACCTCGGCATCGGCGGTCTCTGGGGCGGCTGGGGCCGGGTCCTCTACTGCGACCGCAGTTTCTGCGGTCAGTTCAGGCTCAATCGCATCGTCTGCGTCAAGCGCGTTCACGGTCTCGTCGGTCATGGGTATGGAATCACCTCAAATGGAAGCTCCTCAGAAGCAAACTGTTCCGAAGGCGGGAAGACGATACCACGCGACAGGTCCCGCTTGGCCAACTCAGGCCTTGGCGTCGCCCAGAGAAGCGCCCGTTCCCACGTCAACTCGGAGCGGCACCTCAAGCGCCACAACGCCTTCCATGACCTCTCTCACCACCGAGGCGGTCGCATCCACATCTTGGGTAGGTGTCTCCAGGACGAGTTCGTCATGAACCTGGAGCACCATGAAGGTGTCCTCTCCCTCGGCTTCGAGGCGATCGTCGAGTTCGATCATGGCTTTCTTGATGATGTCTGCTGCCGAACCCTGAATCGGAGCATTCAACGCCATGCGCTCGCCAGATTGTCGTTCCCGAAAGTTCCCCGAAGTGAGCTCAGGCAGATATCGGCGTCGTCCCATAATCGTTTCGGTATACCCCGAGTTGCGAGCGTCGGTGACGATCCCGCTCATGAAGTCCCTGACCCCCGGGAACTGGTCGAAATAGGCGTCCATCTGTTCCTGCGCCTCTTCGCGTTCGATTTCCAGCCGCTGAGCCAGTCCGTAGGCCTCCATCCCGTACAGGAGGCCAAAGTTGATCACCTTGGCACGGCGCCGCATCTCGTAGTCGACAGCTTCCGGAGCAACACCAAAGACCCGTCCAGCCGTTGTCGTATGGATGTCCTCGCCATCGTGGAAGGCCTTGACCAGAGCGGCATCCTTGCTCAGGTGAGCCAGGATGCGGAGTTCGATCTGGCTGTAATCCGCCACCACGAAGCTGCGTTCCGGCCCGGCCACGAACGCTCGGCGGATGGTGCGGCCCTCCTCGGATCGTGCCGGGATGTTCTGCATGTTGGGCCGCTCGGATGAGATGCGGCCGGTCGACGCACCCCTCTGGTTGAAGACACAGTGAATCCGTCCGTCGGCCTCCACCAGCGGGAGGAGTCCGTCGACGTAGGTACTCCGCAGCTTCTCCAGCTCCCGATACGAAAGCAGGTGCTGGACGATCGGATGATCGTCGGCCAGCTTCTGCAGGACCGAGGCATCCGTCGACGGGAGGCCTTTCGGTGTCTTCTTCAACACCGGCAGGCCCAGCCGTTCGAAGAGAACCTCGCGAAGCTGCAGGGTGGAGTTGACGTTGAAGGGCTCTCCAGCCTGTTGGTATATCTGCTTTTCGAGCGTAGCCAGTCGATCTCGCAGGCTCTCGCCGAGTTCCTCGAGATAGGGAACGTCGACCCCAATTCCGGCGTCCTCCATGCGGGCCAGAACCCTGACCAGAGGCAATTCGACATCCTCCAGAAGACCACTCCCCTGCCTGGCGTTCAGCTGTTCGCTGAGCGGAGCCACCAGGCGTGCGATCGCTACAGCCCGCCGTCCGGCAGCATCGATATCGGGGCCGGCCGCTTCGAAGTCGAGAGTCCCCTGATCGGACTTGCTTGCTGTCGCTTCAGCGCCGTCGATCGACAACCCCAGCGTCCGGGCAACCACATCAGGCAGCGACTGCGAACCGCCGGCCGGACGGATGACATATGAGGCCAGGGCAGTGTCAAAGGCAAGACCCCGAAGATCGATTCCGGCATCGATGAGTGCCCTCGCTGTCAACTTGGCATCGTGGAAGACCTTGGGCGTCTCGGCAGATTCGAACAGAGTCGACAACTCATCCATCCACGGGACGAACGTCGCCGAGTCCTCATCTGCGGCTACAACGCCGATGATCTCATCGTTGTCCCATACCGGTTCCAGCGCCAGCGGCCGCAACTTGGCCAACGCCGCGATGGCGGTAGCGTCCGTGGTGGATGAGATCTCGATATCGAGCGTTTCGTCCGGTCCGGCATCCGCTCCGCCCCCGAGCTCTTGCAGCCGGCCCCAGAGGGCTTCGAATGCCAGGCCGTCGAACACCTTGCGGACCTCGGTGAGATCCCACGGCTGCAGCCTCATCGCCTCGACATCGGTGGCGACATCGACATCCGTAAGAAGTTGGGTGAGTTCCCGATTCAGGAAGACCTGGTTACGGGCCGATTCCAGGTTCTCTCGTAGCTTTGGTGTCTGCTCTTCGAGGTGGTCGTAGATCCCCTCCAGGTTGCCGTAACCGGCGATGAGTTTCGTGGCAGTCTTCTCCCCCACCCCGGGAACACCAGGCAAATTGTCTGATGTGTCTCCTCGTAGCGCAGCAAACTCGGCGTATTGAGCGGGAGTCACCCCGTAACGATCGAGGACATAGGCAGCATCGGCGACCACGACATCACTGATGCCGCGGCGGGTGTAATAGACCCGCACCGGCCCTTCGATAAGCTGGAAAGCGTCGCGGTCGCCGGTGACAATTAGGACCTCCCACTCGGATGCCGCCGCCGCTGCGGCGATGGTGGCTATCACGTCATCGGCCTCGAATCCCGGCGCTTCGAATTGCGGAAAGCCGAGCACGTCGGCCACCTCGCGCATCAACGGCAGCTGGCTACGAAACAGATCCGGTGCGGCCTCGCGTTGCGCCTTGTACTCCGGAAAGCGATCGCTTCGAAACGTCTTGGCGGGCGTATCCCACGCCACCGCCACTGCGTCCGGCTGCTCGTCTCCGAGCAACTTGATGACCATCGACGTGAATCCGAACACTGCGTTGGTTACTTGACCGGATGGGGTGGCGAGATCACTCGGCAGTGCGTAGAAGGCGCGGTAGGCCAGCGAGTGGCCGTCGAGAAGTGCAAGCTTTGGCATTACTGCGCAGGTTAGGCCCGGGTCACTTCAGCTTCTCGAGCAGGCGCGCCCTCTTGGCGGAGAGCGAGTCGATGCGGTTCCCCAGAGTCTCCACCAGACGTTCGAATCTTGCTACATCAGCATTGGTCTCACGGGCATCTTCGCGATCCAGCGGGGAGTCGTAGACCGCAGCATCACGTTGGGCGTCGGAGTCGAGATGGCGATGTACATCCAGCTCCGCCTCGACCTGCCGCAGTTCGACGGCACTCCGGTCGATCTCGTCGTTTAACGCAAATAGCCGCCGCTCGAGACGACCCATCAAACGATCTCGTGCCGGGAGTGGGATTCGAACCCACACGGGCTTGCGCCCAACGGATTTTGAGTCCGTCGCGTCTGCCATTCCGCCACCCCGGCATATACCAGAATCATAAGGGCACCCTCCGACCGCCGGTGCTCATCTCGTGTTCCGAGTCACTCATCGCCGTAGTGGTTGGTGATCGGGAGCCTGCGATCCCGGCCCAGACCTTTGGTCGTGATACGGACGCCCGGAGCAGCCTGACGTCTCTTGTACTCATTGCGATCCACCATTCGGACTATGCGTTCCACGACGGCGCTCTCAAAGCCCTCGGCCACTATCTCATCTATCGATGCATCGTCTTCGACGTACCGTTCCAGAATGGGATCGAGCACTTCGTAGGGCGGAAGCGAGTCGGTGTCTTTCTGATCAGGCTTCAACTCGGCCGATGGCGGCTTGTCGATCGTGTTCTGAGGGATCGTCTCACCGTTGCGGTTGCGCCACCTGGCCAATTGATACACCAGCGTCTTGGACACATCCTTGAGGACGGCGTAACCGCCGACCATATCGCCGTACAACGTTGCGTAACCGACGCTCATTTCTGACTTGTTTCCCGTGGCCAGCACGATGCCGCCAAACTTGTTGGACAGCGCCATGAGGATCGCCCCGCGCGCCCGGGCTTGCAGATTCTGTTCGGCCACGTCCACGTCACTCAGTTCGAAGGCGTCCCCCAGTGCGTCGAGAAACCCTGAGAATGGCGGTTCGATCGAGATCTCGTCGAAAGCGATTCCAAGGCTGGAGGCAAGTGCCTTCGAATCTTCCACGGATCCGGGGCTGCTGTAGCGGCTCGGCATCGTGACACCCCGAACTGAGGCCGCGCCGAGCGCATCCACGGCGATAGTCGCGGTAAGAGCTGAGTCGATGCCACCGGAAAGGCCGATAACAACGCCACTGAACCCGTTCTTGGCCACATAGTCGGCCAGACCCAGACACAGAGCGCGATAGATCTCCTCGGATTCATCGTATGGCAGGTGAATCGCAGGCGGGGACTCTGCGGGTCCCTCCAGAAGATCGCCAGACGTGACCTCGGTGGCCTGAGGCGCCTGGGCGCCGGACTCAGGAAGCGGGACATCGACCCAGAACAGCTCCTCCTCGAATTGGGCGGCCCGATAGAGGGTCTCACCGTCGGAATCGAACACCACGCTCTGGCCATCAAAGACAAGTTCGTCCTGGCCTCCGACGAGGTTGAGGTACGCCAGGGGAAGCCCGACCGTCTTGGCCCGCTCGGCCAGCATCCGCTCCCGCTCCACACCCTTGCCGCGGTGGTAAGGCGACCCGTTTATGTTCAGCAGTATCTCCGCGCCGGCGGCTGCCTGAGCAGCTGGAGGACCATCCGGCACCCAGATGTCCTCACAAACCGAGACTCCGGCTGCCACCCCGTTGACTTCCCACAGAGCCGCCGGGATCTCCCCGCTCACGAAATAGCGATCCTCATCGAATACCCCGTAGTTGGGTAGTAGCCCCTTGTGATAGACACCACGGAGCCGTCCACCTGCCAGGAGCGCTGCCGAATTGTGAACCCTGACGTGTCCGGCGTCGTCACGCTGGCCCACTCCGCGATCGACGAAACCAAGGACAACGGCCGTCTCACCAGAACGACCCGCAATCGTATGCATTGCGGCGATGTTGTCCCGGATAAATGATGCCTTCAGGACCAAATCCTCGGGCGGATAGCCGGTAACCGCCAGTTCGGGAAAGAGCAGGACATCGGCCTGGCACTCCTCAGCCCATTCCATCGCATCGATGATGCGTTCGGTGTTCCCGTCTATGTCGCCCACGACGAGGTTGATTTGAGCGCCAGCGACGCGGAGGAAGTCCATCTCGGGAAGGTTAGGAGTCTGCGGTCAGAAGTCTGGAGTCCGGGAATCGGGCATCGGGCATCGGGTGGCGGGTGTCGGGTGTCGGGTTGCGCGATAGGACCGATGGTTCTGTTCTGAACACTCTCCCCTTTGGGGGGAGTCAGCGAGCGAAGCGAGCTGGTGGGGGGTTCTCTGTGTTCGTCTCTATCCGGCCAACACGTCTTGTGGGTCAGTTCGCCGAGTCGGTGTGCATCCGATACGCAGCCCGATTGCCGCGAACTGGTGAGACCCCCCACCAAACTCCTGCGGAGTTTGACTCCCCCCAAAGGGGAGAGTGATCCAACCAACCGTCGGACACTAAACGCGACAGATCACACAAGGGAGAGTGGTTTGCTTACGGGCAACGGGCAACGGGCAACTACCCCCCACTCACCGCCGTCGCCAATTCGCCCACCAACTCCCCCACCGCAATGCAAGCCGCTTGTGGGGTCTCGGCTTCGAGCACGCGGCGGACCAGCGCAGTGCCGACGATCACCCCATCCGCCACTTCTGCACCTGCCGCCGCGGCCTCGGGACCGGAGATCCCGACACCGAGCACCAACGGAACGTTCGAGCGGGCACGTACCCGAGCCGCCAACTCGACGGCTCGGCTCGTCGACCCGTCGCGTTCACCGGTCACCCCCATCTCGGCGATGCCGTACACAAACGGGTCGGCCAATGCGACAACGCGATCGAGCCGAGCATCTGTGGTCGTGGGGGCGGCGAACTGGACCAAGCCCAGGCCCACCGCTCCCATCGCCTCAATAAAGGGTTCCGATTCGTCAACCGGCAGATCAGCAACGATGGCGGCAGTCGCCCCGGCATCGCTGGCCATCTTGGAAAACTCGGTCACGCCCATCGACAAGATCGGGTTTACGTATGTCATCACGGCGCACGGAAGCCCCGTGGTCGCCACGACCTCCGCCGTGATCTGCAGCCCCCGACGCAGGGTCATGCCGCCGGCCAACGCCATTGCCCCGGCTTGCTGAATGATCGGTCCGTCCATCAGGGGATCGGCATAGGGGATTCCGATCTCGAACCCATCTGCACCGGCGTCCGCCATCGCGGTGAAAAGATCGACCGTCACCGCCGCGTCGGGCACCCCGCACATCATGTAGGGCAGCAACAATGCCCGCTCGTCGGCACCGGCGAAGGCATCGCCAAAGTTCATTGGTTGCGCACCTCTGCAACCTGATCCACGTCCTTGTCGCCCCGGCCGCTCAGGCACAACACCACGGTCTTGCCGGCGAGTGCAGCGCGCTCGCGCCACAGCCAGGCAAGGGCGTGACTGGGTTCCAATGCCGGGATGATCCCTTCAGTGCGCGACATCAGATCCATCGCCGCGAGTGCTTCCGCATCGGTGGCGGACTCGTATCTGGCCAATCCCTCCACCATGAACTGGGCGTGCTCGGGCCCGACTCCCGGGTAGTCGAGTCCTGCACTGATCGAGTGTGCTTCGAGCACCTGGCCCTCAGCGTCTTGGAGCATGAAGGTTCGTGCCCCATGAAGAACTCCAGGGCTCCCGGCTGCCAAAGAGGCACCGTGGCGACCCGACTCGAGGCCGTATCCACCTGCCTCCACCCCTACGAGCTCGGCCTCTCCGCCGGCGAATGGGTAGAACATCCCCATCGAATTCGATCCACCCCCAACGCAAGCAACCACGACATCCGGCTCGATGTCACCCAGCTGATCCAGAGTCTCTTCTCCGATCACCCGCTGCAACTCGCGCACGATCCACGGGAAGGGGTGCGGCCCAACCACCGAGCCGATGATGTAGTGGGTCGTTTCGACCGTTCCCACCCAATCGCGCAGGGCGGCGCTAACGGCATCCTTGAGCGTCCCGGCTCCGCTGGTCACCGACGTCACGGTGGTACCCAGCATGCGCATCCGCTCCACGTTCAGAGCTTGGCGCTCCATGTCGACCTGACCCATAAAGACCTCGCACTCCAGACCAAACAGTGCGCAGGCAGTTGCAGTCGCCACGCCGTGCTGGCCGGCGCCGGTCTCGGCAATGACCCGGGGCTTGCCCATCCGCTGGGCCAGCAAAGCCTGTCCCACCGTGTTGTTGATCTTGTGAGCACCGGTGTGGGCAAGATCCTCCCGCTTCAGCAGGAGTCGCAGCCCGAGGGTCTCGGAGAGCCTTGCTGCCTCGTACAAAGGAGTCGGACGACCGACGAAATCGCGCAACAGCGATGCCAACTCGGCCCGGTACCCGGGATCGCTCCAGGCACTCGTAAACGCAGCTTCCAACTCCTCAAGCGCCGGCATCAACGTCTCGGGAGCGAACCTGCCGCCGAAATCACCAAACCGTCCTGAAGCGTCCGGGCGATCAACAACGCTCATCGCAAGGCCTCCACAAACCGGATCATCAACGCGGCGTCCTTTACCCCGGGTGTGCTTTCTATCCCGGAAGATACGTCGACACCGTAGGGGTCCATGTCGAGTGCGATCTCAGCAACGGTCTCGGGTCTGAGTCCCCCGGCGAGAACAAAGAGGTCCGGGAGGTGGGTGATCATCGTCGGGTCGAGGCGGATGCCGCTGCCGGGATTCACACCGTCCAGAATCGGCATCGTCCCGGGTGGGGCCTCAGAAGCATCGGTCGCATTCCCAACCGGGATCGGAAAGAGCACCTTCAACCCTGCCTCGAGTGCGGCTGAGGCGGCTTCCCGGGAATGCTCGCCGTGCGGCTGCACGCCGGTGACCCCTGCAATCTCAGCCGCGGCCAGCAGAGAATCAGGAGTCTCGTCTTGGGTGACCAAAAACCGCTCGATCGCGCAGCCGGCGGAGAACTCAGCTGCCTCCAAAGGAGAAACTTGTCTAAGCGAACCAGCAGCGGTGACGAACCCGACGGCATCGGCTCCGGCCAGTTCGGCTGCGACGACATCGGCCGCACTTCGCATGCCGCAAAACTTGATCCAGATCATGGCGCCTCGACCAGCAAAGCGAGAAGCTCCGCGGCGTCATCGGCTTGAGCCACCGCCTGTCCCACCAACACCGCATCGAATCCGCTATCTCTCATCCGCGACACGTCGGCAAGATTCCGGATCCCGCTCTCAGCCACCGCCACAACGCCGGGCGGTATGAGACTGCGGAGTCGCTCAGCGACGCTCAGATCGACCTGGAACGTCGACAGATCCCGGTTGTTGATACCGACGATCGAGGCACCCGCTCCAATCGAGCGACGCACCTCATCACCGTTATGCGCCTCCACCAGGGCGACCATACCGAGGTCACCGGTCCGCTCAATCAGGTTGTGGAGCACTTCGTCGTCGAGGATTCCTGCGATCAGCAGCACAGCATCGGCGCCGGCTGCGCGCCCCTCAGCGAGTTGGATCGCGTCGAGGATGAAATCCTTGCGTAATACCGGGAGGGCGTCGTCACCGGCGACCGTGTGCAGATCCTCGAGGCTTCCGTCGAAGTGATCCGGTTCGGTCAGCACCGATATGGCAACGGCGCCACCACGCTCGTAAGCCCGGCTGAGTTCCAGGGGATCCAGGTCCGGAGCGATGGCCCCCGCCGACGGCGAACGCCGCTTTATCTCTGCGATCAGACCGAGTCCAGGCCTGCTCAGCGCTCCAATGAAATCACGCGGCTCCGGCGCGTCGCCCACAGAAGCTTCAATAGCGGCGCGGTCGTGAAGCAGTGCGGCCACCCTGGCACGGGTTGAATCAAGGATCGGTTGGAGCACCGCACCATCGTAAAGGGCGGGGGTTCGCAAGAGAGTCGCTCAGACGCGGAGCACGACGCTGATTTCCGTCCCACTCTCCGGGGAACTGACCACCGAGGTATCGCCTCCCATTGCCTCCACGAGCTCGCGGACTATGGAGAGGCCGAGCCCGCTTCCTTCAGGTCGGATTGGTCGATACCTGGCAGTCACATACAGCCGCTCGAAGATGTGCGGAAGATCGGCAGCATCGATCCCCGGTCCGGTGTCGGTTACAGCAATGCGTACGCCGCTCGCTACCCGCTCGAGTCCCAGAGTCACCTGGCCGGCCTCCGGGGTGTAGCGGAGTGCGTTCTCCAAGAGATTCCCCACGATCTGGGTGACACGGTCGGGGTCTATCTCGACTATTCCCACTGAGTCGATGTTCTCCTCCAGAGCAACCTTCGCCGAGTCTGCCCGCTCTCTGAACCCCTCCAACACGCCCTTTAGATGAGCTGCCAGGTCGACGGAGTCGGGGCGAAGGCTGAACTCGCGAGCTTCGATCCGAGCCAGCAGCATCAGGTCTTCCACCAGTCGTCGCAGTCGACCAGCCTCAGTGCCGAGCACAGAAGCGACACGGTCCAGATCAGACGAATCGACCCGGCCCTCCTGCATCGCCTCGGCATAGCCCGCGATCGTGGTCAGGGGGGTTCTCAAGTCGTGACTCACAGAGACGAGGAACTCTCGCTCTCGAGTCTGGGCTGCCTCGAGTTTGCTGGCCATCTCGTTGAACGCCTGCGCCACGTCGGTTATCTCATCCGAGCCGGCCAACTCGATGCGGGTACCGAAGTCACCGGACGCGATGTGGCGCGAGGCCTCCTGGAGAGGGATCACCCGACGCGCCAATCGACGGGCCAGCGCCGCCGCCAGCAGTGCCGCCAACACCACCCCAAGGGCGATGGCCCAGACGAACCTTGCGACGACCTCGTTCCACGGGATCAATTCGAGGTCGGTCCCGATGAGCACGACCAAGGTCCCGCGCCGCTCCACCCGAAATGGTTGGGCGACTGCTGCAACCTGCACACCGTCGATCTCGACGTCAAAGCTATATGCGTGGGACAAATCGACGTCATCGGGAATCTGCTCCAAGAGCGGTCGCTCCGCATCACCCAGGTTCAACACCTCACCACGGCCGTTAAGGAACGCTGCTTCCACGTAATCGTGACCGCCGATGGCGCTCACCAGCGCCAGAATCTCGGGAAGCCCCTCTATCGGCCGGTTGGTCACTCGTCCAGGCGCATCATCGATCGAGTCACGCTGAGCTGGAAGCAACGTGTCCAGCGGGAACTGGGTCTCGATGATCCGGGCGGTCGCCGAGGCTTGGCGGTGGAACTCGGTTCGGATCGAACTCTCCACCGACTGCCGGATCAAGACAGCGGCTGCAACACCGCCAACGGTGAGAGTGAGTACGGCGACCGTCACCATGCCCCAAAAGAACCGGCGCCGCATCAGGATTCCAACCGGTAGCCGACACCCCAAACAGTCTCGATAGGGAGACCTTCCAGCTTCTTGCGGAGCTGGCGGATGTGGACGTCGACCGTTCGAGTCTCACCGAAGTACTCGTAGCCCCACACAGCCTCCAACAGTTGGCCCCGGCTCAGGACCAAGCCCGCGTTCTCGGCGAGGTACCAGAGCAAGTCGAATTCCCTAGCTGTCGGGCGCACGATCTTGTCGTCGGATCCCCGCACCTCGCGTCGGCCCGAGTCGATGGCCCAACCGTCGATCTCGATCACCGAAGGCGACCGCGGTGCGTCCTCAGATCGGCGCAGCACCGCCCGCACCCGGGCCACCAGTTCCCGCGGTGAGAACGGCTTGGTTACATAGTCATCTGCCCCGATCTCGAGGCCCACGATCTTGTCGACCTCCGAATCCCGGGCGGTCAGCATGATCACAGGTACATCAGAAATCGCTCTGATACGTCGACAAACCTCTACACCGTCCATGCCCGGTAGGCCGAGATCGAGGAGGACCACTCTGGGATCGCGGTCCTTTACTGCATCCAGGCCCTGCTCGCCGGTCGGAGCGTGGACGAGCCGGAATCCCTCCTGCTCGAAGTACATCTTTACGAGCTCGGCAATCGACTCCTCGTCCTCAATGAGGACGATGGTTCCCCGGGTGGTCATGACGTGCTTACTCCTGTGCGGTCCGAATCATTCTCGGTGCTCGGTGTAAGAAGAGTGTGAGAGGGTTGACAAATCATCAAGCGGAAGCTGGTGAACCCGGGCAGCGACATCTCCAGAGCTCCACCGGACGGTCACGGCATCTCCCGGTTCGACTTCGCGGCGCACCATCGCCAGCGCAACCGGAGCTCGCACAGCCAGAGATTCGCCGACCGTGCTCAACGTTCCAACGATGGTTTCCTCGACCACAACCTCCGCCCCCACCGGGGGAACCACGTTCTCCGCCATCGAGATCCCGACCAGGCGCCTGTTTACTCGGCCCCGCGAGTCGATCCGGGCGACGAGTTCCTGGCCCACGTAGCACCCCTTGGTAAATGAGACGGCAGCGCCGACCAAGCCCGATTCCTGGGGAATGGTCCCAGCGTCCACATCGACTCCCATGACCGGCTCCCCTGCCTCCACTCTCACCGAGTCGGCAGCGACACGACCTGCTGCAACAAGGTCGAGGTCCCTGACAGCGTCCGATTCGAATCCGGTCGATACGAGCCTGCACAGAGGATCTCCTACCAGCAACGCTGTGGCAGGGTCACGATCGATCCAGCCCAGATCTGACGGCAAGTCGAGACCGGTAAGGACATCGTCGAGGTTGGCGCCCCACACCTCCGTCGTCTCGCCCGGGTCGATATGCAGTTCCACGTCGACGCGGAACTTAAAGCGCTCGAGATGCTCGATCACCGCAGCCCCGCGGCCCGCGCCCACTATCAGACCTACCCGGTCCTCGCCGCGCAGCAACCAGGGCATGGCCACTAATTTGCCCCGAGGCTCGAGGACAAACGACCGGGCGGTCGAGCCGACCGGCATGGCCGCCACGTCCTGACTGACCTGCCCATCCAGGAAATCAACAGTGTCGGCCCCCGTGGCCCACACGATCTCGCTGAATCCGGTCACGAAACCCCGACCCGAACGCAGCGCCAGATACTCGGCGGTCACGTCGCCGTAGTCGGCGCGCACCTCAGATCGCCCCGGCAGCAGCGATGGCCGTGAGCACCGCAGCAGCCTTTTCGAGGCATTCGTCGTACTCGCGTTCTGGGTCCGAATCCGCGACGATCCCGGCCCCCGCCTGCACCCAGGCCGTACCGTCGACGGCCACCATGGTGCGAAGAGCGATCGCCGTGTCCACATTCCCTGAGAAGTCGATGTATCCGACGGCACCGGCATAAGGCCCGCGCGCCACCGGCTCTAGTTCGTCGATGATCTCCATCGCACGCACCTTTGGTGCGCCCGACACCGTCCCATGGGGGAAGGTGGCGCGGATCACATCGACCGGGCCGATCCCGTCGCGCAAGGTCCCGCTCACTCCGGACACGATGTGCATCACGTGTGAGTACCGCTCGATCACCATCAGATCATCCACGCTGACAGAACCGAAAGTCGATACCCGCCCGACGTCATTGCGGGCCAGATCGATGAGCATCACGTGCTCGGCTCGCTCTTTTGGATCCGCCAGGAGCTCTTCTTCAAGCAAGGCGTCTTCTTCAACGGTGGCGCCCCGCCTCCTGGTACCGGCAATCGGCCTGCTGTAGACCTTGCCACCCCTAGCCCGGACCATCAGCTCCGGCGACGAGCCGGCAATCGACAAGGCGCCGTGGCGAACGAAGAACATGTACGGGGACGGATTGACGATGCGCAGGGCGCGGTAGACGGCAAACGGATCGACGGGCAGAGGGACCTCGAACCTGATCGACGGCAGTACCTGGAACACGTCCCCGGCTTCGATGTGGGCGATCGCCTTGTTCACCGTCTCTACGAACTCCGGACGCGACATCGACGACCCCACCGCCGTCGCCGGCGTGAACTCAGGGAGCGGGAGATGGGGAGCCATCCGGTGCGTACCCAGGCGTCGCACCGAGTCGTTCAAATGCTCGACAGCGAGGTCGTACGAGGCTCCGGCGTCGCTGCCGGGCAGGACATTACGCACCAGCGTCACGGCCTGGCTGAACCGGTCCACAGCAGCCAGCGACCCAACGGCGTGCCAAACCATCACAGGAAGCTCCCGGTCGTCTTTGGGTTGGTTGGGCAGATGCTCGATATGGCGCACCGCGTCGTAGGCCAGATATCCAACGAGGCCTGAGTGAAGCGGCGGAAGATCCGAGTCCTCATACACCCGATACGCCTTGGCGATCTGTTCCAGAGCTACCAGTGGATCCGCGGTATCGACATCCGGCCCCGGACCGACCATTTGCACCCCGGCGGATGTCGCGGTGACCGAAAACAGCGAATCCCAGCCTATGAACGACCACCTCGCCCAGGTGTCGCCGCCTTCGACAGACTCCAGCAAGAAGGCATCGTCATGATCGCTCGCCAACGCCTCGAACACGCTCACCGCTGTGTCGCGGTCTCCCAGGACCCGCGTCCGCACCGGGATCAAGTCATGGTCCGCCGCCAATCGCACGAACGTTTCTCGATCGGGAGTGATTTGCATCAACCCAGAGAGTAGGAACGGTGTCGGCTCAATCCCCGCATCATCGATGCCGCCGGACTCTCGTCTAGACGTTCCAGAAGAATTCGGGCAGGAGGTTTTGGAACCAGCGACTCAGATCGACAAGTCGACCGGTAACCATCAACATTCCGAAGACCGCCAACAACAGGCCGGAACCGACCGTTATAGGGGTGAAGTACCGCTTTAGCCAACCAAACGCCGAGTATGCCTTGGTTATCCCGATCCCGGCCAGGACGAACGGAATCCCGAGGCCCATCGAGTACACGAACAACAGGAACATTCCTTCGAGGATTGAGTCCTCGGTGGCAGCGATGGTCAGGATCGCCGCCAGGGTCGGTCCGATACACGGCGTCCACCCGAAACCAAAGGCGGCCCCCATTACCGGCGGCGCCCAAGCCCCCAACCGTGATGGCCTCACCTCGACCCGGCGCTCCCGCATCATCGGCATCAACAGGCCGGGGTTCCAAACTGCGGACACGGCGATAAACAGGCCCATCGCGATCACGATC
The DNA here is from genome assembly GCA_964194935.1 of uncultured Kiloniellaceae bacterium. GTDB lineage: Bacteria > Actinomycetota > Acidimicrobiia > Spongiisociales > UBA11373 > JACZWZ01. Next base: position 26,979 of record CAXMOL010000021.1, read on the forward strand.
CATCCGGCCCAAATAGTGATCGTGGCCGAGTTGCGCAGCAGCGAAGACCCAAGGCTTGTCGCCGTGGCCCCCAGTGCAACAAACACCGCGGTAAAGCCAGCTACAAACAGCAGGGTCACCCTCAGCATCCGGGCGGTCGACGACTTACCGTCGGCCAGATCCGCTGCCGAATAGCCGCTCATCATCGACATGTACCCCGGCAGAAGCGGCAGGACGCAGGGCGACAGGAACGACAGCATGCCAAAGATGAACGCCGCGAAGATGTTCACGCTTTCGACTTCCATCGGCACCTCCTGGATCGGCGGTGTAACGGTATCTGGTTCCAGAGTGTTCCCGGTTAGCCTCGCCGGGTGCCGACGATCGAAGACTGGCAAGCACTACGAGTCCGGACCGGACGGGTCGTTCGCGCCGAGCCGAACCACGGTGCTCGCTTCCCGGCAGTGTGCCTTTGGATCGATTTCGGAGACCTTGGAGAGCTTCAATCCTCAGCAAAGATCACCGATCTCTATCAACCCGAAGATCTGCTCGGGAGGGATGTTGTGGCGGTGACCGGTTTCGAGCCGATCAGGGTCAATGGCTTTCGTTCTGATGTCCTCGTCCTTGGCGCAATGACGCCGGCAGGCGTCGTTCTGCTCCGAGGAGACGACAGCGTCGACTCCGGCACGATCGTTGCCTGAGTTGGGAGTCCGCAACGCACTCAGTCCGCCGCAGCCGATCACGAGGCGAGAGGTGGTCATTCTCGGGCTGTTTGCGATTGTCGCCCTGACCCAAGGATGGAGCGGGGCGGCAATTACTCACTCCCTCCCCTTCGTCCAAGACCGATTCGAATGGAGCGACGCCAGGGTCTTCGACGTGCTGGCCACTATTCGGGCCTTCTCGCTGCTGGCGCTTGCGCTGTCGTGGTACGGAGATCATCGAGGCCGCCGACGGCCCCTGCTGGTGGCCTTTGTCTTGCTTCCGCTCGGCAATCTCGTCACCGCCTTGATCATCGATCCGATCGCCTTCACCGCACTGCAGAGTTTCACCCGGATAGGCACCATCGCACTTGCTTCCCTGGCGGTGGTAGTGCTTGCTGAAGAGGTCGAACCGGGGATTCGTTCCTATGCGATCGGCATCTATGCGCTCTTCGGGTCGATGGGGACCGGCCTGGGCCTTCTGCTCCGTCCACTAGGTGAGTCCGGCCCCGACTCATGGCGACTTCTCTTTGCGATGAGTGCGATCCCCCTCCTGGCGGCACCCTTCCTGGTGAAACGTCTCGGTGAATCCAGGGCCTACGTGCAGCGTGCCATCAGGCCCAACCTCGGGGCTGTACTGCAAGCGCCGCACGGGCGTCGCTTCTGGCCGATGGCCGGCCTTGCATTCGCCATCTCCGCGTTTACCGCTCCCGCCGCCAACCTGGCATTGGTCCGCCTCGAGAACGACCTGGGCTGGTCGGCTCTTACTGCCTCAATCCTGCTGGCGGCCGCCAGCGCACCTGGGGTCGCGATCGGGCTGCTCGTCGGAGGGCGCCTCGCCGATGTTGTCGGCCGCAAGCCCACTGAGGCCTTCACCATCGTGCTCGGCGTTATCGGCGGCGTCGCCTTCTATTTTCTCGAGAGTGGCGTGTTTATGGGGCTGGCGATCTTTGTTTCGACGCTGGGCGCCTCCGGCTTCACTCCGGCCTTTGTTTCGCATCGAGCCGAGCTCTTTCCCACCGAAATCAGATCCACCGCTTCAGCATGGATCGTCAACGCCAGCATCTCAGGGGGATTGGTGGGTTTCGCCATGGGTCGATTTGTCGTGGATGCGTGGGGATTGCCGGCCACGATCGCCGCTCTGGGAGGCGTGCTGCTCGCTTCGTCGTTCTTGATCAGGCTCCTGCCCGAGACCAAGGGGCTCCACCTCAGTCCCGATGAAGGGGAGACCTTCCTCCCGCCCGGCGCCATGCCAGCGTGATCAGCCGCCCACCCAACAGCACCACGATCCCCCACCAGACACCTGCAAGACCCCAGCCCATCGGTAGGACGAGGGCCAGCACGCCGCTCGCCACCAGCCCCGAGACGGCCATCGCCGCGGCAAGAAACGTAAAATCGCCCGCCCCGATGAAGATCCCATCCCAAGCAAAGACGACTGCGGCGACCGGCTGGATGAGAACCAACAGCCAATAGGCCTTGTCGAACTCGGCGATCACCGACGGGTCGCCTGTAAACCAACCGGCAATGGTCGACGCCAACGCCCAGAGCATCGCAGCAAGCAATAAGCCGACGCCGATCGCGAGTACCAGTAATCGATCCGCGACCTCCAGCGCCGCATGTCGGTCGCCCGACCCGAGGTGTTTTCCGACCAAGGCCTGCGCAGCCACCGCCAAGGCGTCCACCGCCAGGGCAAAGAAGACAAAGAGCTGGAACAGGACCTGATGGGCGGCAACGGCGTTCTCGGAGATCCGCGCCGCAACCGCGGTCGCAACCGTAAACGTGGCCAGCAATGAGCCTGTCCGGATCGCCAGGGCTCGACCGATCTGCAGGAAAGCGCGGACCTCGGCCCGTACCGGTCGTGCTGTGTCCAGGCCATACCGAACCCGGTGGCGCCGCGCCAGGATTCCGAAGGCTACGACCCCGGACCATTGTGCAGCCACGGTGGCCCAGGCAGCGCCGGCAACACCCATTCCCGCCCCAAATATCAAGATCGGATCCAGAACCAGGTTCACCCCGTTCATGCCCAGAGTGACCAAGAAGGGAGTACGGGTGTCTTGAAACCCCCGATAGGAGCCGTGGGCGGTTCGTACCAGCAGCATCGCCGGGGCGGCGAGAGCCCTGATCATCACGTACGTCACAGCCTCAGCCCGAACGGCGCCCGAAGCGCCAAGAGCCGTTACCAACGGTCCGGCAAACACAAGCAGCAACAGAGCAGTGCCGAACCCCGACCCGACTGCGAGTGTCCCCGCCGTCGCCACCGCCCGCCCTGCGGCAGGCGTATCGCCTGCACCGACGGCTCTCGCTACCTCCGTCGTGGTGCCGTACTCGAGAAAGTTGAAGATGAAGAAGGCGACTCCAAACAGCGCCGCGGCAATGCCGAGCCCCGCCAACGAGTCGGAACCGATGCGTCCCACGAAGGCTGTATCGACAAGCCCCAAGAACGGGTCCGCCACGAGCGATCCCAATGCCGGAATCGCCAATATCGCGATCGAGCGATCATGAGGCGATCGCAGCCGAAATGCGGACCTCACTCCGGGGGAGGTGTCTTGTCGGCATATTTGCACCGGTCCGACATCTCACACTCCCAGCAACGCGGTTTGCGGGCCTCGCAGACATCCCGTCCGAATTGGATCACCCGCATCGATATTCCGCTCCACTCCCGCTCGGGGTACAAGTCGCGCAAGTCGGTCTCGACCTTCGTCGGATCGGTCTCGACGGTCAGTGACAAACGATGGGCTACCCGCTTCACGTGAGTGTCGACCGCTATCGCAGGCAGGTTCCAAGCCTCCGCCAGCACCACGCTCGCAGTCTTTCGGCCGACTCCCCGCAGCGTGACCAGCAGGTCCAGATCCTTGGGAACCTCACCGTCAAATCTGTCCATCAGATCCTGGCTCAGGGCAATGATCGACTTTGTCTTCTGCCGATAGAACCCAGTGCTAAAGATCGTTGCCTCGACCTCCTCGGGGTTCGCTGCCGCCAAATCGGCCGGTCCGGGCCAACGTTGGAAGAGCGAAGGGGCGACACGGTTTACGTTCTCGTCCGTCGTCTGGGCACTCATCACAGTCGTCACCAGCAGTTGCCAGGGGCTCTCGTAGTCGAGCGCGGTGTCGATCGTGGGATAGCGTTTCTTCAGACGCCCGAGAACTGTTCTGGCATGACGACGGGCGATGGCATCTGCTGGCACGGTCGGCGATGGTACCGGCGGCCACCGCTACGCTCCGCCGCGTGATCGATTCCACCTCACCTGGAGCGATCCTGCTCAGGGCCGCGATAGCCGAGCGGGGACGAGTCGAAGGCCCCCTGCTCAAGGTGGACGAGTTCTTGAACCACCGCGTCGAGCCTTCGCTCATGGCCGCAATCGGCGAGACCATCGCATCGGCTTTCTCCGCGGCTTCACCCGATCTCATCTTGACTGCCGAGGCGAGCGGAATCCCCCCCGCGCTTGCCACTGGTGCTGCTCTTGAGGTTCCGGTCGTTTACGCCAAGAAGTATCCGAGAGGTGATGAAATTCGGCCGTCCTTCGTCAGAGAGGTCGCATCCCCCACGAAGGGAGTCGAATACAGGGTCGAGGTCGCCCGCCGGGTCCTGCCGGCAGGCACCCGGGTCCTGGTGGTCGATGACTTCCTATCGGGAGGACGTACGGCCCAGGCACTCGGCGAGATCGCAGTCGAGGCGGATGCTGAGATCGTCGGTCTCGGGTTCGTGATCGAGAAAGCGTTCATGGGGGCGCGAGCGCGGCTCGAAGCAAATGGCTGGGCGGTCGAATCGGTGGCGATCATCTCCTCTCTCGACGACGGCGCCGTCGTGTTCGCCGACTAGGAGTTGTGTCAGGCCTGAGCGATGCGGCGCTAATCTGCCCCTCGCCCTGACCCCGGAGATGACTTTGCAACCGGAACGGCCGGTACAGACCACACTCGCATTCCATGCTTCGCGCATCGTCATCGACGTTGGCGTGCTTCTTGCGATGGCGTCGATGAGCATGCCTTTCGTAATCGCCACTTCCGGCGACCGGTCGGCACTCGATGCCGACGCCCTTCCGGTACTGCTTCTCTTGCTGCCGATCTTCGTCGTCACCCTCATCCCCGATCACGCCAGGCCGATCCATCCGGTGGCGGGTTGGTCCGCGCTCGCTTTTGGTCTCGCTGCACTCCCCTACGCCCTCGTCAAGATGTTGGACGCCGAAATCCTCGCCGACACCCTCGACGGCTCAGTCGGCCTTGGCGCCCGCCTGATGGTCGTCAGTTGCTTCGTGACCCTCGTCGGCATCGGTATCGGTATCTACCGGCAACTTCGAGGCCTTCCGGCTGGAGGCACTCCCGGACGTAGCAAGGCCTTCCGCACCAGTCCGAAGGCCTCCGCTGATCCTGTCGCCGGGGCGAAACTCGAAACGCAGGCACCAGAGACTTCAGCGGCCGCCCCGACCAGGCTCATGCCGGCTGCGCCAGATCCTGCGGAACAGAAGCCGGAACCTTCGCCGTCGCGCTCGGCACAGCCCGAGATCGTCTTCCCCGACACCGGAGCGGTCGCTCGCGAGGCCGATCCTGACCCGGACTCGCCCCCCGGTGTCCACGACACCGCAGAGCGAGCGGATGCCGCTATCGACGATCACCTCTTAGAGATGTTCGAATCCCCGGAAGCCGACGAAGCCGACGAAGCCGACGAAGCCGACGAAGCCGACGAGGCGGACGACTAGATCGTGCATCCATTCCGGCCCATCATTCTTGCCGGGGTCGGATTTGCAGTTGTCTCGATGCTGTTGCCTTTTGCGAGTTTCCCGATCGTGGGCTCGATCGACGGTCTGTCGGCGGATGCATGGCCGGCACTACTGCCGCTCGTTGTGCTGCTGCTGATCACACTCACCAGTCGTTGGGATCTCGGCTTCGACCCGCTAGCCGGCATCGCAGCCGTGGGCATGGGTGCGGCGTCGCTCATCTTCTCGCTCGTCAAGGTGACCGATGCGATCGTGGCCGTTCGCGATACAGCCGACGCCACGCTCGGACCTGGTGCCTGGGTGCTGACAGCGGCGGCCGTAGTCGCCACTGCCGGCGCTGTCTACGGAGTAATGACTCAGTCGCGATATATCGGGACGTAGACAGCCTCGCTCGAATCTGATGAGTCAGGACTCAGCGTCGCTCAAACCGCTCGCGGCCACCCTCGGCCGGATCGAGCGTGTCCCCTAGGTAGCGCTGCTCGACGAGGCGCCGGACATGAAAGGCTGCTCGCAGGATCATCATGAGAAGAAATAGCAAGATGACCAGCAGGCCAAGCAATTCCGGGCCGTCAAAGTATGAGGTGCGACAGGACCCGATGCCATCAGGACACAGGCCGAAGCCGTCACTCCCGCCGGCCAGATCGACCAGAGCCATCATCGGAACGAGAGCGACCACAACGATCGCCGCGATCACTACCCCGATCACGATTCGTACAGCTGTCATGACCGGACCCAGGGTACGTCGCCGTGGCGGGTTGCACGCGCCGTTGGAGCGGTGATACCTTGCCAATGCCGAGAATTACACGCGTGTGAGATCACGTCACGTAGAACACGGGCATGAATGCGAACCGAAGAGCACGGGGACACCACCATGGCATCGGAGTACCACAGCGAACCCTTTACCGACTCTGAAGTAGCCGTACTAGATCGCTTCTTCACGAACACCACCGGGCCGGTTTTCGGCCTCGTCAATCTCCCGGAAGTTGTCAAAGGTGCCCTGTTCGCTCGTTACAGCCGGTCACCCAAGTCGCTGCGCCGCCTGTTTCTAGACGAGTTCTATGACGCTCCCGAAATCGGAATCGAGGCGATTGCCGCCAACCTCGATGACGATCCATCCCTGAGGCTGAAGCGTGCCGAGGAGCTGTACCAGAGAGTCTTCACCCAATACGGGGATGACTCGGTGGCCCAACTCGGAGGCGTCCACCTGGCCTGCGAGCAGGCTTCGAACGTGCTCACCAAAGTGCTCGAGTGGGGACGCCTGGCGGCCTACTTGGAGCAGAGCACCCGCTACATGTTCTACGACAAGCCACTGGGAGATCGATACCGGTATTTCATCCCGCCCGAGGTCGAACAAGGGGGTCTGGGAGAGAGTTACCGCGCTGAGATCGACGCTCTGTTCGAGTCCTACAGCGCACTTACCGACCAACTCACCCGCTACTACGAAACTCTCCACCCTCAACAGGCCGACGACAGCGACTACGTATACCGCTCGACGATTCGCGCCAAAGTCTGTGATGACCTGCGGGGACTGCTTCCAGCGGCGACCACGTCAAACGTCGGGATCTACGCCACCGGCCAATCGTACGAAATGCTCCTCCTACGCATGAGAGCTAGCGGCCTCGCTGAGGTTCGGGATTACGCCGATCTCATGCTGGTGGAGTTGCGCAAGATGATTCCCGCATTTCTGCGCCGTGTCGATGTGGCGGACCGGGGAGGGGCGTGGAGCCAATACCTGGCCGACACTGCCAACGCCATCGGCGACCTCGCTGCAACGCACACCATCGACTCCGCGCCGCGACCGGAAGTCACACTTGTCGAGTACGACCCCGAAGCCGAAACCAAGATCGCAGCGGCGACGCTGTATTCCGTCAGCGACGCTCCCGACGATTCGCTTCTCACATACGTTCGGGGACTGTCGGAGCCGGAACGTCAGGAATTGTTTGCGGCCTATGTAGGCGACAGATCCAATCGCCGTCACCGTCCGGGTCGTGCAATGGAACGAGCGGACTATCGCTTCGACATCCTCTGCGACTACGGAATCTTCCGCGACCTACAGCGCCATCGCATGATGACCCTCGAATGGCAGACGCTCGGCACCGCTCACGGCTACATAACTCCCGAGTCGATCACTGAACTCGACCTGACCGACCATTGGGATCAAGCGATGCAACGCGCCGCCGATCACCATCGCGCCCTGGTCGACGCGGTCGGTCGAAGCGTGGCTCAATACGCCGTTCCGCTGGCCTACAAGGTCAGGTTCTTCATGCAGATGAATGTTCGCGAGGCTTTCCATCTGCTGGAGCTACGGACCGGCGAGGGCGGTCACCAGGGTTACCGGAGGGTCTGCCAAGAGATGCACCGGCTCATCCGTGACGAGGCAGGTCACCACCTCATCGCAGAGGCCATGGAGTTCGTGGACCACGAGTCATACGGACTCGGGCGTCTCGAATCTGAACGGCGCTCCGCCGCCAAGCGGGCTGCGGCCGGGATTGCAGAACCGTCCGGCTAGCCGGCTCAGTCAGAAGAGAGGGCGATCCGCAGCACGAGCGCGTCACCCTCTATCTCCCACTCCGCATCGGATACCAGCGAGTAGTCGGTGAAGTCCTGCTGGGCGGAAGCAAGAAAGGTCCGACGCGCCTCACCTTCGAGCGGAGGCACACCTCGCTCCTTTACGGCGGCGGCGCGGTCGGTAAATCGCTCCAAGAACGCGTCGACGTCAAACGTTGCCAATCGAATCCTCCTGAGGTGGAACAACTCTCAGGGTAGACCGCACCCGATTGCTCAGCTGAGTACCGATCCGGCTCCAAGGAGCTCGCGCAATTCCGCGTAGAGAGCGGTACGGGTCTCGACGGTGTGCTCGGCGCCGAGGCGTACGACGGTGTCGTTGCCGTTGCCGCTCAGATGCATGAACACCGGGGTCTCGCCGGGGTGGTTGCTGAGGATCGTCTTTAGTTCGCCGACAAGATCCTGTGACATCTGGACGGCAGGAACCCGCAGCCGGACGATCTTCTGCGGACTGAGATCGGGTTCCGAAATCCGCTGTGCGATGAGCTTTACGTCATCGCCACGCTGATCGACCCGACCCGCCACGACCAGGACGGCATCGTCGCGAACCAGCGGCCCCGAGTCGTTGACGATGCGCGGGAATGCCACAACCTCCACCGATCCCTCGAGGTCTTCGAGTTGGAAGAAGAGCATCACCTCGCCCTTCTTGGTGTACCTGCGAGAAACCGACCCGACCAACCCACCGACAGTCACCTTGGCCTTGTCCGGCTCGTCGTAGAGGCCGGGGATGCCGACCGTCACCAGCGAGCGAAGAGTTGCGCCAACCCCAAGTAGCGGATGATCAGAGACGTACAGTCCGAGCATCTCCTTTTCAAACGCCAGCTTGGTGCGCTGGTCCCACTCCATCTCCGGGATCTCGACAACACCCGACTGCACCGACGGCTCATCAGTTCCGAACAACGAGTACTGGCCCATGTCCTCCGCCCTGCGGCGCGACACCACCGCATCGAGCATTTGCTCGAACACCGCCATGAGGCCTTTGCGAGGTGAGCCGGTGGCATCGAACGCTCCGGCCTTAATAAGCGACTCGATCGTCCGTTTGTTGAGCGCTCCCAGGTCGACCCGGTCCAGAAAGTCTTGGAAGGATTCGTACTCGCCGTTCTTGCGGCGCTCCTCGGTAATCAGTTCCACAACGCCTTCACCGACGTTGCGGATGGCGGACAGCCCGAACGGAATCTTTTCGTCTCGAGCCGTGAAATCAGACTCCGAGGAATTTACGTCGGGAACGAGGACCTCGACTCCCATGGTCCGGCACTCATTGAGATACACCGCCGTCCTGTCTTTGTTGCTCTTCGACGAGGTGAGCAGCGCCGCCATGTACTCGGATGGGTGATGCGCTTTCAACCAGGCGGTTTGGTACGCCACGACCGCGTAACCGGTGGCATGCGCCTTGTTGAATCCATAACCGGCAAAGTGCGAGATCAGATCAAAGATCTCCTTGCCCAATTCCCGTGGATGTCCCTTCTCCACACAGCCCCCGATGAACAGTTCCTCCTGTTGTGCCATGACCGAGGGGATCTTCTTGCCCATCGCCTTTCGCAGGCTGTCGGCTTCGATCATCGAGAAGCCGGCCATGACCTGCGCCGCCTGTAGCACTTGCTCCTGATAGACCATGATCCCGTAGCTCCCCGACAGAACCGGTTCGAGGTCGGCATGCGGGTACTCGACGGGAGCCAGGCCGTTCTTGCGATCGGCATACATGTTGTGGGTGCCCGCACCGAGCGGGCCGGGGCGGTACAGCGAGATGAGGGCGATCAGGTCATCAAACCGGTCGGGTCCCAGATTTCGCATCAGGGCCCGCATGCCCGATCCCTCCATCTGGAACACACCCATCGAATCGCCGCGCGCCAGCATCTCGTAGACCTTGGGATCGTCCAGTGCCACCGAGTCGATGTCGGGCCTCTCGGCGCCGGAGGCCTCGACCAGATCGAGGGTGCGTTCTATGGTCGAAAGATTGCGCAGGCCGAGGAAGTCCATCTTCAGCAATCCGAGGCGTTCGATGGCGTGCATCTCGAACTGGGTGACGATCTCGTTGTCTTCGCCCTTTTGCTGGATCGGAACAATGTCCGTCAGCAATTGCGGTGAGATGACAACCGCCGCGGCGTGGATGGAATCCTGGCGGCGGAGACCCTCCAGTCCCATGGCGGTGTCGATCACACGAGCCGCATCGGGATCGGCCCCATACATCTCGCGCAGGCCGGCGGCCGCGGTGTGATGGTCTCGATCGACATCGTCTGCATCCGGCCCTGGGTCCGTAAGGGCTTGTGCCAGGGTCGCTTCCTTCCCCAGGATCGGAGGCGGCATTGATTTGGCAATCCGGTCCCCGAGCCCGTACGGGAAGCCGAGCACTCGGGCGCTGTCGCGGATGGCCTGTCGTCCCTTGATCGTCGAAAAGGTGATGATCTGGGCCACGTGATCCGAGCCGTATTGCTGCGCTGCATACCGGATTACCTCAGAGCGGTACCTCTCGTCGAAGTCCATGTCGATATCGGGCATCTCACGTCTACCGGGATTGAGGAACCGTTCGAAGATGAGCCCGAATGCGAGGGGGTCGATGTCGGTGATCCTCAGGCAATACGAAACGATGGATCCGCCGGCCGATCCGCGCGCCGGTCCGACCCTGATGCCGTGGTCGCGGGCATACCGAATGAGATCCCACACGATCAGGAAATAGGCGGGGAATCCCATCTGGGAAATGACCTCGAGTTCATAGTCCACCCGCTCGGACACTTCTGCGGGGATCGGATCGCCGTATCTGTACTTGGCACCCTCCAGCACCAGGTTGCGCAAATATGAGGCCTCGGTCTCTCCATCTGGAACCGGGAACTGAGGAAGATGGATGTTCCCGAACTCCATCTTCACTTCGGCGCGCTCAGCGATCAGCAGGGTGTTGTCGCACGCCCCCGGGTAATCGTTTTCGGGAAACAGCGCCCGCATCTCGCGGGCCGACTTGACGTAATAGCCCGAACCCTGGAACTTGAATCGCTTCTCGTCGGCCATTTCCGAGCCGGTCTGGATGCAAAGGAGGGCGTCGTGTGCCTCTGATTCCGCCGCGGTCGTGTAATGGCAATCGTTGGTCGCAAGTAGCGGAGCTCCGATTCGATCCGAGATCGCCACCAGATCGGGAAGGACCCGCCGCTGCGCTTCCACTCCGTGATCCATCACCTCGACGAAGAAGTTTTCTTTGCCAAAGATGTCCTGATACATAGCGGCCGCTTCCACAGCGGCTTCGAAATCGCGGGCGCCGCTCTTGTTGCCCTCTTCGTCGGATGCATCGGGGGCGAGCAGCTGCGGAACGTGACCGCCGAGGCAGCCGGTTGTGGCCACCAGGCCTTCAGCGTGGGCCTCCAGTAGCTCGCGGTCCATTCGAGGCTTGTAGTAGAAGCCTTCGAGAAAGGCCCGGCTGGACAACTTGAGCAAGTTCGAATACCCGATTTGCGACGTCGCCCACAATGTCATGTGATATCTGACGTCCTCACGGCGCGGCTGGCGATCGAAACGTGAACCCGGGGTCAGGTAGCCCTCCATACCGAGCACCGGGGTGATACCTGCCTCGGTGGCCTGCTGATAGAGGCTCACGGCTCCGTAGAGGACACCATGATCGGTAAGGCCGACTGCGGGCTGGCCGTCGGCGACGACCGCTTCAATCACGTCGCTGATACGGGCAGCTCCATCGAGCATCGAGTATTCAGTATGGAGATGGAGATGGGCGAAGCTATCGCGGTCGGACAATCGAGCTCCAGGCGAGATATCGGACGAATTACAGGCTTGTCAGTCGACGATACCAGTCACGCTGTCGTCTCGCCGTTGTGCAGCCCGGGATCAACGAGGACCGGTCACCGGTGGCTGCAGCGAGGCCAGATCGGACGGCAGTGGCGACCCCATATCGATCACCGCCGCTGTTACCGGATGGACAAAAGCAAGTCGGGTGGAGTGCAGGAACAGGCGGTGATGGTGGGGACCGGGTCCGTAGGTTCGATCCCCTGCGACCGGCAGGCCGATCGACGCCAGGTGAACTCTGATCTGATGGGTCCGGCCGGTTTCGAGCGTCACCCTCAGCAAAGTCGCACTCCCCCACGTGTCCTCGATCCGGTAGTGCGTAACCGCGTGGCGTCCATCGCGATCAATCGACATCCTGGTCGGCCGGTGCGGGTCGCGGCCGATCGGTGCATCGACGGTCCCCGTCGGCGATGCGGGGGTGCCGGTGACCAGGCATAGGTACTCCCGGGTCACATCACGGCGCTTGATTGCAGCAGACAGTCCCAGATGCGCTTCTGGCGTCAACGCGACCACCAGCAACCCGCTGGTGTCTCGATCGAGTCGATGAACAATTCCCCATCGGTCCTCGTCCCCGACTCCGCGGATGCTGGGCCACCGGTTCAACAGTCCTGCGGCCAGGGTGCCCGTCTGCCGGCCGGCTCCCGGGTGGGTCACTATGCCGGTCGGCTTGTCGATCACCGCCAGGTCGTCGTCCTCGAATACGACGCCGAAGTCGACGGGCTCAGGCTCCAGGGGTACATGGAGCTTTTTGAGCTCACCTACGAACTCGTCACCGATACTGACCCGACGCCTCGGCTCGACCACTTCACCCGAAAGCGTGACCGCCCCGGTCTCGAGCGCCAAGCGCACGGTCGATCGGCTGTGACCGCTGATGTGCGCCAGGACCTTGTCGGCGCGTTCCCCCTCCGCATCCTCCGGTACCGGCCACCTCATCGGCACGGGATCATCGCTTTATGAAGGCGAACCACAGAGCAAGAATGGCCCCGATGGTGATCGCAGAGTCGGCCACGTTGAACGCCGGGAAGAATGAGAAGTCGACAAAGTCGATAACTCCGCCGTCGAGGAACCCGTCACCACGGAATACTCGATCCACGAGATTGCCGACCGCCCCTCCCAACACCAAGCCGAGAGCAACGACCTCGCCCTTGCTCTCGACCTGTCCCGCCATCAGGAAGATGAACACGGCAGCGGCGATGGCGATCAGTGCGATCAAGGACCCATATCCGTCCAGCAGCGAGAACGCCGCCCCCGAATTGGTCACATACCGCAGTTCGAGAAAATCGCCGATCAATACGATTGGATCGCCGGGAAGAGTTCGGACGACCAGCCACTTGGTGAACTGATCGAAAGCTATTACTCCTGTCGCGACGCTCAGAGCGAGGCGCGGGTTACCTAGTGCCGGGCGGATGAGCAAACGACACACAGCTTGGTATGCGGGAGCGCTTCGAGCCGGGCGACCGGTATCGAGGTACCACAGTGGGCGCATGTCCCGTACGAACCATCAGCGACTCGTTCCAGAGCCGCATCTGACTGTGCGAGTAGATCCTTGGCGTTCTCGAGAAGCGAAAGCTCCTTTTCTATCTCGAACGCCAGCGATCCGCCCTCGGCGGTGTTCGGATCGGGGCTCCGTTCTGCGGAGGTTTCGCTGAGCCGAAGCTCCTCTTGTTCCTCCTCGATGTCCCGGATGACCTCAGTGAGGCGCGACTGTTCATCCTCCAGCATTTTGCGGAAGCGCTTGAGCGTTGACACTGCTAGCGAACGGGCCATCATCTCCTCCCGAGGGCGAGCGACGATACCACGGCCCCTGAGGTGGCGGTGGCTTATGGATCAAGAAGGCTGATTCCGAGCGCAACAGACGCCTCGGCCAGTGAGACTCCAAACACCACGACTTGTTTGCGTCGCGAAGACGCTCCCGACATGATGTCGCCGCGGCGACCGCCCGCGGCTTGAGCGACCAGCTCGGCCACCCGCCGATTCGCCTTCCCTCCCTCTGCCGGAGCCACCGTCCGCACCTTCAGCGCACCAT
>CAXMOL010000022.1:0-2632 GCA_964194935.1 uncultured Kiloniellaceae bacterium
ATGCTGCGCGACCGCGAAGCCGCGCTCGACGCGGTGCAGGAGACATTCATCACGGTCTTCCGCAAGGCGGATCGATTCGCCGGTCGATCGGCGTTTAGTACCTGGCTCTACCGGGTGGCAGTAAATACTTGCTACGACGTCGGCAGGCGAACCCGGCGCAAGAACACCGACGCGCTCCCAGAAGGGTTCGACCCGTCTGACCCGGCTGCGGCGGATGGCTACGAGTCGGCAGACATCAGACCCGAAATCGAAGCCGCGTTGGCTGCCTTGCCTGCGGAGTTCAGAGCAGCAGTCGTACTCGCCGATCTGGAGGGGTTGGCGCTGGAAACCGTGGCCGAAGCGATAGGTGTTCCTATCGGGACAGTCAAGTCCCGCGTCTTCCGAGGAAGGCGGCTTCTGGCCGAGAGTCTCGGGAACCTGAGAGCCGGTTCTGAGAGTCAGAGTGGTGAGACCAATGCCTAGACACGACCCAGACATCATTGCCGCGCTGGCCGAGGGACGACTCGATCCCGATGAGGCCGCAGCGCTCGAACGCGAGATCTCCACCGATCCAATCGCTTCAGCCGAATTGGCAGCTCATCGCATCGCACTAGCCGCCGCGGCGGATGCTCCCAAGCCTTCGATGTCGATGGCGGAGAGGTCGGAGTTGCGAGACGCCGTGGCAGACGCGCTCGGCATAGGCGACGAAGAGCCGGCCGTCGATCCAACGGCCGAGCGACGAGTGCCCTGGGCTTCTCTCGGTATCGCGGCGGCGACATTGGCCGGACTGATGGCGATTGTTCCAATCGCCGGACTCCTTTCCACCGGCGGAGCCGATGACGCTGCCTCGCTGGAACTCGGTGCATTGGCCCCCACCTCGACGGCTGCAGCTGCCGCCGATTCCGAGATGCGAGCCGCCGCCGCCACCGAGGAGATGGCGGCCGTGGGAGAGGCGGATCTGGACGATGCACTCATGTCCGGTGAAACCAGCGCCGATGGAGCAGCTTTTGGTTCATCAACGACCGTCGCCCGCACCACTACCGCCGCTGCGGCACCCGCCATCTCCACGACCCAGGCGACGACCACCACTGATGCACCGACCGAGAGTTCCACGACTACGTCGACGGCCAGCGAGGCAGTCCAGCTACTGGCCGCCGAACTCGAAGTGATCAAGTCTGGCCCTGCCCCTGTCACCGAATTTGCCGACGAAGCCCTTGAGGAAGACGCCTGCTACGACAAAGACACCGAGATTCGAGTGGATCCCCCTCCATCGCGGTACACGTTCGAGTATGAGAACGGAGAACTGACCGTCATCGTGTACTTCGAGTTGTTTGGAGCCGAGCTCGGACCGTTCCAGGTATGGGGCCTTCCCGATTGCGCCGATCTCGTAGTGATTCCATGAACTTCAAAGGTCGTTCGGGGGCTCGCTAACCTCAGATCGTGGAGGACTTCCCGACTCGAATTGCCGACTTCTTGGAATCGATCGCCACCCGCATCCGAGCGCTGACGATCGATCGCCTGACAAGCGTCATCAAGTATGTGGCTCTGGGGTTGGTCGCCGCCACTCTGGTGGCTATCGCATTCATCTTCCTGTTGGTCGGAATCTTCCGGATTGTCGAAGAGCTGGTCTTCAAGGCATGTGACTGCACACAAGCAATGGAGATCTCATATGGCGGGGTCGGGGGATTATTCCTCATCGTTGGAGCGTTGCTTTGGTCGCGACGAACACGCAGCAAGTCCAAGGATGCAGAATGACTGAGAAAGTGATCATCATCGGCTCGGGACCGGCTGGTCTCACTGCTGCCATCTATGCGGCGCGTGCCGGCCTCGAACCGCTCATGATCGAGGGCATGGAGGCGGGCGGACAGTTGATGCTTACAACCGACGTCGAGAACTACCCCGGGTTCCCCGATGGAGTCATGGGACCTGAGATGATGGAACTCTTTCGCAAGCAAGCCGAGCGGTTCGGCACGCGCATCCTTCGATCCGATGTGAGCCGGGTCGACTTCTCCGAGCGGCCGTTCAAGATGTGGATCGGCGATGAGCTCCAGGAGGCCGAGGCCGTCATCATTTCGACCGGCGCATCGGCCCGGTGGCTTGATGTCCCCGGAGAAGAGAAGCTGCGCGGGCATGGCGTTTCGGCGTGTGCCACCTGCGACGGATTCTTTTTTCGCGATCGTGAGATCGTCGTCGTCGGCGGCGGCGACTCTGCGATGGAAGAGGCCCTCTTTCTCACCAAGTTCGCATCGAAGGTGACGATCGTGCATCGTCGTGACCAATTCCGCGCTTCGAAGATCATGGTCGATCGCGCACTCGCCCATGACAAGATCGATGTTCGTTGGAACAGCGTCGTCGAAGAAGTACTCGGCGAAGATTCTGTAACCGGAGTCACATTGCGCAACGTCGAGTCCGGCGAGACGGAGGAGTTCCCCACCGAAGGTGTGTTTGTCGCCATCGGACACACTCCCAACACCGCCGTATTCGATGGCCAGCTGGACCTGAATGAAAAGGGCTACCTGGAAACATTTGAGAAGACAATGACTTCGATCCCCGGCGTGTTTGGTGCTGGAGATGTGGTCGATTTCACCTATCGCCAGGCGATTACCGCTGCGGGGATGGGGAGCGCAGCGGCGATTGATGCCGAACGTTGGCT
>CAXMOL010000023.1:0-5873 GCA_964194935.1 uncultured Kiloniellaceae bacterium
GAGTTCGAGTGGGTGGGCGATTCGGATGCCGGGGCCCAGGTGACTCCTCAGTTGCATCTCACACCCCGGGTTTGCCGACGCAACGATCGTGCAGTCGGTTGCCGACACCTCCGCAGCCTTCGCCCTCCCCAATTCGGTGGAAGTCTCGGG
Source organism: uncultured Kiloniellaceae bacterium (assembly GCA_964194935.1). Classification (GTDB taxonomy): domain Bacteria; phylum Actinomycetota; class Acidimicrobiia; order Spongiisociales; family UBA11373; genus JACZWZ01. The sequence goes on from CAXMOL010000023.1 coordinate 151, forward strand.
GCGAAGCACCGAATACACCCCGGCCGCGCCGCAGCACATCCCTGTCGGATCTATGTCGACGAGTTCATAACCAGCAGCGAGCAGGACGGTCCGCGGCTCATCCGTCATGCGAAGCCCGTGGCGGTGGTGGCAGGGGTCGTGGACGGCGACGCGTTCGGAGGTCGACCCGAGGCGCGGCAGCCTGCCATCTGAAATCGCAGCGGCGACGAGTCGAATAGCGTCCACCGCTCGATCGGCGACCTCCGGCGCGCCCCAGTGCGCATATCCCGCAAGGTGAGCGCTGCACCCGGCGGCGTTGGCCGTGACGTGGTCAAACGAAGCAAACGCCAAAGCATTGGCCGTTGCCATCCGAGCCGCGTCATCCGCCGCCCCCTCATGGGCGGCGAGGGCACCGCAACAGGTCTGCGACCTGGGCACTTCCACCCGGTAGCCCGCAGCCTCAAGAAGCGTGATCGTGGCGTCATGCACCCCCCCGAACCACGGGTCCATCACACATCCAGCCAAGAGACCCACCGTTTCGCCGCCTGCGTCCGACTCGTAGCCGACGACACGAGATCGACGTAGCGGAAGCCTTCTCAGGCCGGAGAAGCTGTTGCGGAGCCGACGAGGAACAAGCCATCCTCCTGCACGCTGGGCTAGCGCGGCACCAAAGGATGCGATCGCCACAACCCGGCGCCTACCGATCCACCGGCCCAGCGCCCGACCGCGAAGGCGGCGACCCTTCGGTCGGGCGGCTCGCACCTCGGCACGTGCACCCTCCATAGCCCTACCGAACGGAACCAGTGAGGGGCAGGCTGCCTCACAGGCACGGCACTGCAAACAGAAGGACATGATCTCGTCAAAAGCAGCGTCCACTTCGATCAGACCCGCGGACACGGCAGACATCGCGTTGAGTCGACCCCGCGGCGACGCTGTTTCGTCTCCGGTAAGCCGGAATGTGGGGCAATGCGGCAGACACAACCCACATTCCACGCACGAATTCAACTCGGCAGCAGTCGGAGCCCACGGTGTCGACCAACCCATCAGATTCCGCCGGGGAGTCGGCCCGGGACAAGCACCCCTAGCGGGTCGAATGCTGCCTTTACCTTGCGCTGCAAGTCGAGCGTCGACGGAGATGCTCCCCACGGATCGATTGCCTCGTAGACATCATCAGGAGCGCGCTCCACGACGAGGGCTCCACCTCTTACTTCAGCCCACTCCCGCAACGGCTCGATCTCATCGGACTCGACACCCGCCAGGATCTCGCCCACCCCATGGGCGGCGACGAATGGCCCGGTGCCAATTTGGGCAACGAGTGGCGACACATCGACCGGCAAAACACGCATTCGCACCGCACAAGTTCCGATTGGGGGCTCAGGCCAGACGAAGCCCGCCGCTACCTCACCTCCAAGGGCCGTCGCCTGCGCCTCCACCTCGGCGGTAGTGCCGGCAAGAAAGACGGACACGCCGTCCCTAGTTTCCAGGACCGCCTGCGGGCGGTAAGTCACCGCCGCCGCGCGTTCTGGGTCGTCGGCTGTGACCGTCGCCGCCGCCTCTGGCTCCGGCCACAGCTTCAGACACACCGAGGTGATGATCCCGAGCGATCCAAGCGATCCTGTTAGGAGACGGGGAATGTCGTATCCGGTCACGTTCTTGACCACCCGTGCCCCCCCGGTCACCATCCGCCCGTCGCCGGTCACAAATTGCACTTGGAGCAGGCGATCCCGGGTCGGCCCGTAGCGGAGGCGTCGCCAACCGGAGACTCCGGAGGCGATCACCCCGCCAACCGTCGCACTGAGGTCCACCTCCGGTAAGACGGCAGATTGCCGACGGGCTCCAATCACCTCATCGAGACCCCCCAGCGTGATTCCACTGCCGACCACCACAGTCAGGTCGTCCGGATCCCATTCGACAGCCCCTGCGAGGTTCGAACTGGAGACGATGACATCCGGTTCGATTCGCCCACCGAAGCCTTGGTGGACACCGGCGCCCCACGGGAGGACCGTCAGACGATGCTCGGAAGCGAAGTCGAGTAGTCGCGCTATCTGATCGGCCGAATCTGGCGCTACCACCAGCTCAGCGGGAGGTGCGCCGTCGATCTCGATCTTCGAGCCGCCGAACAACTTGCCGAGGGTCGAGCGCAGACCGGTCATACCCAAGTGCCTTCAGGAACAGGCCTACCGAAGTCGAAGCAGCGTGAGCCCGCAGGGAGAACCTTTTCGGGATTCATCACTCCAGCGGGATCGAACGCTTCTCGCAACCGGGCCTGAGCATCCAGATCCACCGGCGAGAACACGAGGTGCATCAGGTCGCGTTTCTCGAGACCTATCCCGTGTTCTCCCGACAGCGTGCCACCGGCAGCGATGGAGATATCGACTATCTCGTCGGCGGCGGCCTTTACCTGCGCCACCACCCCGGGATCGCTGCCATCAAAGGCAAACAGCGGGTGGAGGTTGCCGTCACCGGCGTGGATGGTGTTGAGTACCAGCAGATTCCGCCGAGCTGCGATCTCATAGATCTGGTTCAAAACCTCGACGAGCTTGGTCCGCGGTATGACAGTGTCATGGAGGTAGTAGTCGGGTGCGACTTGAGCGATCGCCCCGAACGCTGACTTTCGTGCCTTCCACAGCAGTTCGCGCTCCTCAGCATCGGCCGCCCGCCTCACCTGAAACGCCCCGTTGTCCGTCGCGATCTGTGCGATGAGTTCGGCCTCGGCATCAACACCTGCCTCATGGCCGGCGACCTCGGCGAGCAGAACCGCGGCAGCATCTACGGGGAGATCAGCGTGGACAAAGTTCTCGACGGCGCGGATGAGCGGTCGGTCCATCATCTCCAGCGCCGCAGGCACCACTCCGGCAGCAATGACCCCCGAGACTGTGGCGGCAGCTCCCGCTACCTCGGGGAAGGCCAGGAGCAGTGTTCTGATGGCGGGAGGTCTGGGGAGCAGCTTCACCAGGACCCGTGTGACGATCCCAAGAGTGCCCTCGGATCCGACCATCACGCCGCGGAGATCGAGCCCAATCGGATCAGGAGCACCGGAACCGGCGACGACGATGTCCCCATCGGCGGTGACGAATTCGACAGCAAGGATGTGATTGACCGTCGAACCTTCAGCCAGGCAGTGCGGACCGCCGCTGTTATTGGCAACATTTCCGCCGATCGTGCAAGCGGCCTGTGAGGACGGGTCCGGGGCAAAATAGAGCCCGAACTGGTCGGTGTGGTCGGACAGGTCGAGATTGATGACACCGGGGCCAACCCATGCCTGGTGGTTGCCGGCATCTAGGTCGATCTGGTTCATCCGAGTCGTAACGATCAGGACGGCCGGGGACTCGGGCACCGCTCCTCCCGACAGACCGGTTCCGGCACCCCGGGGAACCACCGCGACGTCATGAGATACGGCAGCGCGCACCACTGCAGCAACTTGGCGGGCAGTTTTGGGTAGCACCACCACCGACACCTCACCTCGGGTGACTCCGGCGTCCTTGCTAAAGAGGTGCCGATCGAGTTCACCTGCCCGGACAGCATCGACGCCAACAATCGAAGTCATTTCCGCGACGAGAGCATCAAGCGATCCCACCATGGGTCGAGCCTACCGGCGGGTCGCTATTGGCCACCGCCCTGGCTGATCGCCCTGCCCAACCGGCGCAGCGGCATCCAGGTGATCGCGACCACGCCCATGATGGCGGCGCCGACGAAGTAGGACTCGCGGTATCCAATCGATTGAGCAACGGCTGTGCCACTCGACGGACCGGCAAACTGACCGACACGGTTGGCCGACACCCAGGTACCCACCAGCATGCCGCGGTAGTGGGCCGGGCCGGCACTCGCGGAGTAATTCGATAGGAGCGGGAAGATCGATCCCGAGGCGAGTCCCAGAACCGCCAACCCGATCGAAAGCACCCACAGCGTCGGAGACAGACCGACGATCACAAACCCGATCACCATCATCGAAAACGCGGCGGTGAGCACCTGGTGAGGCATGAAGCGTGCACCGATACGGCCACTCAGGGCCGAGGCGATACTGCTCGCACCTGAAAGCACGGCGGCGATGAGCCCGCGTTGGCTCACACTCAAACCGAACTCGTTCTCCAAGAAGATGGGAAGGACGGTCAGGCCCAACCCGAGATAGATCCCGAGAGTGAGGAACGACATCGGGAGGACCCCAAGGAAGTCGCTGCGACGACCCCGTTCCTTGAGTAACTCCATCGCCTCCCGGAGGTGGGTGAACGGTGGGGCCGGCTTGGTGGCGCCCGCCGGGTCGGGCAGCCTTCGAACCACGAAGAAAAGCGGGAAGGCCAACACATAGACCAGGAACGGGCGAAATGCGCCTCCTTCCGCGAGAAATCCACCAAGAATCGGGGCCAGCGTTGTCGTCAACGTGAGACCCGCCATGCTTATCCCCATCGCCCACCGGCGCTCGTTTCCGGTAAACAAATCGCCGATCAGCACCGCTGGAAGGCTCAGCAGACCGCTGGTACCGAGCCCTTGCAGAACCCTGAAGGTGACGAGCAGTCGGTAATCGCGGGCAAAGAAGCAGGCGAGACCGAACGTCCCAAAGATCACCAGCGAGATTCGGATCACCCTGCGACGACCAAGACGGTCCGCCAGGTACCCGATGTAGGCCGCAAGAAAGATGCCGGGGATGGCGACCGCGCCTTGCACGAGCCCAATCGCACCCCGTGAAACGCCCAACTCGTCGGCAAGATCAGGAAGGGCCGGGGCGATAATCGCAAACGCCAGGACGCCCATGCCGGTAACCGTCATGATGAGCGGAAGCAGTCGGCGGGGATTGGTGACTGATTGGCTCATGAGGCGAGCGCACCCTACCGGTCAGTCGAAGTGGTCCGGACTACCGTTTCGTTCGGAATGGAAAGACTTGAAATCCGCCTGCTCGGAGGCTTCCAGCTTGGGCGGGACGGACGGATTCTGGACCAGCTGCCACTGCGGGCGGCACGATCGCTGTTCGCCTTTCTGGTCCTCAATCGCGAACGCCCCCACACGCGAGACCTGCTCGCCGGGACCTTCTGGCCCGACTTCGACGAGAGCAGGGCGCGGCGGCGACTGAGTCAGGCATTGTGGCAAACCCAAGCAACCCTCGGTGAAGAAGACGAGCAGCGTTTCCTCATCGGCACCCCGGACACGATCAGGTTCAATGCCGACGCCGACTTCTGGCTCGATGTCGATGAGTTCAAAGCAGCACTCGACGAAGCAGCCGACGCCGACCGATCGGGTGAAGTGGAGGCGCTAACCAGGGCAATCGATCTCTACAGCGGCGACCTTCTCGCTGGCTTCTATGACGACTGGCTTTTCCCCGATCAGGATGGGCTGAGGACGCGGTTTCTCACCGCGCTCGAGCGATTGGCGGATCTCGCCATGGCCCGCAGTGATTACGAGACGGCTTTTGCTCTGGCTCGCCGCCTGTCGCAGGAGAACGAATTCGACGAGGAAGCGCACCGCCGGGTGATGCGTATCGCGGTCCTGCTCGGCCGACACAACGAGGCCCTTCGGCAGTTCGAGGAGTGCCGTCGGGTCTTGGCGGAGGAGATGGGGACCACCCCGTCGACGGAGACACTCGAACTCTATGAGGCCACAGTCGCCGACCGCGACGCAGGCAGCAGAGCTCTCCCGGCTCACGAGGAATCGCCGTTGTTCGGGGATGCGGACACTGCTCCTTTCGTCGGCAGGGACACTGAACGGGCCAGGTTTGCCCAGCGCCTCGACGAGGTCCTGGAGGGCAGGGGCGG
>CAXMOL010000024.1:0-27934 GCA_964194935.1 uncultured Kiloniellaceae bacterium
AGGTTCGTTTGTCTCTGCAGGGGCCGGAAGCAGTGCGGCAACTCCGCCCAAGGCCACTATGAGCGCCAAGATCAAGAAGCGTCTCATGGGCGCACCCTCAGACGAGGCCCAAAGAACACGATGCCCAAGGCGATCAACCACAGCAGAGCGCCGAACGCCGCCCATCGTCTTGGGCCATAGGGAGCGAACTGAATCTCAGAACCTTGAGTCGAGACAAGGTTGCCCCAATCCGATTGCGACCACTCGCCGGGTCCCCACCTGAAATCGGCGTTCGCCGCGACAAAGACGGCACCGGAGGACCCCTGGTCGGGAGCGACGTATCTGGTGCCAACGGAGCGCCACACCGAGCCATTCTCCGATAGAACGACTGCAGCGGTCGCCTCGTTGCGGAAGACGGGAAAGTCGAGCGAGCGCAGCGTCACCAGATCCAGCTGTGATTCGAACAAGGCCTCAAGAGGACTTGACTCGGTAAACGCAACCCAGCCGATCCCGAATTCAGCGAGTGCCGAGCCGGCGCGGCGCGACCTCCCGTCGATCAGATCGCGAATCAGCGCCTGCAAGGCCTCATCACCGAGTCGCTCGTCGTTCAGACGTGACTCGGCCGAGGTCGGATATGGAGGCACAAAGACGCGGTAGGAAAGCCCGTCTATCTCGCGAACGGTGCCCGGAAGCGTCGTTGCCTCCCCGAAGAGAAGTACCCGGGTTGGTTCCGCACCGGGAGGGGCAGCAAAGTCGAATGTCCCCGAGAGCGTGTCTTCTGGAAGGCCGGCCCTGCCCGGTCCCGCGAGAACAACCGTCCCCAGGATCATGGCGATCGCCCCCAAACCACCCGCTGCCGCCGTTATCGACCGCCATCCCCCAACCTCAGCCCGCCGAGACGCAGCCTCGAGGGCGGCACCGACGGCCACAGCAACGCCTAACCCGTTGAGCATGAGACCAGCCAGCATTGCCTCCTGGCCGATCCCAAAATCTCCGGCCCGAGCCACCAGTGCCCCGATGACCGCCATCACCGCTCCCCAGGCGCCCACCGCCGACACGATCCGGTCACCTGCCAAGACAGCACCGAGTGCCGCCGCCGCCAGAGCTACCACCGCAGGCCACGCCGGCTCCCAGTAGGCAGCGGCGCCATCATCGACCAATCCGGCGAAGTCCACGTAGAACAGCCACGGCATCAGCAACGGGAGAGCGAGAAGTGTCGCCACGGCCGCCCGCCCCACAGCACCGAGTCGCTCTCCGACTCCCAGCGCAGCCCACAGGCTTACAGCCAGTAACGGGACGATGACTGCCGCAGGGGCGAACACGGCGACTATGCCGGTGGCGAGAGCAGCACCTGCGAGCGGCCCGAGACTGGGGCCCTCCGTAGGTACCAGTACCGCTCTGACGGCCCACGGCAACGCCCCCATCGCCGGTATCACCGTCCAATGAGTGGCGCCGGTGGCGGCGATGATCGCGGGCCCTGCCATGAGAGTCGACCCAGCCAAATAGCCCGCAACCGATCCGAGTCCCCAGATCCGCAACAGCCTCCCCAAACCGAACGCACCAAGAAGGAATGACAGCACCGTGATCAAGCCCACGGCAAACCCTCCGCTACCGAACGCAACGAGTTGCACGAGAGCGACCGCGCCGACTGCCGGGCGCAACGCCTCCGGAGACCCAAGGCCGGCTGTATTCCAGCCACCCGCATAGGTCCGCAATGTGTCGGGCGCTGAATCGGCAGGTGGAAGCGAGAAGCCAACGATCGGCAAATGCTCGGTCCACACCTCCCTGGTGGCGACGAGCGCAAACAAGACAATGAGTGATGCCACGAAGAAGGCTGGGCGGCGAATCCGCTGTTGCCCGGCCTCGACCGCATCGGAGAATCCGGATAGAACACCTTCCGGAAAACGATCGCGGATCCGCAGCAGTATGTCGTCCCACAACATCCTGAGCCGAGCCGACCCGGCCACCTGATAACGGAACAACTCCTCGTCACCCGTCTCGCGTCCCCGACGAACCTGGACACGTTGTCGAAGAGCCGACGGGAGCCGCGCGAGATTCCACAACCAAGCTCCAATCACCCCCGGCAACGGGAACCTCCCGAAAGGAATCCTCGCCACCCCTTCGATCAACCCGATCAGCAGCGCCAGCGGGAGGCTCCACACCAAGGTCAACGGGCTATATGACTTGACCATTGCTCGGATCTCTCCAGCGCGTTCACGCCAATCTGAAAGATCATCAACCCCGTCGTAGCCGACGACGCTGCCGGGGATCACCACAACTCGCGCCCCCCGGAGTCGAGCACGCTGACAGAAATCGATTGCCGCCGCCGTCGGGGCCATCGAGCGATCGATACCCCCCAGGCCGAGGTAGAGATCACGCCGGATCAGCACTGAAATACCCGACACTGCGGCGACGTCGCGGATCACGTCATATTGGGCTTGGTCGACCTCATCGGGTTGGAGGCCGCTAAACGGAGCGTCGAACGCGTCGGTCGCATAGCCGACCGCGACCAACAATTCGGGTCTGTCGACATCGACGATCTTGGACCCGGCCACCGACGCATCTACTCGCGTCGCGTCCTGAACGAGTACCCGAAGTGCCTGCGGGCTGGGAACGGCGCGCTCTCGCAGCGCCCACACGAATGTGAACTCGGAATCAATCGAGACAACTGCAGCCGGCAAGTTGGGCCGCCAGATAGCCTCGAATTCACCTGTGACGTGCCGGATATCGTCACCACCGCCGACGACGAACACTCTGGAAGCCCCATAGACTTGTTGTCCAACCGCTTCGAGGCAGCGCCGCAACAGCTCGGGATCACTCGCAGAGATGACCGCAGCGACTGGTGGCGCTGTCGGCATCTCGGCCGACACGGTTGGATCGATGGACATGCGAGCCGCATTCTATGAAGGGTCTCTGAATGAGCAGCACCACTCTCCTGGCGGGCGGCGTCGGAGGGGCGCGCCTGGCCCGCGGTCTGGCTGCCGTGGTCGCTGACGAAGATCTCACGATCGTTGTCAACGTCGGCGACGACGACCGCATCTACGGAGCCCACGTATCGGCTGATCTCGATACCGTCGTATACACCCTGGCGGGGCTGGAAGCTCCTCAAGGGTGGGGCATTGCCGGAGATACCTTCGAGGTCATCGAGGCCCTGGGGACCTTCGGGATCGATACCTCCTTTCGCCTCGGAGACCGTGATCTCGCCCTGTGCTTGTACCGAACCGAAATGCTCGATGGCGGTATCCCGCTATCGACAGTCACCCGGAGAATCTGTGCTGCTCTTGGCGTAGGGACGACCATCCTGCCGGCCACCGACGCTCCCCTCCGCACCCGGCTGCACACGGCTGATGCCGGGTGGCTCGCGTTCCAGGACTACTTCGTTCGAAGACACCATCGCGACGAGGTGATCGAACTCGAGTACCGCGGCAGCGGCGAGGCGCCGCCAGCTCCCGGCGTCATCGAGGCGATCACGAACGCCGAGGTCGTTTACATTGCACCCTCCAACCCTCCACTTTCCATTCATCCGATCCTCGCCGTCGAATCGATCCGACAGGCGCTCGCTGCGGCACCACGGGTAGTGGCGGTCAGCCCCCTGTTCGGTGGCAAGGCGCTAAAAGGCCCGGCAGATCGGGTCCTGGCCTCTCTCGGGTTCCCTGCCGGCAACGCAGGAATCCTCGCTGCGTACGAGGGACTCATTACCGACCTGGTGGTGGATGAATCGGACGCCACAGATGCCGATACCCTCGCTGGAGCCGTGCGTATTCACTCCACCGACACCAGGTTCGCCAAAGCCGAGTCTGCGGTTCGATTCGCCCGTTGGCTCATCGATCTGCCATGACACTCACGATTCATCCACTCACCGGAATCCCCGAGGTGTCTCCAGGTGACGATCTTGCGGATCTCCTACTCGCCTCGCTCGCGGCATCAGATCTCGAACTCGGCGACGGCGACATCGTCGTCATCACGCACAAAATTGTTTCGAAGGCCGAAGGCGCCGTCGTCGGTTTGGACGGCGACGACGAAGACGCGGCCTACCGTCGAATCGTCCTGGAACAATCGGTCGAGGTGCTCCGCCGTCGAGGCGATCTAGTGATCGCCCGCACCAGCCACGGCTTCATCTGCGCCAATGCCGGCGTCGACCGATCGAACGCCGCTCCCGGAACTGCAGTCCTCCTCCCGCAAGATCCCGACCGATCTGCGCACGGCATTCGGATGGCTCTTGAGGCGGCCACCGGGGTATCGATCGCCGTCGTCATTTCCGACACTTTCGGACGGCCGTTTCGCCGGGGTGTCGTCGACATCGCGATAGGACTCGCTGGCCTCGAACCCCTCCTCGATCTCAAAGGAACCACCGACGCATCCGGTCGGATGCTGGCGGCCACCGAGATCGCGTTGGTCGATGAGATCGCTGCCGCCGCCGACCTGGTTATGGGAAAGGCCGATGCAGTGCCCGCGGCCCTTGTGCGCGGTCTGACGATGACCCCAGGCGAAGGTCGGGCGACAGATCTGGTTCGACCGGCCTCCGAGGATCTGTTTCGTTAGGAATGCCCGAGCTCCCCGACATCGTCGTCTACATCGAACGACTCGAGGCGAGGGTCGTAGGAACGCAGCTCGAGAGGATCCGCCTCGCCAGTCCGTGGGTGTTACGAACCTTTGATCCCCCCATCACGGACGCCGAAGACCGACGAGTACTCGAAATCCGGCGGATCGGAAAACGCATCGCCTTCTGCCTCGAACAGGATCTATTCATGGTGCTCCACCTCATGGTTGCGGGTCGCCTCCGCTGGAGGGACCGCGGCGTTGCGATACCCAAGAAGCGGGGGCTGGCCGCGTTCGACTTTCCGGCCGGGAGTGTTCTCTTCACAGAGGAAGGGACCAAGAAACGCGCCAGCATCCACCTGGTCAGCGGTGAGGAAGCCTTGGCCGAACATGATCGCGGCGGCCTCGAACCATTTGCCATGACCGTGGATCAATTGGCCGAAGCGCTCGGGCGAGAACGACATACGCTCAAGCGCTCACTCACCGACGCCAGGCTCATCTCTGGCATCGGGGGCGCCTACGCCGACGAGATCATGCACCGAGCCGGTATCAGCCCGATCATGCGAACCGACCGACTCCAGGCCAACGACATCGACCGACTCCATGATGCAATCGTCACGGTGCTCAACGAGTGGACCGCCAGATTCAGGACCGAAGTCGGCGACGGCTTCCCCGAGAAGGTGACCGCATTCCACGACGAGATGGCCGTACACGGCAAGTTCGGCGCGAACTGCCCGATCTGTGGATCACCGGTGCAACGGATCGTGTACTCGTCGAGAGAGACCAACTACTGCCCCGGATGTCAGACAGGCGGCAAGATCCTCGCCGACCGATCCCTGAGCCGGTTGCTAAAGGAAGACTTCCCCAAGTCCCTCAACGATCTGGAGTAAGCAAGAAACCACTCTCCCCTTTGGGGGGAGTCAACGTAGAAAAGGGCGCCGCCACAGGCGGCACCCACATGCGGAGGGATTCGGGGACGAACAGGATCCGAATCCCGGAGCTGGATCCGCCGGCCGTTGGTGGGGGGTTTCTTCTACTGGCTACTGACTACTCCTGATCCCGATACCAGGCCACGGTCTTCTCCAGCCCATCTTCGAGCGAGGTCCACGGCTCCCATTCCAGCGCCGACTTTGCCTTGGTGGCATCGATCACCGACCGGGCGATGTCTCCCGGTTTGGCGTCCTCCAACAAGGGCTGGTCGCCGAAGCCTGTGGAGTTCGCCAAAGCTTCATACAGCCCGAGCACCGAAGTCTCGACTCCGCTGCCTATGTTGAGCAGCATGCCGTCACCGGCGTCGGCAGCCCTGAGAAACGCATCGCAGATATCTCCGACGTAGACGAAATCTCGCGTTTGGCTTCCGTCGCCAAAGATGGTCGGGCGGCGCCCCTTCAGCATCGCCAGCGAAAAGATGGCGACAACGCCACCCTCCAGGCCGGGATCTTGACGAGGCCCGTAGATGTTGGCCGGGGCAATCAGCGTGTACTCCAGGTCGTGCATCTGGCGATACCACCGGAAGTAGTCCTCGACCACCTTCTTGGAGATGCCATACGGCGACTCCGGGATCTTGGCTGCGGTCTCCTTTACCGGCAGCTTTGCACTGTCGCCGTAGATCGCACCGCCGGATGAAGCAAAAACGACCTTGCGCACTCCGGCCGCTGCCGCGGCAGCGAGGAGACGGACGGTTCCAACCACATTGATCTCAGCGTCGCGAACCGGATCATCGACCGAAGGCCGCACCTTCGACTGTGCCGCGAGGTGAAAGACCACCTCGGGTCCAAAACGGCCGACTACATCGATCAACTCTGGGGCACGGATATCGGTGACGTGGATTCCGATCTTGGCGCGCTGCCGCGCCTCGGCGAGGTGCTCCATCTTCCCCGAGGACAGGTCGTCGAGAACCAGAACATCCCATTGGCGGTCGACCAGAAGATCGACGAGATGGCTCCCGACGAATCCGGCTCCCCCGGTGACAATTGCCTTGCGTGTCATGCTTCTCCTACTCCGGCGGCGAAAAGGAAACCGCACCCGGCTCAAGATGAGCCCCGGGAGCGATCCTGATCCCACGATCCAATTCCGTATTCGAGCCGACGACGGCCGCCGCCCCGATAACCGACCCACCTGTGACAGTGGCGCCAGCACCGATCGTTGCATCCCATCCGACGATGGCACGCCGGATCAGTGCATCTCGCTCGATCCTTGCTCCCGGGAGCACAATCGACTCCTCGACGACCGCACCCTTTGCCACCTCGGCCCCATCGGCGATCCAAGACCAATCACCTGAGGTCGTTCCTAGGCAATCACCCTCGACGAGATGCGGAGATGACGGATGGTGCAACGGGGTCGCACCGTTGAGGACGGCACCGGTGCAATCGAGCAAGAGTTCGGGCGTTCCTATGTCAAGCCATCTTCCGCGCATCACCACCCCGTGGAGAGCTCGCTCGGCAGCAAGGGCCGGGAATACCGAGTGCTCAAACGAAAGCGCCCCGGCGGCATAGATCTCCAGAGCCGGGCGAGTCATCACGTACATTCCGGCATTGACGGTCTTGGCCGGAGCCAGGTGGGCTGGTGGCTTTTCGACGAAACGATCAACCACCCCCGAGTCGTCAAGTACCACGACGCCATAGGCACTGGTGTCGTCGACTTCGACAAGTCCCAGAGTCGCTTTCGCTTCCGGGCGAACCGCCTTGAGATAGGCAGTCAGATCGGCTTCGATGACAACGTCCCCATTTAGAACCATGAAGACCTCGTCCAAATCGTCCAGCGCCGCTCGCACCGGGCCGGCGGTATCCAGCGGCTCGTCCTCCACGACCAGTCGGACTCCCGAACGCTGCTCCGCAAAAGTTTCCCAAGCTCCGAGCTGGGACTTACCCACCGCCAAGAAGACCTCATCGATACCGGCCAGAGCAAGCTGGCGGACCTGTAGATCGACAAAGGGCACGCCGGCGACCGGGATGAGACCCTTAGGCATCGTGGCAGTGAGCGGCCACATTCGCGTTCCCCGGCCTCCGACCAACAGCACTGCCTGGTGGATGGTCACAACACTTCTCCGTCAGGAAACTGGGGCATCGGCCCCGACGATAACCACCAGGTCTGCACCCTCAGGTGTCCGCCCGGTTGTGACCTGGCCGTATCCGAGCTGAGCGACAAGCGCCGCCCCCTCGTCGAGGAAGGTGGGGCGAGAAACCACCAGTGTGCTCTGATAGTCGCTTCGGGCGGAGTTGACCGCCGACACGACCTCATAACCGAGACCGGTCAAGACGTCGACTATCTCACTCGCCGCACCGGCGCGGCCGTTTCCGTTCTGGACCTCGACCCGGATTGCGTCGGTTTCCGGGAGCAACGATTCGCCGGCGAGGAAGGCATCTATCGCCTCGTTTGCGGCAGGTTGCGTCTCCACCACGAAGGAAACCCCACCCTCGGTCGTGATAAAGACTGGGAGCGTGATCGAATCGAGATCGTCTGCCCCGATCGAGCGCATCGCCCATGCCAGCTGAATGATGTCGTCGGGGTCCAACGCGTTGTCGGTGGTCAAGAATGACCCGAGCGCATCGAGCAACTCTCCATAGCCAGCGACGGTGCTCGGCCGGTCGATCTGAGTGAGCATGGCCAAGAGCAGATCCTGTTGGCGGCCGGTTCTCCCAATGTCATTGGCGTCCACCGACACCCAGACTCCCCCGCGCAACTCTTGATAGCTGCGCGATCGCGCCATCGCCAGAGCGGTCTCACCGTCGAGGCGCCTGGTTCCCGCGGCGACTTCGAGGCCGGACTTCAGGTCCCTTGCCGGGAACGGAAACGTCATCCGTATTCCTCCGGCGACATCGACGATCCCGGCAAACCCGGCAAAATCGACCTGGATGTAGTGGTGGATCGGAATCCCGGTCTCACGCTGCACGGTACCGATGATCCCGGCAGCTCCGCCCTCAGCAAAGGTCGCATTGAGCTTCTCGGTCGATCCCTCCCAGGAGACCTTCAGATCACGAGGCAAGCTGAGCATCTGCAGGCGGCCTTCACCCGGGTGGACCTGCAGAAGAATTACCACATCGGCCCGCTCACCCGCAAAGTTGCCAAAGTCGCCCGAAAGTTCGGCGACATTCTCCCGGCTATCACTGCCTATCAACAAGAAGGTACGCGGCTCGGATAGTGCCGGTTCCTCGGTGAGATCGAGCGTCTCAGCCTGGATGGTTGAAACCGACGACGCCACCTGACGCGCCGCCAACCAGACCGCACCAAGCGCTCCGAACACGATGACGTTGGCCCCGACAAGGAACCCGATGAGGACGCGTCGAACCCTTCTCCTCCTGCGATCAGAGGGCGAAGAGGGGGGTGGTGGAGGCGGAGGCGGCGCAACGCCGCGGTGTGCTGGTGTCATCTGTACCGGGAGGCGGGGCGACGATACAACAACTCACCGGCTGTGCAACGCCCATCGGAGCAAACGCGGATCAGCCGGCAGGGACGAAGCGAACCGAGTCGTCAAGAAACGCAACCGTCCGTTCGAGCGCGTCAGTTGCAGCACCAGCGTTGAAGTTGGGTGAGCCTTCATCGAGAAATCCCGACCCGACCCCGGAATAGAGAACCCACTCGCCGGCTCCAACCGATTCCTGCAGACCTCGAACCTCGGCTACTGGTGCCATCTCGTCTTCGGTCCCGTGGAGCACAAGCAGCCGACCGTCGAAGGCGGAAAGGAGATCATGATCCAGCACTGCTCCCACCAAGATCAGCCCGCTCACCCCCTCATCGGCGGCAACGATGCTGGCAGCCACACCCCCGGCGCCGAGACCGAGAACGGCAATTCGCGATGGGGACGCCCAATCCGTGCCTGGAATGCGAACGCTATCGACGGCATCGCCGAGATCCGACACCGTCCATTCGAATCCATCTCCAGAGACGACCGAACGCGCCAGGTCCGGCAGGATCGCGGCGTATCCATGTCGGGCGAGGTGTCGGGCAACAGCCTTGAGCCCCGGCGTGATCCCAGACTCATCGTGTCCGATGACGACCGTGGGGTGCTCACCTGCAGCATCGGGGCGTGCGATGTAGGCCGAGCGATTCGGGGGCAGCGGCAGCGCCCAAGATCCAAACAGGATCGGCACCCGACCCTCACCTTCTAGAACGGCCACACAACTCCATATCGACGTTGCTGCAGAGTACCGCCGATCAAGCCGGTCGAACGTGGCGCACTTCACCCGAAGACAGGGTCTGTACCCCGCTATCGGTCTCCACCAACAATGCACCATCGTCGTCCACACCAAGCGCACGGCCCGACCCGTCCGGTACCCACTCGATCACCCGGCCGATGGTCACGCACCTTTCCAAGTACTCATCCCGGCCCCAGGCATTTGGTCCGGCAGCGATCCGATCGAGCAGCGAAAGCGCCCATCGCTCGGCTATCCGATGCGAATGACCCCCACCTGGATCCGAGGCGTGAACGGCCCCCGCACCGGCGGGCGGCGACGCCCAAAAGATGTTCAACCCGAATCCGATCACGACCACAGAATCTGACGTCTCCGTCAGAATCCCACCGACCTTCAGGTCTCCGATCATGATGTCGTTCGGCCACTTGAGACCGACCGAATCACCAAGCACGTCGGTCGCCGCCAGCCCTGCAACGAGTGTGATCCGTGCCGTAGAACCCACCGGCCACCCCGGCTGCAACGCCAACGATGCAGCTACCGATCTATCTGCGTTCTCCCAGTCGGCACCGCTGCGACCACGTCCGGAGCGCTGACCAAGAGCGCTGACCAGAACCGGGCCATCGGAAAACAGGTCGGTCGCTTCGCTTTGTGTGGAATCGACTTCTCCAAAACGCTCGATCAACAGGGGTGTAGCCATCGCGGCGGCTCCGAGGTCAGAAAAGAGAACCGTGACCCTACCCTTCACGAGCCCATGAGCACCGAAGAACGAATCGAACAACTGCGCTTGCTGCGCGAAGAACACGAGCACGCTGGGAGTCAGCGCGCCGTCGACAAGCAGCACGAGGCGGGCAAGATGACTGCTCGCGAGCGAGTGGAAGCGCTCGTAGACAAGGGTTCATTCGTCGAAATGGACATGTTCGTCCGCCATAACGCCCGGGGTTTTGGGATCGAGGACCGCCGACCCCCGGGAGATGCCGTCATCACCGGGTGGGGAACGATCGACGGCCGAACCGTCTTTCTGTTCGCCGAGGATTTCACAGTGTTCGGCGGATCACTGGGCGAGGTCGTGTCGGAAAAGATCTGCAAGGTAATGGACCTGGCGATGGAGACCGGAACACCCATCATCGGATTAAAGGATTCGGGAGGGGCTCGCATCCAAGAAGGCGTCTCCGCCCTGGACGGATACGGGAAGATCTTCCAACGCAACGTGAGGGCTTCAGGCGTTGTTCCCCAGATCTCGTTGATCATGGGCCCTTGCGCTGGAGGTGCCGTCTACTCGCCGGCGATCACGGACTTCGTGTATCAGGTGGAAAACACTTCTCACCTGTTCATCACCGGACCCGACGTGATCAAGGCGGTGACCGGCGAAGAAGTCAGCTTCGATACTCTCGGCGGCGCCCACTCCCACAGTCGCATTTCGGGGGTGACCCACTTCGTCAGCAGCGATGGACGCCACGCGTTGGAAGAAATCCGATTCCTGCTGTCATTCCTCCCTCAAAACAATATGGAGGCCGCACCGTTCTTCACTCCGACCGATCGTGCGGACCGAATGGATGAGGCGCTTACGACCATCATCCCCGACTCGCCCAATCAGCCGTACAACATGGTCGAGCTCATAGAGCTCGTCGTCGACGATGGCGAGTTCTATGAGGTACACCAACACTTCGCCGAAAACATCGTGACCGGCTTTGCTCGACTCGACGGTTACAGCGTCGGCATCGTCGGCAACAATCCGGCATCCCTTGCGGGGACACTCGACATCGATGCGTCTGTCAAAGGGGCAAGGTTCGTCCGGTTCTGTGACGCCTTCAACATCCCGATCGTGACGTTTGTCGACGTGCCCGGATTCCTTCCCGGCGTCGACCAGGAGCACGGCGGCATCATCCGACATGGCGCCAAACTCCTCTACGCGTTTTGCGAGGCAACGGTCCCACGACTGACGGTCATCACCCGCAAGGCCTACGGCGGCGCCTACGTGGTCATGAACTCCAGGGGGGTCGGTGCCGATATCGCCTTCGCCTGGCCCACTGCCGAGATCGCGGTCATGGGAGCTCAGGGCGCGGTAAACGTGATCCATCGTCGCGAAATCGCCGATGCGGACGACGCCGACCAACGCCGAGTCGACTTGATCAGCGACTACGAACGCCAATTCTCCAACCCGTATGTCGCCGCAGAGCGCGGCTTGGTGGACGAGGTCATCGAACCGCGAGAGACCCGCCACCGGCTGATTCAGGCCCTTGAAATGTTGCGCACCAAGCGCACCACGCTTCCGCCCAAGAAGCACGGAAATATCCCTCTTTAAGGAGCCCGCTGAACAGCACATGTCACTCATCTCGACGACCAGGCATCACCACTCGCTACGTCCTCGATCCAGCCATGCCCACACAAGGAGTGGCCGAACCGAGGTCCTTGCGACTGGCGCGCCTGGCCGCCGATATGAGCAACGGCGCTATTCAGCGGACTCCTAGGATGCCCGAGATGCACTCAGTCCTCGTGGCCAATCGTGGCGAAATCGCCGTACGGGTCATTCGGGGGGTGCAGGAGATGGGGATGCGGGCCATCGCCGTGTACTCCGAACTCGATCGAGATGCCGTCCACACCCAGCAGGCCGACGAGGCATGGAACATCGGAGCAGCTCCCGCCGCCGAGTCCTACCTGAATATCGATGCGATCCTGCGCGTGGCAGTCGAGTCCAAGGCGGATGCGATTCACCCCGGATACGGATTCCTCGCCGAGAACCCTGAGTTTGCGCGCAAGGTGACGGAGGCGGGCTTGGTGTGGATCGGACCGGGACCCGATGCGATCGCCTCCATGGGCGACAAGATCGCTTCGCGAAAGGTCGCTGAAGATGCAGGAGTCAGGGGGGTACCCGGAACGTCGGAACCGCTCACCGAAGTAGCTGCAGTACGACAAGCGGCTGTTGAGTTCGGCTTTCCAATTGCCATAAAGGCGGCGCACGGCGGGGGCGGCAAGGGGTTACGGGTGGTGAGAGCAGACGCTGAATTGGAGGAAGCCTTCGACGGGGCGCGGCGAGAAGCCGACGCCTACTTCGCCAATCCCGAGGTGTACGTCGAAAAGTACCTCGAACATCCTCGCCACATAGAGGCGCAGATCATCGTCGACAGCGAGGGCAACGGTGTCTTCCTTGGCGAGCGTGATTGCTCCCTGCAGCGTCGTCACCAAAAACTCGTCGAAGAAAGTCCTTCCCCGGCGATAAGCGACAAGCAGCGCAAGGCGCTGGGCAAGGCGGCTCTCGCGGTAGCCAAGGCAGCCGGGTACGTCAACGCCGGGACAGTCGAGTTCCTGCTGGATTCCGAGGGCGATTTCTACTTCCTGGAGATGAACACCCGACTTCAGGTCGAACACACCGTCACCGAGATGGTCACTGGGATCGACCTGGTGCGCGAGCAATTGAGAGTGGCGATGGGCGAGGAGCTGTCGTTTTCCGAAGTCGAACCGCGCGGACACGCCATCGAGTTCCGGGTGAACGCGGAGGACCCTGCCGCAGGATTCCTTCCCAGCCCGGGGAAGATCATTGACTACCGGGAACCGGGTGGACTCGGTGTTCGCGTCGATTCCGGGTACGAGGCCGGATCGGCAGTCAGCCAGTACTACGACAACCTCATCGCAAAGCTGATTGTCTGGGGAAGGGACAGAGAAGAAGCGCTCAGTCGGGCTCGTCGAGCGATCGCGGAATATGAGATCACAGGTATCGCCACGACGCTGCCATTTCACTCCCTGGTCGTCGACAACCAAGCGTTTATGGATAGCACCCACCACACCCGCTCGGTCGAGGATGACATGGATTTGTCCTCGATCACCCACCCGGCTTCGGCCCAGCTGCCTCAGGACGAGGAACTGGAAGAGCGAAAGATGACCGTCGAGGTCGGTGGGCGTCGGTTTGTGGTCAAGCTGTGGGCCCCCGAAGCCCAGGCTCCCACCGGCGGGCCGAGTCGGGCCGCTCCTCGCCGACGGCCGCCCAAGCTCAGCCAAGCGCCATCGATAGGACAAGGCGAGGGCGTCGTCGCAGCCCCGATGCAGGGCACGATCGTAAAGGTGCACCACAAGGCTGGCGATCGGGTCAAGGCCGGGGATGCCCTGTTCATCCTCGAAGCAATGAAGATGGAGAACGAGATCACCTCGCCAAACGACGGCGAAATCGTCGAACTGCGAGTTCAAACGGGCGACAAGGTCGCCAGCGCAGCGGTACTCGCCATCGTTCGTTGAGCCGACTCAGCCCATCACGATCAGAGACACTCCGACCACCCCGAATCCGAGGCCTGCAGCCTGAGTTCGACCGATGCGTTCGTGCAGCACGATCCGGGCGAGGCTGATAGTCGAGGCCGGATACATGGCCATGATCACGGAGACCAGAGACAGCAATTCCTGGCGAATCGCGACCAGAAACAGGACGTTGGCGATCATGTCCAAACTGCCGGCGCCAACAGCCAGAGCCCGCCCCTCGATACGAGTTACCGGCAGCCTGGCCACCGCCACGACGATCAGCAGGAGCGCCACCGAGGCAACGCGTGCTCCCACGAGCGGCCAAATACCTGAACCGTCTGAAGTACGCGAGATGAGCACTCCGAACAGACCAAAGGCGACCCCGGCCACCGAACCCAGAACAACCGCATTGGCAGCCCCGTTCGAGCCGTCGGACTCATGACTCGGCGGACGCGCCACCAGCACGATCGCCAACACAGCAAGAGCAATCCCCAGCCAGGCCAGCGGTGCCGGACGCTCCCCGTCCCAAATACCGAACAGGACCGGCGTCGCCGCTCCAAAGAGAGCGGTCACCGGTGCCGCCACTCCGATTCTCGTCGTCGAGAGTGCGCGGTAGAAGACCACGAGACCCACAGTCCCGGCAACACCGGCCGCAGCTCCCCACGCAAAGTCGGAGGCTTGTGGAATGGCCGCGACGAACGGGGCAACCACAACAATGCCCGCACCGGCCACCAGTTGGGAGATCAAGACGACCGAAACCGCAGGGGCGCGCCTGCTGGCCATGCCGCCAAGGAAGTCGGCCACGCCGAAAGTCAACGAGGAGAGTCCGGCAAGAAGGAATGGCATGCGGGCGGAGGCTACTGCGAACTCAAAGGTGCTCCGACCGACCACAATGAGGGTCTCCAAGTGAGATCGATCTGCTGATTCATCATCCGACCACTCCCCATCACGACGAGCCGTGGAGAGTCCTGTGGACAAGAGGACCGGCCTGTTCCCATTTGGCTGAGCTCGTGGCTGATGCCCCCGCCATCCGGGTTGAGGGTGATCTCAAGAACGCCTGCATCGCCAATCGAGCGAATGTCCTCGTCACGGCCAAGGCGGCATCGTTCGACCTGGCCAGCACAATCGTGCCCCATTCGATCGACGAAGCACAGGCGACTCCCGTCGTCGTCGGAGCGGTCGGCGCTGGGCCTCACAGTCGTCTGGTGGCGCAGGCCACTGTCAGAATCGCCGCTGGATACGGAGCTGACCCGATCCTGGTGACAATGGCTCGTCAGACCGAAGATGACCAGGAAGCTCTGCAAGTGCTGCAGGACGTCGCCCCGTACGCCCCCAATGCCGAGAGCCGGCTCATCCGAGGCGAGACGGCCGCCGATTTGATCGCATCGCTCCCGGCGGAGGGACTACTAGTGCTTGGCGCGGCTGGAGGATCGTGGTGGCAGCGGCAATTCTTCGGGCCGGGCCGACGGCTGGTGCTGGCTGCGGCAGCCGGTGCGATCGTCGTTCGGACCGCAGACCGCAGATGCTTCCACGACCTCATCGACACCACAGCATTCGGCGCCCCGATGGGAGTCAGCGACGCCGCCGCAATTCTCACCGACGCCGTTGCCCCGGTCGTGGCAGATCGCAAGCTGATCGGGATCGTCCGAAAGGGCGCATTGGCCGATTCACAATGCGACTCCACGGTTGCCGATGTGATGGAGGAGGCGATCTTCGTTACCGCCGAGGATCACATCGAGGCCATCGCCGATGTGGCCGAACATCTCGACGGAGCCCCGGTTCCGGTCGTGGATGATGCCGGGAATCTCCTGGGGGGCGTCGCCACCTGAGCGTCCGGTGTCCGATCAGTCAGGAAGTAGGGCCAAAGCGGCCGAACACATCGGCCAGCGCCGACGAAACCTCACCGAGGGTCGCACCGATGCGCAACGCGTCCTTCATCAGCGGCAGAAGATTCAACTGGGTATCAGCGGCTCCACTACGAACACGCTCCAGAGCCGAATCCACCAAGTTGGCTTCCCGGCTCGATCGATGGGTGACCACCCGCTCGACCTGATCCTCCTCAACCGTGGGATCGTGCGCCATCACCGGCACATCGACGCCGACGTCATCGGTAAACGCGTTTACTCCGACAACCACAGCGTCCCCGGATTCGACTTGTTGTGCGGTCCGATAGGCGGAGTCTTCGATCATGCGCTGTACCAACCCGTCCTCGAGCGCAGCGACTGCGCCGCCGGCATCGGAGATCTGGCGCATGATTCGCCGCGCCACCTCTTCGACTTCGTCGGTGAGCGACTCGACGAAGTAGGACCCAGCAAGAGGATCAACGGTGTCGCCGACGCCAGACTCGTATCCGATGATCTGCTGGGTGCGCAGAGCGATCTTTGCCGAGCGATCGGTCGGCAAGCCAAGCGCTTCGTCAAAAGCGTTGGTGTGGAGAGACTGCGTACCCCCGAGCACCGCCGACAGCGCCTGCAGGGCCGTGCGGACAATGTTGTTCTCTGGCTGTTGCGCGGTGAGCGAAGAACCGGCCGTCTGAGTATGGAACCTCATTCGCCACGAGTCCGGATTCGCAGCACCGAGTTGGTTTCGCATGATGTCGGCCCAAATGCGTCTGGCGGCTCGATACTTGGCGATCTCCTCGAAGAACCCACTGTGCCCGTTCCAAAAGAACGAAAGTCGAGGCGCAAAGTCATCGATATCGAGACCTGCATCAACCGCAGCGACCACATACGCCACCCCGTTGGACAGAGTCAATGCGAGTTCCTCGGCGGCAGTCGAGCCGGCTTCTCGAATGTGGTACCCGGAGATGGAGATCGTGTTCCACGCCGGTAGCTCATCTCGGCAATAGGCAAAGAGGTCCGTAACCAGGCGCATCGAAGGTTGCGGTGGATATACGTATGTACCGCGGGCCGCGTACTCCTTGAGGATGTCGTTCTGAACGGTGCCCCGAATCTGCTCCGCAGCCACGCCTTGCTCTTCGGCCGTCAATTGATACAGCAACAACAGAATCGCTGCCGTGGCGTTGATAGTCATCGACGTGGACACCTCTCCGAGCGGAATTCCACCAAAGAGGCGTCGCATGTCATCGAGTGTGTCGATCGCCACCCCAACCTTGCCCACCTCGCCCAAAGCGAGTGGATCGTCGCTGTCCAGCCCCATTTGCGTCGGAAGGTCGAAAGCAACCGAGAGACCCGTCTGACCGGCGTCGAGCAGCGATCGAAATCGCTCATTGGTCGCCTCGGCGCTGCCGAAACCAGCGTATTGGCGCATGGTCCACATGCGACCCCGATACATGGACGGGTACGGCCCCCGAGTAAACGGGTACTCCCCGGGATCGCCCAACGCGCTTGCCGGGTCCCACCCCTCGAGCGAGGCATGGTCGTAGAGGGCATCGATTTCGATACCTGAAGAGGAGAAACGGGTGCGTTCAGAAAAGTCGGTCATCGTTACAATGCGTGGTCGTACGAATGCTACCTGGAGAACCTCCAGGCACCGCGGGGCGTCAGCTTTCCCGCGAGGGCAGACGGGATAACGGCATGGACATCTCCATCCACGAGGCAGAGCGCATCGACCGCGGCGGTCGCCGATTGATGTCCGGAGCGATCCTCGGTGCCATCACGATCATCTCGGCGACTTGGATGGGGCTGTTCGTCTTCCTCGGGATCAATACCGCCCACGGCACACTGCAGGATCTAAGGAACTATTGGATTCCGGATGTCGAGGGCATGACACTCGAACTGCCAGACCTCTCCCGCCTATCGACCGTGTACACCGCTGACGGCGTGGTGTTGGGTCAGCTCACCGAACGCAACAGCCAGCCAAGGTCACTCGACGAGATTCCGAATCTTGTCATCGGGGCCGTGCTCAGCGCCGAGGACGCCGACTTCATGACCCACGGCGGGATCGATTACGAGTCGATCGTCAGGGCGCTGATGGAGGACTTCGGAGGTGGGCCGACTCAAGGGGGGTCGACGATCACCCAACAGGTCGTAAAACAGAACTTCATCGGCAGCGAACCGACACTCGAACGAAAGGTGGCCGAGGCCTCGATCGCCATCGAGCTCGAACGCAGGTTCACCAAGAAACAGATCCTCGAGTTCTATTTGAACTCGGTGTTCTTTGGCGAGAACGCCTACGGGGTGACGGCAGCCGCTGAGGTGTACTTCGGAAAGGAGCTCAGCGAACTCACCATCGCTGAAGCAGCCGCCCTCCCGGTCCCGATCCGCAATCCGTCGCTGTACAACCTCACCAACGACAGCGAGATCCCGCTGCGAGCCCGCGATGCCGTGATAGATCAGATGGTCGAGGAGCGCTACATCACTGCCGAAGAGGGCGCCATCGCCCAAGCGCAGCCGCTGGAGACGATCGAACAAGAGGAGTTCCAGGATCCGGCACCGCAGGTATTGCTTGCTGCAAAGGATTCAGTACTGAACGACGGACGCTTCGGGCTTGGTTCGTCGTATCTGCAGCGAACCAGAGCCCTGTTCGGGTGCCCCGCCGACGCCACCGACTGTGAGGGCGGCGGGGGCCTCAATATCTATACGACCGTCAACTTCGAACTCCAGGAGGAGGCGCGGCGCATCCTCCAGGAGTGGTTCCCGCAAGGTTCGGACGGGCCAACCGGTGCGATCGCAATGGTCGACAACCGCACCGGGGCCCAGATCGTCATTGCCTCAGGCCTCGACTTCGGCACGGACCTGGAGGCAGGTCAGCGCCAGTACGACCTGGCGACAAAGGGGCGGCGCAACCCCGGTTCAGCCTTCAAACCGTTCGGCTTGATCGCGGCACTCGAACAGGGCATTCCGCTCAACTCCTACTGGGACGCTTCGACTCCGCAGATCATCGAGTTCGGTGGAATCGAGCCGTGGGACTGCGCCAACGCCAGTCGCAATGAACCGGGCATTCTCTCCCTCGAACAAGCCCTGTATCGCTCGGTGAACACTGTCTTTTGCCAAGTCTCCGTGAGGGTCGGCCCGTCCAACATCGTGGATGTGGCTCACCGGTTGGGGATCAAATCACCGCTCGGAGCGATCCCGGCGATCGTGCTCGGCGCTCAGGCCGTAAGTCCCCTGGACATGGCAGCAGCCTTCTCGACCATCGCCAACTACGGCGAACGAGTCGACACTTATCTCATCGAGCGGATCGAAGACGTTGACGGAAACGTCATCTACCAACATCAGACACAGAGCACACAGGTTCTCGAGCCCGCCCTAGCGGCTGCCGTCGTAAACACGATGGAGAAGGTGATCACCAGGGGAACCGGGCCGCGAGCCGACATCGGCCGACCTCAGGCCGGCAAAACAGGCACGCACGAGAACAACACCGACACCTGGTTCGTCGGTTACGTGCCTCAATACACGACTGCCGTGTGGGTCGGATTCCCGGACAGCCAAATCGAGATGAAGAACATCACTGTGGCCGGAACCTTCTACAGCCGGGTATATGGCTCGACGCTGGCGGCCCCGATCTGGAAAGAGTTCATGACCTTGGTCACCGCCGACCTCCCGGTCGAGGATTTCCCGAGCGATCCGGCGGGTACCGGCGTCTACTACCAGACGCCGCGCGCCGAGGTCCCCGATGTCAGCGGCCTCACCTTCGAAGAGGCCCAAGCGGTCATGTTCAAAGCCGGATTCGACGTAGACGCCAGATTGGAGAATTCCCTACTCCCCAAGGACACGATCATCGGCACCTCGCCGGCGGCGTTCGAACGACAGGAGCAAGGCACCACAATCGAGATTCAGGTGTCGAACGGGCTCGCGCCGTCGGCCAGTCTCCCCAATCTGGTGGGCCGGACCGAACCGGAGGCGGCCCAGATCCTGTCGACGCTGCAACAGAACAGCCAGATCGGATTCAACTGGGTGTTTTCCACGGCCGCGACGCTCGACCCCGCGGGAAACGGACTGGTGCTCTCGCACAACCCCGGACCCGGCGGGCAGGTATCCGCCGGGAGCACTGTCACTTTGGTGATCGGCGTCTACACGGCTCCATAGCCTTCTCCGGCGTTTCTTTCGCGTTCTCGTTCGCAGGTCTTGCGCGTAACTGGTGTTAATTGATATCTATTAGTCATGGTTACCGTGGTGCCTGGAACCTTCCGTCGAAATGATTGTCCTCCCATGTCGATGGATGCCGCGCCAGCTTCGGGCACCACGGTGGCCATCAGACCTACGGCGCAGCCCCGATCGTGGGTGGCCCCTCTGTTGTTCGACCGGCAAACCCTGGGTCACACACCCGACGATCCTGCGGTGAGAAGGTTCTGGACTGCGGTCCTGGGGCCGAGCGCGGTCGCCGATTTGTTGCGACTCACAGCGGCGGCGATCACGGGACGGCGGATCCAAAAGCCGCTGCGACTGGCCAACCTCGCCGCAGAAGGGCTCATTCATCGGTCCGGATCAATCGTTCTGGTCAGACCAATGGTGCCGTACTTGGGCGAAGCGCAGCTGCGACGCCTCCATCCTGCGCTTCGAACGGAGTACGCAACACACTTCGCAGGCTGAGCAATACCATCGGTGGGTGACCATCGACCGTGCAATCGAATCTCTGGCCACCAAGGAAGCGATCTTGGTGTTCACTGGAGCCGGGATCTCGACCGAATCTGGCATCCCCGACTTCCGCGGACCCGACGGCGTCTGGACACGTGTCGATCCGAGTGAATTCACTCTCGACCGATACCTCTCGAACGCCGATACCCGTCGCCGATCGTGGGCGATGCGGCAAGAGAGCGGAGTGCTCGATGCTTCGCCCAACGAGGGCCACCGCGCCCTCGTCGACCTATGGGACACCGGGCGAATGATCGGTTGCGTTACCCAGAACATCGACGGCCTCCACCTCGCCGCCGGCCTGCCGCCCGAGGCAATCATCGAGCTCCACGGCAATGCCCGCACCACCAGTTGCGTCGAATGCGGCGCCACGACTCCCACCATCGAAATCGTTTCCCTGGTGACAGAGGACGAGGCAGAACCCCGCTGCATCGTTTGCGAGGGGATTCTCAAGGTGGACGTTGTCTTCTTTGGCGAAAGCATGCCTGCCGCCGAGATGACCAAAGCCATGGCCCTGGCGGCGGCGTGTGACTCTGTTATCGCCGTCGGTTCGACGCTGTCGGTTTACCCGGCCTCGTACGTACCACTGACGGCAGCCGAATCGGGAGCCCCGCTGATAATCGTCAACCAGGGCCCCACCGAACTCGATCATCTCGCGTCCGTGATCATCACCGGACCATCCGGTGCGACCTTGAGGACAATCGTCGACGCACTAATTGACTAGTCACCTGCTCAGAGATCTAACCAAACAAACAGGTCAATTAATCTCCCAAAAGCACCGATACCAAAGGGATGCGACTTGGTTCATGGGTGCACTTTCGACTCCGTTCGGCGCGCGTAATGGCGGCGACTACGGCCACCGCGCTAGTAGTCACTCTGCTGCCAATGGCTCCGGCCGGTGCCTCGGATCTCTTTACATTCGACGGAGGCGGTTGGGGGCATTCGGTGGGCATGAGCCAATACGGCGCACTCGGCATGTCGCAGGAAGGCTTCGGTTGGCAGGATATAGCCACCCACTACTTCACCGGCTCGTCGGTGACTCCGGTGGCAGAAGAACTCCGCGAGCCGGTGTGGGTAAACCTCACGATGGAAAACCAGTCGCGCACGTTCCATGTGCGCGCTCTGCAGGCCGGAGCCGTACCCGTCACCTTCACCATCGGTGGCCAGTCTGTGTCGGTGGCACCGGGGCAGTCGGCAACGGTTACACGACGGGGCAACGGGAACTGCGATCTGGCCACTCCCTCTGGAACCTTCTCGGGCAACTGCTACATCGACGGATCGTGGGACGGATGGGTGGACTCCCCCACTACGGCCATTGAGATCGCCAGCTGCTACCTAACCAACTGGAACGCCCCTGGTGGATCGGTGTCACAGCCGTGCACATATGCCCGCGGTACGCTGCACGTCAGGCCCGACAACAACACCAACACGGTCAACTCATCGATCGAGATCGACGTCGAGGCCTACCTCCTCGGAATCGCCGAATCGCCTTACAGCTGGGCCGACAAAGGTGGAGTCGCCGCTCTCCAGGCCCAGGCAGTCGCAGCGCGGTCGTACGCATACGCCAGGGCTCGCATTCGGCCAGACCCGGCCGCTCGTCCCTGGTGCTGGTGCCAGCTTTACGACACGACGTACGACCAGAACTACGTCGGATACGGGCACGGCAACCAAACGTGGATCGACATCGTCCGCTCGACGGAACACCAGGTACTCACTCATCCGTCGGTCACAGTGGGCGGCAACGAGGTGCCGATCTCGACCTTCTACTCCTCAAGTACGTTCGGAAAGACCGAGAACAGCGAGAACTCCTTTCTCAACCCGGTCGTCTACCTGAAATCGGTCGACGACCACTGGTCAACACTTGCCTCCACCGGCAATCCCTATGTGACATGGTCGAAGTCATACACGGGGTCCCAGCTCGCTTCTCTGCTATCCGGCATGAGCACAGTGACCGGAGCATCCATAACCAAGTGCTCGGCCACCGGCGCCGCACTGGAGATCACGTTCTACGGATCAGGAGGACCACGGGTCTTTCACACACGCCAGCTTCGGGGCAAGCTCAGCTTGCGTTCCCAACAGGTGGTAACCCTCACCACGCCCGGTGGAAGCACGACTTGTACGGTCGAGGAGCCGCCAGCTACAACGACGACCACCACCGTTGCTGCAACCACGACCACCACCACAGAGCCCGCGACGACCACCACTGTGGCACCGACCACAACTACCACCACAGAACCTGTGACGTCGACCACGGCGGCGCCCACCACGACCACCACCACAGCGCCACCCACCACCACAACCACCACAGCGCCACCCACCACCACAACCACCACAGCGCCACCCACAACGACCACCACCACGGTCGCGCCCACCACCACAACCACCACAGCGCCACCCACAACGACCACCACCACGGTGCCCAGCAACAACGGTGAGTGCCCGGCCATCGACCTGTCGATTGATGCGCTGTTGAGTCAGCAGCGCATCCTCGGATACGGATCCCAGGGCGCCGACGTCGCCGATGTACAGCGGATGCTCAAGGCTCTAGCCCACTACGGCGGTCCGATCGACGGCATCTTCGGACAGGGCACGACGGCTGCAGTGCGATCGTTCCAAGACGCACGCGGCCTCAGCATCGACGGGATTGTCGGTTCCCGCACTCGCGGCGAGATCGCCAGCCTCCACTTCGCCGCCGAGGGAGGGGCAGTCCTGGCCTCAGACGGCAGCCTGCTCAGCCGCGGCGTAAGTGGTGCCACTGTCCGGGCGTTGCAGTCGATTCTCGGACTACTCGGGTTCAACCCCGGGCCGGTCGACGGACAGTTCGGTTCCCTCACCGCCCAAGCTGTCATCGGCTTCCAGCAGTCGCAGAACCTGACCATGGATGGAATCGTGGGAATTCAGAGTCGAGCGGCTCTGACCCAAGAACTCGACCTGCACGGATTCGTCACCTGCGACTACTAGCCCGAAGAGCCTGACATTTGGCGAGCGAGTTCTACGATCGTCCGCACTCCGAATCCGGTTCCTCCCTTGAGGATGTAACCGTCGGTATCGCCGGCACGTGCCGGGCCGGCGATGTCGAGGTGAGCCCAGGGCCCATCGCCGGCAAATTCCTTCAACAGCAGCCCGGCAGTTATGGCCCCGGCATAACGCTCGCCCGTGTTCTTCATATCCGCAACATCCGAGTCGATCTGCTTTCGATAGTCATCGGGCAGCGGCAGATGCCACACTCTCTCCCCAGCTGAGTCGGCTGCCGTCGACACCATCGCAACCCCTTCATCGGTTCCAAAGAGCCCTGCGATCTTCAAGCCGAGCGCCACCATGCAGGCACCGGTCAGCGTCGCCAAGTCGACCACGAGGTCCGGTGACTGCTCTACCGCCAGCGCCAGGCCATCGGCCAAGACGAGTCGACCTTCGGCATCGGTGTTGAGGACCTCGATCGTCTTACCGTTGCGGGTGTGGAGCACATCCCCCGGCCTCACCGCGGCACCGCCCGGCATGTTCTCGGTGAGGGGCGTGATACCCACCACTTTGATCGGTAGCCCCAGCCCGGCAATAGCCTTCATCGCGCCGAACACCGCGGCGGCTCCCGACATATCGGTCTTCATCTCTTCCATCGAAGCGGCGGGCTTTAGCGACAAGCCCCCGGAATCGAACACGATGCCTTTGCCGACCACGGCGAGGAACGCCTCGGCGCCATCAGGCTCGTAGCGAAGCTCGACCAAGCGGGGAGGATTGGTGGCGCCAAGCGACACTCCATGCAACCCACCGAGTCGCTCCGATTCGATTTCGGCCTCATCCCATACGCGAATTTCCAAACCCGCTTCACTCGCCATCTCCGTTGCGATAGCCGCCATGGTCACCGGAGATTTGTACATGGCCGACTCGTTCACGAGATCCCGCGCCAGAAGGATCCCCTCGGTCGTAATCAGAGCAGCCGTCGCAGCCGCGAGATCGTCATCAGTTCCATCGACGAACGACACCGACTCGATCAGCGACGGCTTCGGCTCACTCTTGTGCTTGTCGAACGAATAGGCGCCAAGGACGAATCCCATGGCTACCGCACCACCACCGTCGGCACAAGCACCGTGAAGCGTCGTAGCGACCGTCGTCGCCCTCGACAGTGAGCGAGCAGCCGATCCTGCCGCACCGCGAACATCCTCCGCCGTTGGACTCTCGCCAAGGCCAACGAAGGCGATTTCTGAATATGGAACCGCCTCACCTGAAGCAAAGACGGCGATCTCGCCACGAGAGCCGGTGAACTCCTTGGCCTCGAGGCGAGCGGTGATCCAGGGAGCCTGATCGATAACCCACGCCGCCCCACTGTCGAAGGCGTTGTCGGCACCAACGCCGACAAGAAGAGCCGCACCAGCGCCCTCTTCGATCGGGCCGGTGGTGAGAAAGTCGATCACGATTGCTACTCCTTGGTAGGTGACCAGGTCGCTTCTTCCGACCGGGCCAAGATGAATAGATAGTCCGCCAGACGATTGAGGTACGGGACCACGTGAGCGCCTTCGACGCCGATCGCCCGTAGATGGGTGACGGCTCGCCGTTCGGCGCGTCGCACCGTCGTTCTGGCCAGATCTAACGCTGCGGCAACAGTAGAACCTCCAGGGACCACAAACTCAAGCGGGAGCCCGGAGGCAGCCTCGACCTCGTCGATCCTCGCCTCCAACGCGGTCACCATCGCAGCAGTCGTGAGACTCTCTTCGGCGACCAGCTTCGATCTGTTGTCAGCGCCGGTGGCAAGTTCGGCTCCCACAACGAAGAGGTCTCGCTGGACCGCCAGGATGACGCTCGCCACCGACTCGGTAGCCGCAGCCCGGGCCACTCCGAGGGCCGACACCGCCTCGTCGACAGCGCCGTAGGCCTCAGGACCGGTCGAATCCTTTCCGACCCTGCCACCGTAGAAGAGCCCCGTCGAACCGTCGTCTCCCTTGCGGGTGTATATCTTCACAAACGACGACTCTAGGGGTCAAGACAGGACCGGCCCGTCAACGAGTAGTCGTCCGACTACGACTGCGCCGATGGTCGTAAGAAGCGCCAGGTAGGAGAGACCGGTGGCCGACATCACCCCGGCGTAGCCCTCTTCCCGCAAGGCTCCCACTACCCCCGCCATCAACACGACAGTCGTAATCGCCAGGAGAACGAACCCAAGCCCCACCGCCGTATCGCCTGCGCTCCATGGAAACGCACCGAGAGCGGCAAGGACGCCGAAGTCGAAGAGGGCAGCAAATCCGGCGACATACGCAAGACGACGCAACGCCCATCGGGGAAGCCTCGGATCAACGAGGTACCAGTGTCCAAGCATCATCTCGGCGGTGACCGCACCCAGGAAGATGGTTCCCGAGGCAACCGCAATGACGTTCGTGTCCAGAGCGGCCGCAGCGCCAAAGCAAGCAGATGCGCCGATCGCTGCAATCGCGGCGGCAGAGGACCTCCGGGCCACGCCGACCACGATCACCCCGAGGCCGCACCCGATCCAGGCAAGCGCCGAATCGCCGGCCAAAGCCGCGGGAACGCCGAGGAGAAGGGTGACCCCACCGGACAGCCACACGAAGCCGGGTCCGACTATCCGCCACCACACAACAGCAGCTGCACCGGCAGCCACCCCGGCTGCCCACATCGACATGACGGCGAAAGGCGAAAGAATCACGGGCGGCGAGTATACGAAGGCCGTCTCGGAGCCAGCGATGATGCACCTAGAATCCGGCGCAGGCTCCCCAGCGGAGCCATTCTCGCGAGGAGACTTTCCGTGACCAGCTCAGCATCTGACAGCCTCATTCCGCCTCACGGAGGCGAATTGGTGGATCTCGTCGTCGATCCAACCCGAGCCGCCGAACTCAAAGAGGTGTCGGTCGAGTACGCCTCCTGGGATCTGACTGATCGCCAACTCTGCGATCTGGAATTGCTGGCATCCGGTGGCTTTTCCCCACTAACCGGCTTCAACACTCGCGAGGAATATGACGGGATCGTCACCGACATGCGTCTCCCCGACGGGACTTTGTGGCCCATGCCCATAACCCTCGACATCGATGCCGAAACAGCAGCCCTCCTCGAACCTGGAGCAGGCCTGGCATTGCGGGACCCAGAAGGGGTGATGCTGGCCGTGCTCAACGTGACCGACGTGTGGGAACCCGACAAGGAGCGCGAAGCGCGCCAGGTGTTGGGCTCGACCAATACGGAGCATCCGGCTGTTGGGTACCTCTTCGATGTCGCCGGTACCCACTACGTCGGTGGTCAGCTGGAGGTGATCGAACTCCCATCGCACTTCGACTACAAGACGCTCCGCATGACCCCCGCAGAAACGAGGGCCCGATTCTCCAAGCGTGGGTGGCGAACGATCGTCGCGTTCCAGACAAGGAACCCGATGCATCGGGCACACCTCGAACTCACGGTCCGAGCCGCCAAAGAGGTTTCGGCCAACCTGCTCATCCATCCCGTAGTCGGGATGACCAAGCCCGGTGATGTCGATCACTACACGAGGGTCCGCGCCTACGAGGCGATCATGCCTCGGTACCCAGCCAACACCGCCGAGTTGTCACTACTGCCCCTGGCGATGCGCATGGCCGGTCCGCGCGAGGCCGTGTGGCACGCGATCATCCGCAAGAACCACGGGTGTACCCATTTCATCGTCGGAAGGGACCATGCCGGGCCCGGCAGCGACTCGGCCGGAGAACCGTTCTACGGCCCATACGATGCCCAGGAGTTGCTCTCCGCCCATGAAGACGAGATCGGGGTCAAGATGGTCCCGTTCAAGATGATGGTGTACCTGCCCGACGAGGATGCCTACTCACCGATCGACGAGGTAGCCGAGGGGGCCAAGTCACTTTCGATTTCGGGGACCGAGCTACGCGATCGACTCGCCGACGGTCGAGATATCCCTGAATGGTTCACCTTTCCCCGGGTAGCCGACGAGTTGCGCAAGACACACCCACCACGCAGTCGACAGGGTTTTACAGTCTTCTTCACGGGACTCTCAGGCTCGGGCAAGTCGACTGTTGCCAACGTTCTGTTGGTAAAGCTTCTCGAAATGGGAGGCCGCCCGGTAACGCTGCTCGACGGCGATGTGGTGCGAAAGCACCTCTCGTCGGAACTCGGATTCTCCAAGGAACACCGCGATCTCAACATTCAGCGCATCGGCTTCGTCGCCTCCGAGATCACCAAGAACGGCGGAATAGCAATCTGCGCACCGATCGCTCCGTACGACGACGTCCGCCAGAGCGTGCGTCAGATGATCGAACCACTCGGGGGGTTCAACCTCGTGCATGTGTCGACACCACTGGAGGTGTGCGAGCAACGAGACCGCAAGGGTCTCTACGCAAAGGCCCGGGCCGGCATCATCAAGGAGTTCACCGGAATCTCCGACCCCTACGAAGAGCCCACGGACGCTGAGATAGTCATCGACACGGCGACCCTCAGCCGAGACGAAGCCGCCCAACGCATCATCCTTCATCTGGAGGGACAGGGGTTCATCGAGATCCGACGGGACTGACCGAACCTGCCTCGCTAGGTGGCCGACCCTCC
>CAXMOL010000025.1:0-2680 GCA_964194935.1 uncultured Kiloniellaceae bacterium
GCCCGCGACGAAGGGCGAACCGTCTTTTTGTCTTCACACGTGCTGCCGGAGGTCGAACGAATCGCCGAACGGGTCGGGATCATCCGCAAGGGCAGGCTGATCGAAGTAGCCACCGTCGACGAACTCAAGGACCGCGCCGTCCGAGTCGTTGAGGTTCGTTTTGGCATGGATGCCCCGACCGAGCAGCAACTGATGGCAGTCGCCAACGTTGTGTCCGTTGACAAGCTTCGGACAACACTGCAGATCCGCATCGAAGGATCGATGGATGCACTCGTAAAGGCACTCGCTGGATACGAGGTGGTGGCCATGCGCAGCGAGGAGGCCGATCTCGAAGAGGTCTTTCTCGGCCTGTACAGAGAAGAGGACGAATGACCGTCTTCTGGCGCACGCTGCGATCCCGTAAGAAGTCACTGCTGGGATGGGCGCTCGGGTTGATCGGATTGATAGCGATCACGGTCGCCGCCTACCCGTCGATCGCCAACCAAGCCGGGTTCTCCGACATCATCGACGACTATCCGGAATTCGTGCAGGAGATCCTCGGACTCGGTTCCGGAATGTCGATCACCGAGCCGGCCGGGTACCTCAACAGCCAGTTCTATTCGAACATGCTGCCGCTGCTGTTCATCATCTTTCTGGTGTCATTCGGGGTGCGGCTGACCGCCACTGATGAACGCGATGGAACGCTCGATCTCGTGGCCGCCCATCCAATCCAGCGATGGCGCCTCGCAACGGAAAAGGCCCTGGCAATCCTGACCGCGGGAACTTTGCTCGTCGCCCTGGCGATCCTCACTTTCGTCGTCGCAACACCCCTGGCCGATATGGATGTCTCCTTCGCTGCGCTGTTTGGTGCCACGATTTCGGTCTTCCTGGTGGGTGTTGTTTTTGGAGGGCTGGCCTTCGGACTGGGCGCTGCCACCGGCAGCCGAGGTCTTGCGCTCGGAGCCGCCTCAGGCCTCGCCGTCGCCACCTACATCCTGTGGGGTCTGGCACCGTTGATCGACGGGATCAGTTCGCTAGAACGCCTCAGCCCCTTCTTCTGGGCGCTGGCCGGTGACCCGATCCTCCACGGAGTCCAAGCCGGAAACGCCCTATTGCTGCTCGGGCTCGGTCTTGCCTTTGGCGCTTTCGGAATCTGGCGATTTACCCGGCGCGATATAGCTGTGTAGCCAGTAGCGCGCTGTTCCTCCCCCTCAGGGGGAGGTGGCACCGCCGTAGGCGGTGACGGAGGGGGTCACGCTCCCAGGGTTCAACATACAGAGACCCCCCTCCCCTCACTCGCTCCGCTCAATCGGGACTCCCCCCTGAGGGGGGAGAACGAAGACAAGACCAAAGACCGACATCCGATACCCAACTGCTTGCTGAAAGCTGAGACCTCCCGCCCCCCACCAAACGCCTGCGTATCTAGCTCCACCATTCGGGTCCTACCCGGTCCCGAATGTCTCCGCATGGATGAGCCGCCCATGGCGGCGCCTCGCTCTACCTTTGACTCCCCCCAAAGGGGAGAGTGATCAGACAAGCGCTTATTGCAATGTCTCTCGGAAGAACCCTTCGAGGCGCCGGAACCACCTGGCGGCGTGCTTCCACTCGGTGTGGGTACCCGGCATGAAGACCAATTCTTTCGGGCCCACGAAAGCGTCGTACAAAGCGATCGCAGCCTCACGGGGCACCAACTCATCGTTGTCGGCATTTAGCAGCATCACCGGACGGTCACCGATCCGGGGTGCGTGGACCGCGGGGTCGGTGATGGCGATTCGCTCACGGGTTTGCTTGTCGAGTCGTCCGAATCGAACCGGATAGGAGACCCGGGTAGAACCTGCAATGACGATCGCGGCGGATCTGATCCGACTATCGACCGCCAGCAACGGCACTCCGTAGAGGCCACCCATCGAAAATCCGGCGAATCCGATCGGCACCTCCCGCCAACGGGACTCGATCGTGTCGATAAGGCGCCGATGGTCCCTCACCCACTGCACCATCACATCGACCATCGTCCCTACCGGGTCGACGAGCTCGCGGGCATCGGCGCGGTCTCCATGAAAGGGCGCATCCATGGCGATGACGGCGGTGTGGGATCGGGTGAATCTCTTGCCGGAGACCTCTATATATCGAGCGTGGCGGCTGTTGTCGGCCCCATGCGCCATGACCACGATCCGCTCGATCCGATCCGGAAGATAGGCGTCCACCAGTACCCGATCGTCGGCAGATCCCACGACTGCCCAGGTCTCAACACGGTGATGTTTGTGGCTTACCTCGTCGACCTGCTCGGGCGCAGGCGCCGGTTCGTAGGAAAGATCCGGGCTCAACGTTCCAGAATCCGTACCTCGTCACATCGCACCGATCCACCGAGTGACGCCTTGTTCGAGTCCCATTCCAATTGGATCGTCGAAGGATGACCGATCTCCTCCCCCTGGTGGATCGCCAAGGAGCCCTCCCTGTCGCCTTCGAACAGGCGAACCGCGGCGTAGGCGGCAGCAGCGCTCCCGGTTGCGGGATCCTCGGCGACGCCCGCATCGGGAGCAAAGAACCTGACCCTCAGATCATCACCCTGGGATCCGACGATGTACGTCTTGCCCGCCCGAAGAGCGCTCAACTTGGAGATGTCGGGCGTCGCCTTCGAAACCGACTCGGCGGTCCCCAAGTCCAGAACAAGGTACGGCAACGGCATCATTGCCCACCATGC
>CAXMOL010000026.1:0-21954 GCA_964194935.1 uncultured Kiloniellaceae bacterium
GGCCGATGAACTGCCGGGTGGAGGCTTCCTGGTTCTCCCCCGCATACTCGTGGCCCTCTACGGCAATCCGCTCACCACCGCACTGGGAGCACTCGGTGAGCAAGGTCCCGTCGATGCAGTGACCAGGGTCCGGGGCATGGCCGCGCAGTTTGAATCCCCCGGAGTCGACCCGTTGCCCACCTTCGAGATCATCACCACGGTCGCCGCCGGGAACCCCGGGGGCGACGGCGACTACTCCAACGAGATGGGCCACGAGGTCATCCAGCCGTGGATCGACATCGGTGCGCAGGAGGGCGTTTACGTGATCCTCGACCTCCAGCCGGGACGCTCTGACTTCCTCACCCAGGCCAAGCGGTACGAACAAGCACTCCTCAACCCGAATGTTGGGCTGGCACTCGACCCGGAATGGCGACTGACTGCGAATCAGCTTCCCCTGCAGCAGATCGGCCGGGTCCAGGCTGCCGAAGTGAACCAAGTCATCGAGTGGCTGGCCAACCTGGTCCACGAAAACAACCTCCCGCAGAAGGTCCTGCTGCTCCACCAGTTCCGCGAATTCATGCTTCAAGACCGTGAGACGATCATGACGCCGCCCGAACTCCAGGTGATCATCCAGATGGACGGTCAGGGAGCAGTTCCCGATAAATACACCACGTGGGGGGTCTTGACCGCCGGATGGGAGACCCACCCTTGGGCGTGGGGCTGGAAGAACTTCTACGACGAGGACATTCCGGGTGGCGGGATCTCGCCAGCCAATGTGCTCGAGTTGGTGCCTTCGGCTGCCTACGTGAGCTACCAGTAGGACCAGGTGGCGCACGCCACGTCGTAGCCTTGCCGCATGGAGCCCGTGTCCGCGCTCGGCGCACTTGCCTCACTCACCCTCATCGCCCTGGCGGTTGGGATCTCCTTGTGGATGCGCCTGGGAATCGAAAGGTCGATCGTCTGGGCGGCCCTGCGGGCCGCAGTCCAACTGCTGGCCGTGGGGGCAGTATTCAGGCTGATCTTCGACAGTGCTCAAGCACCGATCTACAGCGGCTTGTGGATCATCGGGATGATCATCGTTGCCACCTTCGTGGCCAACCATCGAGCAAAGGGAATTCGGCGGCTCTGGCCGTTTGCACTCTTGTCGATTTCGGGGTCGGCCGGCATCGCACTCGCCGTCGTATTCGGATTCGGGATCATCGAGGTCTCTCCCGTAAACATGGTCGTGATCGCCGGGATCACAATCGGCAACACAATGCCGGCAACGGTGCTCGCCATAAACCGTGCCGCCGCATACTTCACCGACCACCCGGGACGGATCGAAGCATTGCTAGCGCTCGGTTTCGATCAGAGACAAACCGCGCGGTTCGTGGCGCCGCTGACCGCCCGCACCGCTCTCATCCCCCAAATCGAGCGAACCAAAGTTGTCGGGCTGATCGCCCTTCCCGGCGCAATGACCGGTCTGCTGTTGGCCGGAGTCGAACCCGTGGATGCCGTTGTGGTCCAGTTGATCGTGATGTATCTGATCCTGGGGGCGGTCGCTCTGTCAGTCGCAGTGGTGACGACCGCAACCGTAACCAGCGCTCTCAGCTCCGGCCTGAGGCTCCCCGACTGGAGCCGGCAGCCGATCAGGTAGCGAGGCGCGCCGCCCTGCGCTCGAAGATCTCCGCGGCCCGCAGCACCCTGGAGGGAAGTTCCATGATCTTTTCCTGCATCTCTTGTGCCGAGGCAGACAGACCAGTCAGATGTTCAATCTTCCAGTCCCGCAGCAGCGGCTCGATCACCCGATCGTGGTGGATTCGCAGGTTGTAGACGCCCACCTTGGCCATTTCGACCGCACGCTGGAGGAATCCGGGAATGACAGTCCCCGGCATCTTGAAGTTGTTGAAGACCCGATAGAGCGGCTCGAGCATCGTCTCGGCGCTCTGCTCCAACATGGCAGCCGCCACACCTCGATAGAACATGAAGTGGTGATTCTCGTCAGTAGCGATCCGACCCATCAGTGCATAGGCGGTCTCATCATCTGCCAGGCGACCGGCGTTTCGATGACTGACTCTGGTCGCCAGTTCCTGCGCAGCGGTGTAGATGAACAGCGCAGCCGGATCCTCATATCCGCTGAGGTGACCTGCCTCCATCGTGGCCATCCGGTCATCCTCCAGCCCCACCGGGTCGCAGTTGCGTGAGGTGAGCAGATACGACCGCAGCGCGATCGCATGCTGTCCCTCTTCAGCGGTCCACAGATGGGCCCAGTCTGCGTAGGCGCCACCGGTCGGCAATCGGTCGGCGATTTCGGCGTGGTAATAGGGCAGATTGTCCTCGGTGAGGAGATTCAGTACAAGCGAAGTACGTACCTCAGGAGACAGAGTGGCTTGGCTCTCATCCCATGGCTCGGCGACGAAGTTTCGGCCCTGCTCCCACGGAACGTACTCGTGGGCGTACCAATTCTCACGACGCTCGCGATGCTCGTCGGTGAGACGCTCCACCGTTGGCTCGACAGCTTGGAGCAGCTCCAATTGTTCAGTATTCAATTTGCCCCCTCGCACTGGCGATCGACGGGTGCCGATGCGCCAGAAACAATAGCCTCAGTGCCCCTCAACGCCTCCGGCGCCTGGGGCGGAACCGCTTCGAAATATCGACATCACTGGTTCGCTTCATCTCAACGCGATCAGGCTCGTGGTCCACGAGATCGAGCAAGCGTTCGTCGTTCGAGTACATCTTGACGATCTCATAGTTCAGGCCCGAAGCCCGTTGCAGCCGCTCAACGTCCTCGACCTGGTCCCACTCGACCAGCGAAACGACCAGACCGGATTCGCCGGCTCGGGCGGTCCGGCCCGAACGGTGAATAAAGCTCTTGTAATCCTGAGGCGGGTCGTAGTGGAGCACGATGTCCACATCGTCGATATGCAGACCGCGTGCAGCAACGTTCGTCGCAACCAAAGCCGGGAGCTTGCCTTCGCCGAATTCGGCCAAACCCCGCTCTCTCTCATTCTGCCGCTTGTCACCATGAATCGCCTTGGCATCCACGCCCTCGTCGATCAGTTGGCCGGTCACCCGGTCTGCATTGCGCTTGGTACCGACGAACACAAGCGTCCGTTCCACGCTCCCGATGATCGCTGCGGCGACTCTGGCCTTATCCATGTGGTGCACGGCGATAAAGCGGTGAGTCTGTTCATCGATGATGTCACCAGACGACTCAACCTCGTGGTTGACCGGGTCGGTCAAATAGGCGTTTACCAGGGAGCGCACGGCGCCATCCAGCGTGGCCGAGAAAAGCATGACCTGCGGTGTGCCCCCGACATTGCGCATGATGGCGTGGACCTGAGGTAGGAAGCCCATGTCGGCCATCTGGTCGGCCTCATCGATAACGGCGCATTCGACCGCCTCGACGCTCACCATTTTGCGGTCGACGAGATCGATCAATCTCCCCGGCGTCGCCACAACTATGTCGACCCCTTTGTTGATCTTGTCGACCTGGGGCCCCATCGGAGCGCCCCCGTAGACAGAGACCAGGCTGAGACCTTTGGCTTTCGCCAACGGCCGGAGTTCCTCCGAAACCTGGCTGCATAGCTCGCGGGTTGGCACCAGCACCAGAGCGTGGGGGTAGCGCGGCTGTGCTTTTGTGGTTCGTTCGACCATCGGTATCCCAAAGGCCAGCGTCTTGCCTGAGCCCGTCTGCGCCCTACCGCACACGTCACGGCCAGCCAGCGCATCCGGGATGGTCATGGACTGAACTGGAAAGGGGTCAAGGATGCCGCGATCGGCGAGCACCTGGACGATCTCGTCCGAGATTCCCAATTCGGAAAAGGAGTTCACGCCGGTCTGGCGCGAGGAGGTATTCAACAAGTTCTCTCATTCCATCGCCTGAACGGTCCGGGCGCTCAGCGGAGTGGAGAGCGACGGAACCAGATCGTCGCGGGTGCGACGCCGACAACCACGGTACCAGGCGCCATACGCGAAGCCGGTTC
The DNA here is from genome assembly GCA_964194935.1 of uncultured Kiloniellaceae bacterium. GTDB lineage: Bacteria > Actinomycetota > Acidimicrobiia > Spongiisociales > UBA11373 > JACZWZ01. Next base: position 3,945 of record CAXMOL010000026.1, read on the forward strand.
TCAGCCGCCTTGCGGTGTTCTTAGCTTGGGTCGACGTTCGGCGCGATCGGTGATCAGAACGCCTACAAGGATCAACAGGCCGCCGAGGATGATCCCCGATTGGAGTTGTTCGTCCAGCAATACCACGCCAGCGGTGATGGCGATGACAGGTATCACGTAACCGGCCAGCGACGCATAGGTGGCCGTGACGTGGCGCAACATCCAGTAGTACAGAATCATCGGGAGGAATGTCGAGGCCAGCGCCATGTACACCAGGAGGAGCCAGGCCTTCCCGGTGGCCCCGGTGGGCCCGCCTTCAGCGACAAGCGTGATCAGAGCGATGATCACGGTGCCCGTCGCAAAGTGAACTCCGGTGACATCGAGGGGCTCGTATTCGCCGGCGTAGTGCTTCGCATAGACGCCTCCGGCTGAGATGGACACCACTGCGCCCATCCCCAGCAATCCCGCGAGGATCGGGCGCCCACCTTCGACCAAGCCGGTATCACCAGAAAGGAAGAGAACGGCAACGCCGGAAAGGCCCAGCATCAGACCCACCGTCTTCGCAACCGAGAGTCGCTCCCCCGGCAATGTGAAGTGGGCCAGCCCCGCGGTAATCAACGGGATGAGTGCCGTCATCAACCCGAGAAAGCCTGCTCCGGCGTACTGAAGTGCAAGGTTGGAGAAGATGAAAGGTGCGGCCAGATTGGAAAGCCCCATCGCGGTTCCGACCTTCCAAACCACAGCGCCCCTGGGCACTTTGCCTCTGCTCACCAGCAAGTAGATGATCACCGCCACCACCGCAAGCAAAGACCGATAGGCGGCGAGGCGATACGGGGTAACACCCTCGCCCAGCGCCGAACGGGTTGCCACACCAGCCGTCCCCCAACCGAGGGAGGCGACGATGATGGCGAGCCAGACGCGTTGCATCGGCCGAGAATAGGTCTGGCAGAAGCGCCCTCAGTCGTCCCCGCTTTTGGCGCTTGCCGAGGACGGCAACTTCCGGGCGTAGGCTGCGCGAAACCGAGATCACTCGTGACCGCCAAGCGCAATTGGAGACACCGTGAAACGACCGGCTGTGCTCATCGGAGCGTTCTATCTCTACTTCGGAGGCGAGGAGACGCCTCGGCCTGTGGGATCCGAATGAACTCCACGGAGCGCGTCGCCGAACTCCATAGGTCCCTACCTGTCGTCGACGGGCACAACGACCTGCCGTGGCAGATCCGCACCCGGGCCGACGGGTCGCTCGCAGCCGCGGACCCGCGAACAAGGCTCGACGGCTACCACAGTGACTTTCCCCGAATGCTGGAGGGTGGCGTCGGAGTTCAGTTCTGGTCGGTGTACGTACCGGCATGGACCACCGGGCCCCTGGCCGCCACGCACCGTCAGATCGATCTCGTTGACGAAATGTCACGGCTGGCACCCGAGCTCACCGGTCTTGCCGACACGGCCGAGGCAGCCCGCCGGATCAGGGATGGCGGCCGCATCGCCGGCTTCATGGGAGTCGAGGGAGGCCACGCGATCGAAAACGACCTGGGGGCACTGTCGTTGCTGCATGAGCGCGGGGTGCGATACATGACCCTGACCCACGGTGACACGATCGACTGGGCCGACTCGGCTACCGACGAAGAACGCCACGGAGGGTTGACTGACTTCGGCCGGGAAGTTGTCCAGGAGATGAATCGAATCGGCATGCTGGTGGATGTGTCTCACGTCTCAGCAGACACCATGCGTCAGGCAATTGAAACGAGCCGCTCCCCGGTCATCGCATCTCACTCCTCGGCGTTTGCATTGGCACCGCACCCTCGCAACGTCCCCGATGACGTCATCGAGATGATCGCAGCAGGAGGCGGGGTGGTCATGGTGACATTCGTACCGGCATTCCTGGTGCATGAAACGGCCTTGCTCGACGTCGATATGTTCGAGGAGTCGCGCCAGCTGCGTGCCCAATTCGCACCCGACGATGAGGCTGGCTTCTCTGCTGCCTCGAAGGATCTCGAGCTGGGTCGTGAAGTGGCGGTGGGCTCGGTGACCGATGTTGCCGATCACATCGAATACATCGCTCGCCTTGGCGGGATCGACCATGTGGGCATCGGATCTGACTTTGACGGCGTCGACCTCCTGCCCGACGGCCTGCACGACGTCACGACCTATCCGACGATCAGTTTGGAGCTCCTGGAGCGGGGATGGAGCGAACCGGATATTCGCAAGGTTCTGGGCGAGAACGCCCTGCGATCTTTGGCCAACGCTGAGGAAATTGCCGGCTAGCTCGGTTCGACGGTCTCGAGCAGGATCATTCGAAAGATCACCTCAGATCGGGCCTCGGTTTCGAGAAGCACCGGAGGACCGGGCAATCCTATGGCAAATGACGCCCGGGTCACCGATCCATCGTCGTTGGTGATGGTGTAGACCCAGCAGTCGAAGGCGCCTGCGGGCGTAGCAACCGAACCGGCTGCAATTGTCGTCCGGTCCTCCGGGTAGGAAGCATGGGACTGAAAGTCGACCCAAGTGGACCGCACCAGTTCTGGCTGGTCCCGGACTGTGCCGTCAAGTTCTTCTGTCCAACGACTGCGTTCCGCCTCCTTGAAGTCACCGCCGGAGAACTCCCATCGATCGATGTATGGAGTTGCATCGGGTGGCTCCACCCGAAACTTGTACGCCCGACCGGGCGCCGACGAATCCCGTATCTGGGCAGCCGAAAACGGCGTTGGCAATCGATCAGGTTCTAGGCGATGTTCGTCTGGAGGCAGCTCGCCCGGTGAGCTCATCAATGTCGGATCGTGTCCCAATCGATGGCAACTGCGTTGTCGTCATCGCGGTCTACCCCGACGTCGACACGAGTCCTGGGGCCGACGCGTCCCAACAGCCGCTCGGGAATCCGGTGAGCCACCCTGACCTCATACGGGCTCATCCCACTCTGCTTGACCTCCAGGCCAATCACGAAGAGACGGTCATCGTCGCCCGCTGCGCCAACCTCAACGAGACCCAACTCGGACATGTCGCCGGCATCTTCCATCGAGATAATGAGCGCGGTCGCCCGCCTACCGGTGCGCAGTAGCTCCTCGATGTCGCGCACACCGTCGGAGCTGGAAATCGGGGCCGTTTCAACCACGGCAGGTGCTACGGCCGCCGACCCGCCTTCCCAATCGATCGCCAGGTGTTCCCGATCGGCAGGATCTACCACAATCGACACGGTCGATCCTGGGAGAAAGGTTCCAAGCAGCAAGCGTGGCGCTCGTTGGCGGATGGTGGCCGAGTAGGGCGCATGAGCACTGCTATCCACATCGAGACCAAACTCGATTACCGGGCTCCCGTTTACCGTCACCCCTGTCTCTCCGAGCGATGTGATCGTCGCCGTTGCTCGCACCCCTTCTGCCTTTAGCTGCCGGTCCAGGGCAGAAACGGTTCCCAGGCGGCGACCGATAAAGGCCAAAACGAACCCGGTCACCCCGATGGCGAAGGCAACGATGAGAAGGGCCATCCGTGCATCGCCGCTGAACGCCACCGCCACCGCGACGCATGCCAATGCCGCGGCGATAAAGAGGCGACCGAGGGTGCCGAACGCATTCAGAAAGCGCATCACCGCAGAGCCTATTCGGATGTAGCTGCCCCACGCTGAGTAGGGTCCTCCAATGCCAGAGGCCGCCAGAGCCGTCCAACGGACTTACTTACTCCTCACACTCCTGTCGACGTTATCCGCGTCGTTCATCTGGGGGGTCAACACTCTGTTCCTGCTCGATGCCGGCCTCAGCAACGCACAAGCATTCTCTGCCAATGCCTTTTTTACCGCCGGCATGGTCCTATTCGAGGTACCGACCGGAGTAGTCGCCGACACCTGGGGCCGACGAGCCTCATATCTGCTCGGAGCGATAACGCTGCTGGTTTCAACCGTCATCTACCTGCTGATGTGGGAGACCGGCGCACCGTTCTGGGGATGGGCCGCCGCATCAGCGTTCATCGGACTCGGGTTCACGTTCTTCTCGGGCGCCGTGGAGGCGTGGCTGGTCGATGCCCTCGGGGCAACCGGCTTTACCGGAAACCTCGAGTCGGTCTTTGCCCGCGGTCAGGCGGTTGCCGGAGGAGCCATGCTCACCGGAGCCGTTGCCGGCGGGTTCATCGCCCAGCAGTGGAATCTTGGAGTCCCCTACATCCTGCGAGCAGTCATGCTCGGTCTCACCCTGCTCGCCGCATTCGGCTTGATGAAGGACATTGGGTTCGAACCGAAGCACGGAACCGGGCCGATAAAGGAAATGAAGCACATCCTGAGCGCATCGATCGATGGCGGCCTGCGCAATCGTCCGGTCCGCTGGCTGATGCTCGCCGCGCCCTTTACGACCGGTGTTTCGTTCTACGCCTTCTATGCAATGCAGCCGTACCTACTGGAGCTGTATGGAGACGAGACGGCCTACGGCATCGCTGGTCTCGCCGCCGCAATCGTGGCCGCGGCCCAGATCGGCGGCGGACTGCTGGTTCCAGTCGTACGCCGAATGTTCAGTCGCCGCACCCATGCCCTCATCTTCTTCGGATTCCTCAGCGTCGCCGCATTGGTTGCCGTCGGACTGACAGATTCTTTCTACATCGCGATCGCATGCATCGCGGTCTGGGCGGTCGCCTTCGCCGCGGCGATGCCGATGCGACAGGCGTACGTAAACGAACTCATCCCTTCAGAACAAAGGGCCACAGTTCTGTCCTTCGACTCCCTGATGGGGTCCGCCGGTGGAGTGGTTGTCCAACCAGCCCTGGGTCGAGCTGCCGACGTTTGGTCCTACTCCACCTCCTACCTCATAGGCGGCGCCATCCAGGCACTTGCAATCCCATTCTTCTTCGCCTCACGAGCCGAGAACGCGGAGTCGGATCCGATCACTGTTGCCTGAACCCGGATACGGCCCCGAACTGTTCGATCTCCTTCGCTCCATGGCCCTGCCTGCGGGGCACTACGCGGTCTTCGGAAGCGGTCCGCTCCTCGCCAAGGGAATCATCGATTCGGTTAACGATCTCGATGTGATCTGCCTGGGACCGGCTTGGGAGCACGCCTGTGGACTCGGCAACCTTGTTCCGCTCGAAGGCACCGATGTCATGATCGTGAGCACCCACGAAGGAGCGATCACCTTCGGAAGATCTTGGGCATACGGCTCCTTCGATCTCGCCGACCTCATCACCACAGCCGAGATGATCGAAGGTCTCCCCTTCGTTCGGATGGAGCACGTGATCGAGTACAAGACGATCGCGGGGCGACCCAAGGATCTGGCCCATCTGGCATTGATCGAACGCCACGGCACCGCCCGATCTGAACAGTCCGCATAAGGCCTTATCCTCACGTCGTGAAGAAGTTCCTCCTCGGAGCCGTGGCAGCCGTAGGGCTGATGCGACTCTTCCCTGAGTTGTTAAAGCGACATATGGCGCCGCCGCAGCGCGAGCAACCCCACACTCCCGGCGAGATGGGCCTGCCCGAGGTCCCCATCACCCTGCAGAGCGCCACCGGCACCGATTTGCACGCCTGGTTCATCCCGGCCGGGGGCAAAGCGCCGGCCGTCGTCGTGCTCCACGGCTGGGGCGCCAACGCCTCGCTCATGCTCCCCCTAGCGCCACATCTGCATCGGGCCGGCCTGCACACGCTATTCCTCGACGCTCGAAACCACGGTCGGAGCGAGCATGACGAATTCGTTTCAATGCCTCGCTTTGCCGAGGATCTCGACGTTGCGATCGACTGGCTCAGTGCCCATCACGATGTAACGAGCGTCGGGGTGATTGGTCATTCGGTCGGGGCCGGAGCCGCACTGCTGGTTGGTTCACGACGGACGGATCTAGGCGCCATCGTGTCGGTATCTGCCTTTGCCCACCCCGCCGAAATCATGGCAACGTCTCCACCGATGAACCGGATGCCCAGCCGGGTCCGCGCCGGGGTGCTGCGCACCATGGAGCGAACCATCGGTGCCCGTTTCGACGACATCGCCCCCCGCTCGACCGTAAGCCGCGTAAAGGCACCTCTCATGCTGGTCCACGGAGACGCCGACGACGTGGTGCCCATCGCCGATCTTTACGACCTGGCCGATCGCGCCCGCGAGGCGCGCACCCTTGTCGTACCCGGGGCGAACCACGCTTCACTCGAGGCCTTCGAACCGTATGTCGGCACGATCCTCGGGTTTCTGTCAGAGCATCTCAACTGATCCGGACGCGACGATCAGGCGGATTCGACCGCCTGAAGCGCCCGGGTGAGTCGTTCCCGTACCTCGGCTGCAATCGGACCGATGGCCTCATCGTCCACCAGTTGCGACAACACCAATGGCTCCATCGCTTCGACATTGGACCCGCCCTCGGTTTCGTACACCACGACGTTGCAGGGGAGCAGCAAGCCGATGTGCTCATCGATACCAAGGGCTTGGTTGGCTAGAACCGGATTGCATGCGCCGAGGATTCGATACGGCGCTCGATCAACGTCGAGTTTCGCCTTCAAGGTGGCGGCAACATCGATCTCGGTCATGATGCCGAACCCCTCTTCGGCCAGCGCAGCACGCACCGCCGTATCGGCATCGGCAACGCTCATAGCTGTTTCGATTCCGAGTCCGTATCTGAATTCCTTCATATCGACTCCAGGTTCCGTCGGTCGCCGTGACGGCAATATGACCTGAGGCTACGAGATTCCATACCGAAGCGGTCCGCCACCGTGTGACGGACCGCTCGTAGGTGCCAACCAGGGGGGAGAGACCCTTCTAGGCGTGTCATCGGGATCAACGCTCCTCAGTATCGGAGCGTTGGCGAACTGTCCAGGACCCGACCAACCCAGCACCAAAGCCCGGCCGTGATAGAAGTGTCGCCAGGGTCCCAATAGCGACTCCGTACCCGGCACCACCAATCACATCGAGGGGGAAGTGAGCACCGACATAGACCCTGGTCAAGCCGACACCAATCGCAATACCAAGCGCCACGATTCGGCCCCGCTTGGAAAGATACGGCACAAACATCACAAGAAGCGTGAACGTCAGCACCGCGTGGCCCGACGGGAACCCGATCTCAGCAGTCGGAACGTCGAACCCGAGGATTACATCATCAAAGATGGCACCCGGCCGACCCCGTCCAACCATGACCTTGATCCCCTTGGCTCCAACCCAACCGAGCAAGAAACCGGTAACGAGCAGGGCCGCCGGGGGTTGCCAGCGGCGGGTCACGCGCCACAACGCAAACGCCGCGAAAGGCATTACGAGCGCCGAGCCCATCTGCTGCAAGGCCCAGAGCGCAGGTTCGACGCTATGCGGCAGTTCATTGAGGGCACGAAAGAGGCTCCCCTCCCAAGCCGCCGGGGGGTCCTGGACCAGCAATCCCGACACCACCAACAACACCAGACCGGCGACGATCACAATCGCCTGCCGAAGAGGGAAGCCCTGTTGATTTGTGTCCAATCGAATCCTTTCACCGAAACGGCCCGCCACGATGTGACGGGCCGCCGTTGGTGCCAACCAGGAGGGGGGAGGATTCCCTCTGTCACCACCTGCAACGCCGACCACGCCCGGCCGAAGCCGGGATTGTCGCCTTCCCGACCAATACAACCATCATCTAGCGTGATGGTGTGAATCTCTCCCGGCGCCGAATGCTCTCACTGCTGGCAGGCTCAGTCGGCTTGGGCTCGATTCTGTCGGCAACCAGATCGGCGTTTGCGGCAGTGACAACCGCCATGCCCCGAACTCCGGTCGATCCCCCGGCCACGCGAGGAGCGGCGACCGGTCTGGCGACAGAGACTCTGGCGATTATCGGACGTGAAGGCTGGACCTCTCGTCCTCAAGGCGAATTCACCCACCACACCATCGAACGGATCACGGTCCATCACACCGGCGCCGAACTCACCGACAACACGGCGGCCATCTCCAGGCTCCACCAGCACCAGGACTGGCACATGTCACATGGATGGCCCGATCTCGCCTATCACTTCATGGTCGATAGAAACGGAAACGTGTACGAAGGTCGACCGGTCGACGCCGTCGGTGACACGTTTACCGAGTACGACCCCACCGGGCATCTGCTCGTCTGTTTCGAAGGTCACTTCGACATACAGGATCCGAGTCCGGCCCAGCTCGCTGCAATGGCGCGTCTCCTGGCCTGGGCGATGCAGACCTTCTCGGTTCGGCCAACCAAGATCGCCGGACACCGCGATTGGGCGAACACGACATGTCCGGGCAAGAACATGTACTGGCGACTCAACGGCCTCATCCGTGCTGCGATCGACTTCGATTCGATCGAGATCACCTACCTCCGTGACCAGGCTGCCCTCAATCGCGTGGCCGCTATCTCCGCAGGGGCGTAGACCACAACCGTCAAGTTGACGACACACTCGAGCCATCACAATTCGGCTCGGCGTTTGAGATGGTGAGGAGGTCACCACCATGACCGTCGATACCAATCTCCACACCGAACCGGCCCCAGCCCGCATCGATGAGCCCGAGAAGCTCATCAGGCTTGCCGCCATGGCCAGATTCATGCTCGATGAAGCACGCACGACCCCATGCGACGCCGAAGGTTGCGAGCGATTCCGACGAATTTACGAGAGGACGCTCCACGAACTCGAGGAACTCCTCCCGGAGGAACTCAAGACGGAGCTCGAATACCTCACGGTCACGTTCGAAATGGCATCACCCACGCCCTCCGAACTGCAAGTCGCCCAGGCCGAGCTGGTCGGCTGGTTGGAAGGGCTGTTCAGTGGGATCGCGGCGGCAACCATGAGCCAACAGACGGAGGCCCAGGAACGAGCGATGGCCATCGCCGACGTCGAAACCGACGACCGACCGATGCCGGGGCAGTACCTCTAAGAGACATATCTCCGTAACCGGCCCAGCAATCGAAGCAAGCTCGCAGGCGCCTACCCTCGCCGTCTATGACGACGCGCATCCTCAGCAGGTGGACGGTGGCGGCGACCCTGTTCCTCATCACGTTCGGAGGGTTTACCCGGGGTAGCCGAAGCGGCTACGGGTGTGCCGACCGATGGCCGTTGTGCGAGAACGGCCTGGTGGGCGGACTGCTGCCCCGCGCCGAGTTCCACATGATCATCGAGTGGACCCACCGTTGGCTCGCCGCCCTCGTCGGCGTGCTCGCCATCGCCACGGCGGTCATTGCGTGGCGACACGCCCGGCGCTGGATCGCCTGGCTGGCAATCTCCGGAATAGTCGTGATCGGCATTCAGGCGTGGGTTGGACGCTTGGTGGTGGTCAACGGCCTTGACGCAGACCTTGTCTCGCTCCACCTGGCAATCTCGATGACGGTGGCGGCTCTATTCACGCTGGTCGCGGTGGCAACCACACCTTCATCGGAACAGCGCCATGCCGCGTGGACGTATCGGTACCTGATCGGTGCTGCGGTGGCTGGGGGCGTCCTCATGCTCGGTTCGTTCGTCCACAATCTCTACTTCCCGGGCTGGCCGTTGGTCTCCAATGACTTCTTCCCCGATCTTGGCAACCGCTACGTCATCCTCCATTACCTCCATCGACTCGTCGCCGGTGGTGGGCTCATCTACCTCGGGTGGCTGGGTTGGAACGCCCGTGGACGACCCCGCCTCGAACGGTCGATCCTGTGGGTCGGACTGGCCGCATATGCCACCAACATCGGCTTGGGAGGTGCTCACGTTCTCACCAAGGTGACCTGGTCCGGGCTGGTCGCTGCCCACCTGGGAGCAGCATCTTTGGTGTGGGTCTGCCTGGTGGCGACAACCGGGCTCGCCGCCGGACTCAGGCCCCAAGATCCGTCGATCTAATCGGGGACGCGGCGAGGAACAACCAACCGCTCGACGATGTTGAGCATGGCGGACCGCAAGGAGAAACATGCCAGCGATCACAGTCGATGACACTCTGCAGCTTCCCCGCGTCGACGTACCCATCGATCAGCGAGATCGCAGCATCGTTTCGGTTACGACGGCTCCCACCGGCTTCGAAGGCGAAGGGTTCCCGGTAAAACGTGCTTTTGCCGGGGTAGACCAGGCGCTCCTGGACCCGTTCATTCACCTCGATCAGATGGGCGAGGTGGAATACGCACCCGGAGAACCCAAGGGGACTCCGTGGCATCCACATCGTGGCTTCGAAACCGTCACCTACATGATCGACGGCATCATGGAACACCAGGATTCCAACGGTGGCGGCGGAGTGATCACCAACGGAGACACGCAGTGGATGACTGCGGGAGCCGGCATCCTCCATATCGAGACTCCCCCGGAGCATCTGGTCATGTCCGGGGGGCTATTTCACGGGTTTCAGCTGTGGGTCAACCTTCCCGGCAAGGACAAGTTTCTGCCACCGAGGTACCAGGACATCCGCGGCGGTGACGTTGCACTGCTGACAACGCCAGACGGAGGTGCACTGCTTCGAGTCATCGCAGGTGACCTCGCCGGTCACGCCGGACCGGGCGACACCCATACGCCTATCACCATGATCCACGCCACGATCGCTCCCGGAGCTTCGGTAAGGCTGCCATGGAGGAACGATTTCAACGCACTCGCCTATTTGCTCAACGGAGACGCCACATTCGGCATAGACCGACGCCCGATGCATTCAGGCCAGTTGGCTGTTTACGGCGACGGCGGTTCGATCTCAGTCGTTGCCAACGAATCCCAAGAATCTCGCCACCCCACCGTCGACGTTCTGTTTCTCGGCGGACTCCCGATCAGGGAACCGGTGGCCTGGTACGGCCCGTTCGTCATGAACACACGCCAACAGCTTCTCGAAGCCTTCGAAGACTTCCAGGCAGGGAAACTCGGACAGATACCTCACACCGACCCCGATCAACCACCCCCAGCCTGATCTCCTAGACGAACGGGGACCGGGAACGAATCACGGGCGGGGCCCGTGTTGGTGTTTGCCATCTCCGAATCACGGGTCGCCGGCAACAGGTCCTTTACGTGTTGCCGTATCGTGCTGACGTGCCTCTTCGTCGCATCATTCCAATGCTTGTCGTCCTCAACGCGCTGGCCGCGTGCTCGGGTTGGTCCGAAGCCCACACCAGCGACAGCGCTACGTCCCTCATCATCTCGGCCGAGCGGACGGCGGCGCCCGAGGGTGTTCGCGCCTGGACCGTGGAATACGTTTCACAGACAATCCAAGGAGCACCGACCACCGTTACCGGTTGGATAGCCATCCCCGAGGTCCAGGAAACCATGCCGATATTGGCGTGGGCACATCCGACCGCCGGCCTCGCCGACACTTGCGCCCCCAGTCGGCAGGGAGGTCGAACTCCCTTCGACTTCGGCCCCGAACTCGAGGCCGGTTGGGCGGTGGTGGCAACCGACTACGAGGGATTGGGAGGTCCCGGTCTCCATCCCTATCTCGTCGGAGAAAGTGAGGCACGCTCGATCTTCGACATCGCCAGGGCAGCTCGAGAATTGGATGGACGGGTCGGCACCGATCTCCTGCTGTGGGGCTTCTCTCAGGGCGGTCACGCAGTGCTTTCGGCAGCTGGGTCGGCCCCCGATCTCGCGCCCGACTTCGATGTCATCGGCACCGTCGCCATCGCTCCGGCTGTAGACCTGAGAGGATGGCCACCGGCTGCGCTGGGGACTTCACAACAGGGCTACATCGTCGCCATCGTCACTGCGTACGCCGAGACCTATGGTCTCGACCTGTCCGACGTGCTCACCCCGACCGCAATCGAACTCATCGACGAAATCGAAACGTCATGTGCCGATCCGGCCTCCTACGGCGTATCTCGACTGACCGCGGGCGGGGCCTTCGTCGTCGATCCATCGCAAGCGGAGCCGTGGGCGACACTCCTGACCGACAACTCTCCTGAATTCTTGACGATCGATTCTCCGGTCCTGCTTGTGCTTGGCGACGAAGACGAACTGTGGGATCTCTCCCGGCTGCCCTTGATCCTCGACCGGATGTGCGGCGCCGACACGCCGGTGGGTTCAGCGATCTTCGTCGGAGAGGGGCACCACTCCGTCAACGGTGCCGCCAGAGGGACAGTTCATAGTTTCTTGGTTGAACGAGTCGGCCAGCAGGAGTTCGTCTCAGACTGCTGAGGTCAAACGTCGTCTATACCGGCCAGGTGCCGCGCCAGATCCTTCTTGGCCTCAACATCCATCTGTCGAGCGATCTGAACGCGTTGTGCCTGCGGCGACCCGGCGCCGTGAAGCGACTCGGTGAGATAGCCGACCGCATTTCGCCCCATCGTCATGTTTTCGATGAGCCGCAATACCCGCACCCGCCATTCGGTCGGCACGCCGGGGCGACCCCGGAAGTACTTGTCGAGCAGCGGACCCGTCTCTTCTGAGGCAAAGTCGGCCTCAGAAGGAAGAGTCACCACAGCACCTCCAGCGAGATCCTGGGCGAGGCGACCTATCTCGTATGGGAACCGGGTCACATTTTGCTTGCAAACGTTGGCCAGCATGCTGTCGTTCTCCCAATTGCCGGCCGGGCGCTGGAACGACTCGTGACTGGCAGCGATCCCTGCCCCATAGATGGTCTCGTTGAGATGGACCATCTCCACCAATTTGTCCCGAATGTGGCTGGCGCCCTCCACCCCGTTGTAGTCGGCAACCAAGGCCGCCGCCCCGATGAGAACATCGCCGACACCCGCCTTACAGACATACGACCGCCGGTGATAGTTGGTGAACCGCTCCACGAGTTCGGCAGCAAACTCGTACTCGCCATCCATAAAGACGTGCTCCCACGGCACGAACACATCTTCGATGACGATGAGCGCCTCCTGCCCGGAGTAGTTCGCGTTTCCGGCGTCGATCTCCCCTTCCATCGCCCTGGTGTCGCATGACTGACGACCGTATATGTAGGTGAGCCCGGCAGCCTCGACCGGGATAGCGCACACCACCGACCAATCCTTGTCGTCCTCAGTCAGCCGCATCGTCGGCATCACCAGGATCCAATGGGAGTTGATACAGCCGGTCTGATGAGCCTTTGCCCCCCGGATGACGATCCCGTCCTCACGACGCTCTACCACCCTGACAAATAGGTCCGGATCTTCCTGCTCCGACGGACCTTTGCTGCGGTCGCCCTTTACGTCGGTCATGGCCCCGCCGACAACGAGATTGAGCCGTTGCACCTCGGCCAGCCAGGCCGTAAACCGCTCGTGATAGTCGGTGCCATGAGCAGCATCGAGGTCGTGCGTGACCGAATACAGGCTGTTGATCGCATCCATCCCGACACAGCGCTGGAAGCACGTCCCGGTCATTTGGCCGAGCCGACGCTGCATCTTGTTCTGGGCGACGACATCCTCCTTGCTGCCGGTCAGGTGCAGGAATCTGTTTACCGGAGCACCGGTGAGGTCCGAGGCAGCTGAGGCCAATTCAGGGTCCGCCACGGCGAGATCGAACGTGGCAGCAACTGCATTTATCGATGGTCGGATCACAGGGTGATCGGCAGGCTCCTCCACCCGCTCACCCATGAAGAAGATCCGCATCTCGCGGCCTCGCAATGATTCGATGTACCCGGATCCGTCCGTGATTGGTTCAGTGGGGAGGGCCATGCAGCGAGCCTAGAGAGCGCATGGCTTCTAAGTCGATGGACCGGGCCTGGCCGACATGCGTGCACTTTTCGAGGAACCCGAACCGCAATCTCGATCGTCTCAGCACCAACAGCAAAGAGGGAAGACATGAAGACCACACTGAGACTCTTGATCCTGGCCACCGTAGTGACACTCGTCACCGCGGCATGCACTGGGAGCGATGACTCCGTAGCCGCACGTGATTTCGGTGGTGACGCAACCAGCGAAACCACAGCGGCCGCCGCGATGGACGAGCAGCGGGCCGACGTGGCCGAGTCCGGTATGACCGATGGCGAGGCGCCGGCAGCCGACAAACTGGAGGACGTCGCATCGACCAACGCCCAGGCTGTGCTGACATCACTCGATGTCATCAACTTGGGTCGATCAATCATCTTTACGGCAAACCTCCACATCGAGGTCGAGGACATCGTCGCCGCCGGAGCCGAGATAGAGAACGCAGTTGCCGGTCTGGGTGGGGTCCTATTCGGACAAGAAACGACGACCGGTGAAGCACCCCGCTCGATCCTCACCATCAAGATCCGCCCCGAGGACTTCGATGAGGCGCTCAACCGGCTCTCCGGAGTTGGCGAACTAGTGAGCCAAACGGTCTTCGCAGACGACGTAACCGATCGAGTCATCGACCTCGAGAGCCGAATCACCACCTCAGCCGTGAGCGTCGAGCGACTGCGCTCTTTGCTCGAAGTCGCTTCGAATCTCGAAGACATTGTCGAACTGGAGCGTGAGCTCCTGAACCGAGAAACGGATCTCGAGGTGCTGCGTGGACAGCTGCGCACCCTGGAGGACGCGGTGGCATTGGCGACGATCGTCGTTGTTCTCACCGAACCGGCTCCGGAGATCCCCGAACCGGCCCTGGAGATGGTGCAGACGGCCTATTCGGGCCATGACCTCGGCGCCGGATGTCCCGGAAATGAGGAGCTGACCGTCGACGAGGACGACCTCATCACGATCTGCTTCCAGCTGACCAACACCGGCGACACCCCACTGGGCGAAATCGAAGTGCGTGACTTCGGCCTCGATATGGACGAGGACGACGTCATCGTGGTGGAAGGCGAACTCACGGCACCACTGCTACCCGATCAGCAGCTGATCCTGGCGTTTGAAACGACCGCCGACCCCGACCAGTTCACTTCTCCCGATGTCAACGTCACCGCGCTCGACCCCGACGGTGAACCGCTTCGCATCCAGGTCGAAGTCGAAATCGAGGACACCTTCCTTCGCATCGCCCGGGACAACTCTCTGCCCGGGTTCACCGACGGACTGACCGCCGCCTGGGATGCCATGCAGCAGGTCTTCGGCGTGATCGTCCTGGGCGCCGGTGCGGCCATCCCCTTCCTGTGGGTACCGCTGGCCGCCGCCGGTGTGTGGCTGTGGCAGAGGCGCCGCAAGAGCGAAGAAAGCTGACCGTTTCGCAAACGCGAGTGAGCCCCCGCAGCCGCGGGGGCTCACTCAGTCCTCGGAGTCGTCAGTCCTTCGTCTTCGAGAGTCCCATACCTGAGAGCAGCAGCACTGCGCCACCGGCGATGAGCAACATCGGCCAAACCCATCGGCCGCTCAGGTCGAAGACACGGCTATCAGCCAGGGTCACAGCCAGGGCCGATCCGCCAATGAGCACTCCAAAGAAAGCCGAGACCGGATCGAATGGATGACGTTTCATCGGGTTACCTCCACGATTTCGAGTGCGCCAAATCCGACATCTAGATCCAGCACGATCACACCGTTTCCGTCGACCCGGACCGTTCGATCCACATCGACGCCTCCGTTGTGGTCACCAAACACGATTAGATCACCAAACCCGACATGAGCGGTGAGATCAACACCAACACCTTCGGGCACTAGCACCAGCAACCTCCCGAAGCCGACGTCGCCTTCGATCTCCACGACCTTGCCGTCGAGGTCGACGCTGCGCAGGTCAATTTCCATGTCGCCTCCGGTCAGCGTGTAGTGGTTGTCGACATCGTTGAGCGACCTCGGGCGAAACACCGGATCTCCCCAGCCGCCGTCGAAGGCGGCCGTCACCACTGAACTCGCCAACATGATCGGCACCAGCCCGAACCCGACGAAAATCAGTCCGCGGGACCTGCCGTACACCGACCCGACCAGCAGCCCAACCCCAACGATTCCCACCGCCAACACCATGTAGTGGCTAAAGGCAGGCCGGATCACGTCGGAGGTATCGAGCATCGCCATGATGCCAAGACCGATAAACACTGTTCCGATCGTCAACCGACCCAGGAACGATCTCTCCCGCCGGCGCCGCGGAATCCGCTCCGCGCTCGGAGCGACCGTCTCGACGGGAGGCTCGTCTCCACCCTCGATGGCGGAGGCCGGGTCCAGAGGTTCTTCGGCGGGATCCGCTTCTTCGAGATCCGGCTCCAACAAGTCGCTTTCCGCCTCGTCAGATTCGGTGGCCGGTCGCGGACCAAAGGCCGTTCCCAGGTGGCCCTGATACATCAGCACCCCGACCGAGAGCAAGGCGACTGCCCACGCCAGGTCGGAACGGACCCAACCGAGCATCGTGACCAGGATCACTCCGGCGATCACGATGAGCCCCACCCCCAGCCACGCAGTCGTGTCGCCGAGTCGATCGGTGACATCCTCGGCGATCGACTGCTCAGCCCCCTCCGCGGGGATGAGCAGCCAACCGGCGATGTAGAGCAATATGCCAAAGCCGCCGAACAAGCTGAGGATGAACCAAATCAGTCGAACGGCTCCTGGAGCCATCCCGAGCCGGTCGGCCACCGCCACTGCGACACCAGCGATCACCCTGCCATCTTGAGGACGGACTAATCGTCCGTCCGGGGGGCGGTTCATTCCCGCCCTCTCTTGAGTATTTGTTGTCTGTGCCATGCCGAAACGATCTCAAGCATGCCGTCACTCCTCAATCGGGTAAGCCCCCACGACTACCCCGGTGTCCCCCGACAGAGTTCAGGGGAATCCCCGGTTGTCGCCCTTCGGACCCTATGACATCATCTTGAGCAGGTCATGGCCAATTCATCGCACACCAACCCTCTCTCGTTGATTCCCCGCAGCACCGACAATCGGGTCCTGGCCGGGGTGGCAGGTGGCATCGGGGCCCGAACCGGCATCGAACCGGACCTCATAAGGGCCGGCTTCGTTGTACTGACATTTGCCGGCGGCATCGGCGCGGTGATCTATGCCATCGCCTGGGTGTTCGCCCGCGATGGGGAGGGCACGGATGGCGAACCTCTGGAGAGCCGCCAGCAGATCGCAGCCGGAGTCTTTTTCACCGGTGTACTGCTTCTGCTGCGCAGCATTGGACTGTGGTTCGGCGACAGCATCGTCCTGCCGGTGGCTCTCTTTGCATTCGGTGTCGCCGCAATCACCGCACGCCGCTTCGGCGAAGACCGCGAATGGCTGGCCCGGATCACCAGTGGGTCCGGCACCAACGGGCAGGTTCGGGTCGTTATTGGAGCCGTTCTGGTCGTTGGAGGAGCAACGATCCTGCTCGGATCGATCGACGCCATCGAACAGGCGGGCATCGTCGCCCTCGCTGTCGCATTGACCGCTGCGGGACTATTCCTGGTTCTCGGGCCGTGGATCTTCCGCTTGGTCAACGATCTCGGATCCGAGCGTCGCCAACGCATCCGCAGCGACGAGCGAGCCGAGGTTGCCGCCCATCTCCACGACTCGGTGCTGCAGACCCTGAGCCTCATCCAACGCACCGACGACCCCAAGCGCATGTCCACCCTGGCGCGAGCCCAAGAGCGAGAGTTGCGCTCCTGGCTTTATGGCACCGGCGGGGTGCCCGGCAAGCTGCATGCGGTGATCCGCGATCATGCCAGCAGAATCGAGCACGAATACAACGTGGCCGTCGAAGTAGTCGCGGTTGGTGAGGATGCCGAGATGACTGAACCCACCGTGGCGTTGGCTCAGGCCACCAGGGAAGCGATCACCAACGCCGCCAAGCACTCCGGAGCGGAGCGCGTGTCAATATTCGTCGATCGGAACGGGAGCGAGATCGAAGTGTTCGTAGCCGACCAGGGCAGCGGGTTCGAGCCCACGGAGGTCTCAACGGACCGCCACGGCATCGAATCGTCAATCATCGGTCGGATGAAGCGAGGTGGAGGCGGAGCCGAGGTGACCAGCGCGCCCGGCGAAGGAACGGAGGTTCGACTGTGGGTGACGCCATGAGTATCCGAGTGTTCGTCGTCGACGATCACCAGTTGTTCCTCACCGGTGTGGAAGCCGAACTCTCTGAACACGTAGACGTAGTCGGCACGGCAACCGATGTCGACGACGCGGTGCAAGCGATCCTTGATGCCAAGCCCGACGTGATCCTTGTCGACGTTCACATCCCCGGCGGTGGGGGCGTCACAGTCTTGAAGAACTCGCTCGATGCAGCTCCGGACCTTCGGTTCCTGGCGTTGTCGGCTTCCGATGCCCCCGACGATGTAATCGCCATGATCAGGGCCGGCGCCCGCGGCTACGTGACGAAGAGCATCGGTCCCGAGGAGTTGGTGGCGGCAGTGAGACGGATTCACGACGGAGATGCAGTGTTTTCACCACGCCTCGCCGGATTTGT
>CAXMOL010000027.1:0-6900 GCA_964194935.1 uncultured Kiloniellaceae bacterium
GGGAGGTGGTCTTCTTGATCTGTTCCTCCCCCTCAGGGGGAGATGGTCTTCTTGATCTGTTCCTCCCCCTCAGGGGGAGATGGTCTTCTTGATCTGTTCCTCCCCCTCAGGGGGAGATGGTCTTCTTGATCTGTTCCTCCCCCTCAGGGGGAGGTGGCATCACCGAAGGTGATGACGGAGGGGGTCACGCTCCAGGCGTCAACATGCGCCGGACCCCCCTCCCCTTCGCTGGCCGAGCTCGCTCAGGTACTCCCCCCTGAGGGGGGAGCAAAGAAAAGCGAGGGACAGCGGCACCCCCACCAACGGCCTATGGCCGTTGACTCCCCCTCAAGGGGGGAGTGGTTTTCCCTCTCAGAAAGTAGCAACCCCCGCCGGGTGCGCGGCGGGGGCTGCAGTCGTCCGTTCGACCGCAATTGAGGAAGTCGGAGGAAGGGTGCCCTCCAGTTCCAGTGGAGTGGGACGTTGCGGTCGCCCGTACTAACACCTGTATCGACGATCAGGACCAATACCTTGAGTAGTGATTTTGGCCACTAACTGCAGTTTCGGTGATCCTCTCCATGTGGATAGCCGAGCCACCATCAACTAGTTTCCATGGGCGACAGCAGAGGGGATTCCATGACGCCGCGTTGCACCTGCCGGTCAACTCGCGCTCGCGAACCGCGATGACGATGCGATTCCGACGAGCCACACTCGTGACGCTTGTCGCAACCCTGACATTGACCGCCTGCAGCGGGAGCGACGTCGTCGTCGAGACGGAGTCGGGACCCCTCGGCGCCACGCTGTCTGCGGAGGGCACTGCGGTGACGGTGACCCTCACCAATACCGGCGACGAGGAGATCAAGGTCGTCCGCCCCACAGTGACGCCGAACTTCGTGGTGTTCATCGTCACCGACAGCACCGGCGCAGAGTTGCAGTACCGAGGCATCTACGCCGAGTTGAAGCCACTGGGCCCAGCCGGATTCGCCACCCTGGCCCCTGGCGAGACGACATCCCACGAGTTCGACCTCACCGACTTGTACGGCCTCGGGACCGGCACCTACGAGGTGACGGCCGAATATCGCAACGCCGCCCTGGGCAGCCACGAGGGAACATCTGCGCTGATCTTCGAACCGAATGAAGGCATCGCCGCCGCGCCGATCACGATCGAGGTGCCCTAATGCGGCTGCTGGCTCGTCTCACCTTGATCGTCGGACTTATCGGAGCTGTGGCTCTCGCCGCGCCGGAGGCGCGCGCCGATGTCGTCTTTGCAGAATCGGCTCAGGAGGCATTCGGCGTCGATGAAAACGGGGAGAGCACCGGACCCGGCAAGCTGAGCAAGATGTGGAAAGCGTTCGTTGCCCAGGAGGAGGGACGTCGCATCCTGGAGAAGCTGGAGGAATCGGATGCGACCATCACCATCGAGGTCCTTCCTGATGAGCAGGTAGGCAACGGCACTGCCTACGGCACCACCCAGGGGCTCGATTGGGATGGAGATACCCCCAATCTCGTCAAGATCAAGCTGGTTCAAGACGGACACCAGGGATTGCTCGAGGGCGCCGAAACCATCCACCACGAGATGCGCCACGCTGAGATCAAGCTCGAAGGCGCACCCATTTCCTCTCAAAGGGTCCTGCACGACGTCTTGCACGCTGGAGCCGACACGACGAATGCGCTATTCCAGGTCCAGCTGGGCGGATATATCACCGAAACACTGGCCCGAGACCCGTTCTATCTGTCGGAGACCCCGATTTCGGACGCGATCAAAGCCAGGGCTGACGACGACACATTCTTCAGATACACCGCCATCGACATCAGTGACATCCTCATCCCGATCCCCTCGGACCAAGAACTGCGAGCGGATGTGGTCGAGTTCAACGGGGTCCGTATTCACACTGCCGTCGCCTCCGACTTGGACGGGTCGGCAGCAGCCGGAAGCGGGTGCGGTACCTCCGAGGGCGATCGCACGATCATCTGTCCTCCTGGGACCGGCAAATTGGGCCTGGATGATCTGCTGGGAATTGGAGTAAAGCTCGACAGTCTCGATGGCCTGCTCGACTCAAATCTCGAGATTCGGATCGACATGGACACCGACGGGGACCCGGCCAACGACCGGGAGAGCCAGGGTGACACCGACACCACAGGCGGTACCGACACCACCTTTGGAGCCCTGTACGACCCCGCCAAGGGCTGGTCGATGTCGGTATACGGCGCGGCCGGAGCGATCCCATCGAACGCCAGAGCGATTGTCGAGGGAGACAGCGTGACCTTCCTGGTGCCGATGGACGAGGTGGCCGGAGGAACCGCGGCCGGCTTCCGGGTTGCCGCCGAACAGACGTCGCCCGACGGCGTGACCAGTCTCGACGTGGTCGGTTCCACCACCGATCCTCTAGCGCCCGTACCCGATGGTCCGGTCCTGGCGGGGTGCGGCGAAGATTTCCTCGGACCGGTGTGTGGCGCCCAGAGCCAGACACACATCTCCCAGGTGTTCGGACACCTCGATCTAGCTGGCGACCTTTGGCTCGAGACGGTGTTCGAAGGACCATGGGCGATGGTTCCTCCGAACGAACTGGCCAGCATGTTGGTCAGCTTCGGCATCACCACGACATCAGGCACCAGCAGGGGTCAGTGGTCCGTTCACGACGGCACCACCTACGCCTCGGGCATCTTTGGGAAACAGCCAACAGAGTTGGAGATGTACCTATCGCCTTGGGGATCGGTGTTCATCAAGATGCTCGGCCGCGATGAACCAGGCAGCTTTAGCCTCGGCGACAGTGGCCCGCTGGTCGTCAACACTCTCACCCGCTACCTGCTGACGCTTGAAGGAGTCGCCACCGAACGGATCTCGGACTTCCCGCTCACCACAAGCCGGATCTTTCACGGCTTCGCGGGCCCCGGCGCCGACTGGACGGCGTTCTTGGTCGACGTGGGGCTGATAATCCTCGTTGTGCCGGCTGGCTGACCGGTAGTGCCCCGCAGCCAATCGGTACCATCCCGGCGGTGACGGCAGCAGCCCCCGCGCCCACTACCTCGCGACGCCTTCCTCGCTGGCTGGTGAAGTCGCTCGTCTTTACCGGAATTCTCTTTGGGCTGATCCTGATGTGGGAGTCGTACAAGGCGATCGGCGAGGCGACCGGCGGCACCGTGCCGTTTACCGACTTTGGGCTACCGGTGCGAACCAACGACACCTCAATGCCGCATTTCGCCGACATCATCTCGTCGCTCTTCAGACCGGTCAGCACCGCTCGCAACGCCGACCTGCTGGTGGTCCTGCTCCTGAAGAACGCACTGGTGACCTGGCACCGGGCGGCGGTCGGCTTTGCGATTGGTTCGATCGGTGGATTTGGGCTTGGAGCGGTGTTCGCCCGATCACGGCTGATGGAGCGCGGACTCATGCCATTCGTCGTTGCCTCGCAGACCATCCCACTGATTGCGCTGGCGCCGATGATCGTCATCTGGGGAGGATCCGGAGCCTGGCCGCCCTTCGTGGTAAACGCCCTCTTCCTGGACAATGCCGGATTCTCGGTCGCCGTTATCTCGGCCTACCTCACATTCTTCCCGGTGACGATCAACTCGCTGCGTGGGCTCCGCTCACCTGATCCGAAGGCCGTCGAGTTGATGCGTTCCTACGCCGCCACCGAGACCCAGATCCTCACCAAACTCCGTATCCCCGCCGCGCTCCCCTATGTATTTACTGCTCTCAAGATCTCGGCGACGGCCAGCGTCATCGGAGCGATCATCGGCGAGCTCCCCGCCGGATTGGGTAACGGGCTGGGTCGCTCGCTGCTCACGTTCTCCTACTACTACGTGAGTGGCCCGCAAAAGTTGTACGCCGCCATCATCATTTCGGCCCTGTTGGGGATCAGTTTCGTCGGCATCGTGGCGCTCGCAGAGAAGTTGGTGATGGACCGCACCCACCGTGCCGGACGAACCGACGACGTCGCATTCGTGGTCGAAGAGGCGATCGAAGAACTGATCGAGTAGCGGTCAGCCACTCAAGAGCTGCACAGATCAGTTGTGAAGTCCTCGTGAAATAGGACTAGGCGTCGGTTTCGATACGAAGAACCGTTACGTTTTCGTCCCCTGCGAAGACGGTTCCGACTACCCGCCACCCTCGCCGGATATACGAAGCAGGCTCCACGCGGACCGACAGATGAACGGTCGGATGCCCATCGTCCCTGGCTTTGGCCACGGCGGCGTCTATCAGCGCCATACCTATCCCCTGATTGCGATGCTCCGGCACCACGAACAAACCACCGATCCACGGTGGGGGGATCTCCGGTGCTGCCTCCCACGGGCCGCGCAACGAGACCGTCCCGACGATCTCGTCGTCGATCTCGGCGATCAGCGTGTTCTCCTGGTCGGGAACAAGCTTGAAACGGGAGGCGACGTCCGGCAGCGAACGACCCTTGTGGTACTCGGGCCACTCGGTAGAAAACCACTCGACCAACATTTGAGCCGCCTCGGGGCGGTCCTCAAGGGGGCGAACGGCGGGAAAACCAATCATCATTCAACGAACTTACGTGGGGACCGAGACCCTAGGCAGGGGCCATTTGGCCCCTCGCGCTGCTCCGGATGGCCTTGCGCGTAATCGATTATGCCGGGCAAAACCGAGGCGCTGGAAGCAGCCGGGCTCGAATTTGTCGCCGGGGCGGGTATCCGGACTAGATCGGGTCTTGGCGGGTCAGATCCGCAAAGCGTGTGAACTCGGCACGGAAACTCAGATGAACCAATCCCGTCGCGCCGGCGCGGTGCTTGGCGATGTTGAGCTCGGCCGTCCCCTTGGTGCTGACGTCGTCGGGGTCGTAGTACTCGTTCCGATACACAAACATCACAACGTCAGCGTCCTGTTCGATGGCACCCGATTCACGCAGGTCGCCAAGCCGGGGACGCTTATTCTCTCGTTGCTCCAACTGCCTATTGAGCTGGGAGACAGCGATGACCGGAACGTGGAGCTCCCGGGCGAGGTTCTTCAGCGATCGGCTGATCTCGGCGATTTCCTGCTGGCGGTTGTCGCTGCGCGACGGTCCCTGCATCAGCTGGAGATAGTCGACAACCACCAACCCAAGATCGGACTTTCGCTTCAGGCGACGGCACTTGGCTCGGATCGCGGTGACCGTCAAGTCCGACGAGTCGTCGACGAAGAAGGGCATCTTGTACAACTTGGACGACTCTCGGGCCAGCTTCTGCCACATCTCCGGTCCAAGCTGGCCGGTGCGAAGCTTGTTGGAATCAACCGACGCCATCGAAGCCAACAGTCGCTGTACGACCTCTTCGCGACTCATCTCCAACGTAAAGAACGCAACCGGCCTGTCGGTTTCGGCAACGTTCTGGGCAATATTCAGCGCAAGGGCACTCTTCCCCATCGAGGGGCGAGCAGCAACAACGACCAGATTGGCGGGATGGAGGCCGGCGAGTTTCTTGTCGATCCCATTGAATCCGGTGGGAACGCCGGTGATGTCTCCACCCTGGGTTCCGATCTCCTCGATCTTTTCGAGTGTCTCCTGCAGGAGCGGGCCGAGCCGAGAGAGCCCTTCGCCAACCCTGCGATCGGCAACCGCGAATACGGCAGCCTCTGCTGCGTCGAGCACCTCGTCGACGGGGCGCTCGCTCTGCATGGCCAGTTGGCCGACCGTCGATCCGGCCTTCATCAGTCGGCGGCGCGAGGCGGTCTCGTCGACGATCTCGACGTAATAGCCGACGTTGGAGGTTGCCGGCACGGCGTCCATCAGATGGTTTAGGAAGGCAATGCCTCCCACCCGTTCCAGGTTGTCGTTGCGACGCAACCAATCGCTAACGGTGATCGCGTCTATGGCCTGGTTGCCGTCGAACAAAGACAGGATCGCCTCGAAGACGGACTGGTGCGCCGGTCGGTAGAAGTCCTCAGGCCGTAGCGTCTCGAGCGCTACAGCTGCCGCTTCGGCAGACAGCATCACCGCGCCGAGAACACTCTCTTCTGCCTCCACATTGTGCGGAGGCACCCCCGTCGGAGCGGTCCTCGGTCCCTCAAGTTGAGTTGTCATGTCCTCCTACGCGGCCCTAGCCGGCAATCACGTCGAGTGTGAGCTTGAACTCGACCTCCGGGTGCGGTCTGAGTGTCACCTCGTGCTGGCCGATCTCCTTGATGGGACCGGTGAGCATGATGAACTGCGGCTCTATCTTGACTCCTGTGTACGAAGCGATGGCTTCGGCGACATTGCGGGCGCCGATCGAACCAAACAGCTTTCCTTCTTCGGCGGAACGGGCTGCCACGATTACCCGGCTGTCGGCGAGCGCCTCGGCGACCTGACTGGCAGCAGCCTTAGCGACACGCTGCGCCTCCTCGCGAGCCCGTCGCATGGCCTGCGCTTCCTTCAATGCACCACGAGTGGCCTTTATCGCCTTGGACTTGGGCACCAGGTAGTTGCGGGCGTAGCCATCAGCGACTTCGACCACCTCTCCTTTGTGACCAAGGCCGTCGACATCGGTGGTGAGGATGATCTTCATTTGCCGATGTACGGCAAGAGCGCCATCTCGCGGGCGTTCTTGATTGCCGTAGCCACCTTGCGTTGGCATCGGGGGCAATTGCCGGTGACCCGCGACGAGCGGATCTTGGCGCGGTCAGACATGAACTTGCGAAGCTGGCCTACGTCCTTGTAATCGACGTAGCCCTCATTGGCATCGCAGAATTGACAGGTCCTCTTCTTGGGCCGCCGTCCACCGCGCTCCGGGGCACGGCGTCTGGCTCCACCTCTTGGCTTTTTGTGATTACGTCTTGGGGACATTGGTTCGTCCTCTCAGGGAAGTCGGAAAGGTTCTCTAGAAGGGTGCTTCGTCGGGACCGAAGTCTTCGCGCGCAACCGGTGCCGCTGGAGTACTCGGCTGAGCACCTCCACCGAACGAGTCGCCGGCGCGAGGTGAGCGAGTAACTGCGGCGGTTGCCCA
>CAXMOL010000028.1:0-7788 GCA_964194935.1 uncultured Kiloniellaceae bacterium
CCCCACCCGAGTGGTCCCCGGTTCGCCGGGGATCACTCATTTTTCGGGTCCCCAGCCGCCTCCCCCAGGTGTCAACACCCGCAACCGGTCACCGGACTCGACTTCAAAGGTTGTTTTTCCTGGAACCCGTTCGCCAGACTGGCCAACACGGTGGACCCAATCCTCACCGCATGCGCCCGACTCACCACCCATTAGCCCCCATGGCTGAAGCCGGCGCCTCTCCCCCATCAGCGACACCGTCGCCGCCTCCAAGAACTCGATCTCGCGGATCATGCCCTCACCGCCCCGATGTCTCCCAGGCCCGCCGCTTCGGCCACGCAAGCTGGTTTCAAGCACTCGGAACGGATAGTGGGTCTCGAGCGACTCGATGGGCGTGTTCTTCGTGTTGGTCATCCCGGTGTGGATTCCAGACTGACCGGCGCGATCGGGTGTCGCACCCTCGCCTCCGGCAACCGTCTCGTAATAGACCGAACTCTCCGACCCGATGAGGATGTTGTTCATCGTGCCCTGCGAGGCAGCAGGCACCCGATCTGGAGCTGCCTGAGCCAGAGCACCGAGAAGCACATCGGCAATCCTTTGGCTGGTTTCGACGTTGCCGGCCGCCACCGCGACTCCATCTCGCGCAGAAACGATCGAACCCGGTTCCGTGACCAATTCGAGCGGGCGATAGCAGCCACCATTGGCTGGAATGGTGGGATCGGTGGCAACTCGAACGGCGTAGTAGAGGCAAGATCGGGTAACCGCATCGACCGCATTGAAGTTGGCCTCGATCTGCGGCGAGCTTCCGCTGAAGTCTGCAATCAGCTGATCACCGTCGATCCCCACCGAGACTTCTATCGGAACATCGCGTTCCCCAAACTCCATTGCATCGGCAAATCTGTACTCACCATCCGGAAGCGCGCCCAACGCTGATCGCATCCGCGCCTCGCCGTAATCGAGCAATCCACCGGCAATCGCACCAAAACGCCTCACACCATGTGCCCGAACCACTTCGATCAGACGCTGCGCGCCAGACTCGTTCGCCCCAAGTTGTGCCGACAGGTCACCAACTCGCTCATCTGGCGTGCGGGTGGCCTCGACAAACCCATCAAAGAAATCGGAACTCCACTCCCCTCCCACCACTGCGATCGTCGGCGGCACGACGTGACCCTCCTGGACGAGTCGGGTGGCGTGGGCGGGCATCGATCCGGGGGCCTCGCCACCCACGTCGGCGTGATGAGCCCGATTGGCGACCCACCCGATCAGCTTGCGATCGATGTGAACCGGGCGGACGAGCGTCAGGTCGTTTAGATGGGTTCCGCCTGCGTAGGGGTCGTTCACTGCGAACTGGACACCTGGATCCACCTTCGATCCGAACACATCGAGCACGGCGGCTACCGATGCCGGCATTGATCCCAGGTGGACGGGAATGTGTTCGGCCTGCGCCAGCATTTCACCGTTGGCCACAAACACGGCTGCGGAGCAATCGGCCCGTTCTTTGATATTCGGCGAGTAGGCAGTTCGGCGAAGCACACCGCCCATCTCCTCGGCGACCGAGGCCAACCGATTGCGAAACACTTCCAGGGTGATCGGATCAACTCGACTCACCACGACACCTCCAACGACCCGGACTCATGCACCTTGGCCCTCTCGTTCGGGTGGAGGAACGTGGTTGCTTCGGGTTCTTCGATGACCGCAGGACCGACCACCTCGTCGCCCGCTGCCAGGCCAGGTCGCCACCACACCGCCGCCTCGACGTCACCCTCGCCGAGAGCCACAGTTCGCTCACCCCGGCGCGATTCTCCGCTTGCGTGATGCTCGGGCAGATCACCGGTCGTGAGCACCGGGCGCCCGATTGCGGCGGCGCGTACCGCGACCACCTCTATCGGGTCGCCGGGTCGAGCAAAACCGTTGCGTTCGGCATGCGCCTCGTGGAATCTGGCTGCAAGCGCATCCCACCCGTCACCCGCTCGGTATGGCACCGAGGTCTCATGCGATTGCCCCCGATACCTCACATCGACCGAGCACTCGACTGAGTCGGCCGATGATCCGGCAGTAGTGAGATCGGCGACAGCCGTGTCGCTCACTCTTTCAGCAGGCGAATCAAGATCGCCACCTGGTGCCAACAGAACACCGCTCACGGCATCGGATCGCGGAGGGGCCAGCAGAAGCCCGAGAGCCGAGAACACCCCAGCGTGAGGAGGAACGATCACGCCCGACATCTCCAATTGCCTAGCCAACGCCGTCGCATGCATACCTCCGGCGCCACCAAAAGCCACCAGTACCGAGTCTCTGGGATCAACCCCCTCCTCCACCGAAACAACGCGGATAGCTCGTTCCATGTGGGCCTCGACAACCTCGAGGATTCCATTGGCCGTTTCGTGGTCGGACAGCCCGAGCGCGTCACCCAAGGCGGCGACCGCGCGGCGAGCCAGATCGGCATCAAGCGAAAGCACAGAACCGAGCGCGGTGCCGACCCCAAGTCGGCCCACCGCCAGGTTGGCATCTGTCACCGTCGGCTCCACCCCGCCCCGTCCATATGCCGCGGGTCCGGGAATCGCCCCAGCGCTTCGTGGGCCAACTCGCAGCGCCCCGCCGGCGTCAATCCATGCCACGCTGCCTCCGCCGGCCCCAACAGTATGGATCGCCACGGATGGCATTCGATTTGGAAGGCCCCCGACAGGTCGTTCGAACATGACCTGAGGACGACCATCCCTAACCCGACACACGTCGGTACTTGTTCCTCCCATATCGAACGAGACCAACTCGGAGTAGCCCAGAGCAGAACCGAAGGCCGCAGCAGCCACAACGCCGCCTGCAGGGCCCGACAACACGATCGACGCCGGGAGTCGAGCCGCCTCCGAGGGACCGATCAGACCACCTGAACTCCGCATCACCGCCGGCGCTCCGACGACTCCGGCCTCAGCCACAGCCGCGGTGAGACGTTCGAGATAGCGAGCCACGATCGGTTGCAGGTACGCGTTGATGACCGTCGTCGACGTTCGCTCGTACTCGCGAAATTCCGGAGCAACCGTTGACGAGAGCGAAACCGCAGCAGACGGCAGGGTGGTCACGACCTCTCTTGCGACTGTCTCTTCCCAGGAGGAGTCGAGAAAGGAGAACAACCCGCTGATCGCTACTGCATCAGGCGCCAGTTTCCGTAGGGCCATCATCGTTTCGACCAGGGAGACTTCATCTGGCTCAGGTTCGCCGGGCGAACGCCGCAGCACGCCAAAGCGATGCGCGGCCTCAACCAGGGGCGCGACCCGAGTCACCGTTACGTCGTAGAGCGATGGCCGATCCTGTCGGCCTATCTCGATGAGGTCCTCGAACCCGGCATCCGTCACAAGTGCGGTTCTCGCCCCGGAGCGCTCAAGTAAAGCGTTGGTGGCCACGGTGGTTCCGTGCACCAACTCGGAACCACCGGCACCTCCGGCGCGTACGGCGGCAACGACACCATCGCTCTGATCGTCGGGCGTCGTTGGCACCTTTGCGGTAGTGAGACGAGTGCCGTCCCAAAACGCCAAATCGGTAAACGTCCCGCCCACGTCGATCCCTGCTCGCATTCAGGCCCTCGCTACGATGTCGACTCGACCCCGAGGAGAATCATGCCGGTCTCTATCGACCCAACTCCCAACCCAAACGCCCTCAAGTTCACCGTTGGTGCGAAATTCGACACGCCGCAGAGCTTCGTCGCCGGCGTCGAAACCGATGATCCAGTGGCATCGCCG
This sequence comes from uncultured Kiloniellaceae bacterium, assembly GCA_964194935.1. Classification (GTDB taxonomy): domain Bacteria; phylum Actinomycetota; class Acidimicrobiia; order Spongiisociales; family UBA11373; genus JACZWZ01. The sequence continues at coordinate 3,711 of CAXMOL010000028.1, forward strand.
CTGCTGCAACTTCCCGGCGTAACCAGCGTCTTCATGTCCGCCGATTTTGTGACCATCTCGAAGGGGCCAGACGCCTTCTGGGATGAAATCGCACCTGAAGCGACCAGAATTCTCGAAGCGCATTACGACGCCTGAATCACCGGCGACGACCGACGACCGCATACCACGGCTCTCGGTCAACGGCCCAGCCCGCAGGAACCGCACCGGCCATCGAAGCCGACACATCCTCAAACGTTGATCGCGCCCTTTCCTGTGAAACCCAGGCCGCGCCGCGCCAGCCGCGGCGACGGATACCGGACCACAGGCCAGCCACATCCTCATACGAGTCGCGCTCGTCGTCGTAGGTAAAGCCTTCAACATCGAACAGGCCGGCTCGAACGGCCTCGACGCCCAATACACCCGGTGATGCCGTCGACGATGCCAATCGTGCCGCCGCCTCAGGTTCGGATAGGTACAGGAGCCGCGTCGGATATCTCGGACTCGGTCCTGCAAGAAGTTGGTTGACGTTGAGATCCGAAGCGACGACTTCTCCGCCGGGACGCACCGCCCCGACTGCCGCCTTGAGAGCCCCGGTGACGTCGGCATGTGAGCGCCATGCCCGTCGCAGAATCACAAGATCGACCGCTCCCTCTGCAAGATCGCGAACGCGCCCTACTGCAGGGGGATCGAGATCGGCCGATAGCAGTGCGAATCGATCTGCCTCGACGGTGAGCGGAGGTGCACCCTCACGCACCAGAGCCTCAGCGAGATCTGCGGCCGCCTCACCGGCGACAGCGATCGCACTCCCGGATTCGAGATGCGTAGAAACAAGACTTGTGAGGCCGGTTCTCAGTGGCACATGGCCGAGATTAGGAGCACACGGCTCTCGAAACGCCACTCACCGAGCTTCCGGCGCTGCCGGCGGGGCGGGTTAAGGCTGTACGAACGGGTCGTTGAGCTGTGCCTCGAGATCGGCTTGGCGTTGTTCGACTTGATCAGCAACGTCCTGCGCCCTGTCGACGTAGCCAAGCGGCGTTTGCACGCCGGGATCAGCCACATCACTCGGAACGGCATCACGCTCTGGAGCCGCCGTCGAGCACCCAGCGGCGATCATCGCGAGAGCGATGGCAGAAACACCAATACGTATACGCATCTTTCTGCATCGGCATTCCGATACCGGTACCTGAAGCTCTTAGGCCGGAATCTCCATCGACAGCGGCCACCGATTCCCCACATCATCGGCAACGGTGAGCACAATGCGCCAACCGGCCTCGATTACTGACGCCGAGACAATCCTCGGCTCCGAACCCCATACCGATGCACGAGCCCCAGCAAGATCGATCACGGCTTGGGGAGGGTCGCCTCCCGGTTCAGGCCACGGGGTTGGTTCAGGCCCCACCGGGAGGGCCATCGGCCGGGGAAGGTCGAAGACAGAAGCACCATCGGCGCCGACACCCACAAGAATTTCGACCGCTCGCACCGGGAGACGAATGAAGGCTCCTTCTGGTGGGGCGGCCAACGCCCGGAAGGCGACCGCCACCAGGTAGGCCCCTTCACCAGCCTCTTCGACATGAAACGCACGAGCCCACTCGACGTACGAGATTCCGCCGCGCCCGTCTTGTGGCAGGTCGGGAACATCGGCCGCGCTCGGCAGAGCCGCCCGAACGTCGGCTGAGCCCGTGGGTTCGTAGTCGGCCGTGAAATAGTCGCTGACGAACCACTCGGCTCGCACAATCGCCTTCAGCTCCCCTGGATCGGGAGGGTCGGCCATGAGATCTGCCTCGCTGTAGAGGGGCGCTGTCGCCGTGGTAGTCGTCGGCACTCCGGCCGTCGCGTCGCCCGGCGGAAGCACATCGGCGGCAATCTGCGCACCAGGTGCGATCACGGTCGGGGGAGATGGTGACCACCACGCCCGAGCAATAACTACTCCCAGAACAAGGGCTGCCACCAGGCCGGCCACCAAATAGGCAACCCGCCGGAAATCCTGACCCGGTTCCACGTCTTCGAGCAGTTCGCCCCAAGGAACCGACTCGACCTGTTCGGTGTGCTCCACTCAGCGCTCCCATCTTTCGGTGATGTGGCCCGGTGGAGTAGGCATCGTCATCCAACCCGAATGCTGCCAAGGAACCCGCTGGAACAGGATCGGCAGTCTGACTGAGGGTGGGAGCAAAGTGGCGTGAGCTTCGGCGGACTCGACGACCGCAAACTGCACGGTCATCAGCAGGATGATCAAGAACGCCGCCGGCGCTCGCTCTCCGACACGGGACACAGCTGCAACGTAAGAGGTTGCGGACGGCGTTTCTAGATGGTCGATTCAACCTCGCGAAAGACTCCGATACCGCCCATCGCAAAAAAAGATCACCAACCAGCGCGAACGTCAGTCCTTGATGAGATCCATGAATTCGGATCGGGTGCTGTGGTTCGACTTGAAGCCACCCCGCATCGCAGAGGTAACCATCGACGAGCCCTGCTTCTGGACCCCTCGCATCATCATGCAGAAGTGGCTTCCCTCAATCACCACGGCAACTCCGTGTGGGTCGAGAACCTCTTCAATTGCGTCGGCGATCTGATTGGTCAAGCGCTCCTGAACCTGAAGGCGGCGACCAAAGACGTCGACGATCCTGGCGATCTTGCTCAGGCCGATGATCTTCTTGTTCGGAAGGTATGCCACGTGAGCACTTCCAAAGAAAGGGAGCATGTGGTGCTCACACAGCGAGTAGAACTCGACATCCTTGACGATCACCATCTCGTCGGCGTCGGTCTCAAAGATGGCGTTGTTCACCGCATCGTCCAGCGACGTCGTATACCCGCTCGTCAGGAAGTCCATCGCCTTGGCAACCCGCAGCGGGGTACGGGCCAAGCCCTCGCGGTCGGGATCCTCGCCCAGGCCGATGAGCATCTCCTTGACATTGGACTCCATCTCGGCGTCGTACACCTCGCCGTTGTCCGCTTCCATCCTGTCCTCAGACGCATAACGACGGGTCTCACCCGTCGGGGCTATTTCGTGGCTCATCAGTTCGAGTCCCTCTCGATCAATCGACTCAGCAAAGTCTCTCAATATCCGACCACTACCGGGGTATTCCCACTCCGGGACGAGGTCGGCAACGGGCACCGCTAGATAGGCAAGCTCGACAAGACACGGGTCAGGTATCGCAGTGCCATCGACAACTCCTTCAAAACCCTCGAAAAGCAAAACATCGAGGTCGATGGGGCGTGGCGCAAACTTGTCGTCGGTGCGAACCCGCCCCATACGTTCCTCAATACTCCGCAACCGCCTGCGCACTTCGGCAGGTTCGAGGTTCGTGTCGACAACCACAGCTGCGTTGAAAAAATCGGGGCCATCGGTCCCTACAGCCGCGGCTGCATATATGGGACTCACCGCCTCCAAACGCCATCCTTCACATCTCCCCAACAGCCTCACGGCGAGGCGAACGTTCTTGTCTGGATCGATGTTGCTCCCGAGGCCGATCACGACTCTGGCCATCAGGAGCGGGACCGCCGAATCGAGATTCCTACCGAGCGGGCAAAGCGGAGCGCTCCCGGCTTTTCCACCGTGACCTCCACCTCAGCCACTCGTTCGTCGGCACCGAGACAGATATCAGCGATCTCGGCAACGAGTCGCTCCACCAACATCGGTTCGCCCTGCTCGACGTGGGAGATGATCGCCTTGGTGACCGATCGATAATTGACCGCATCGCTGATGTCGTCACTGGCAGCTGCCGCGGTGGTGTCGACGAGCATCGTCACGTTGATCAGGACGTCTTGGCGGTTTATCCGCTCATCAGGGTTGATCCCGACAATGCCGGGCACCACGAGATCCTTGATCAATATGCGATCCACGTCGGCGAATCTACAGATTCGAGGCCTCTACCGACGACGGCCGCCCTAGCGCAGGTGGGCTCCGCCATCGAGACGGATGATTTCACCCGTGATGAAGTGATTCCGGAGCAGGAACAACACAGCAGCTGCAACTGGATCGGTACCTCCGACTCTCTGCAGCGGGATCTCCTGAGCCAGCTCCTTGAGATATGCAGAATCCTTGCCGGCCGGGGGAAGGATCGCACCAAGAGCGATCCCGTTTACCCGAATATCAGGCGCC
>CAXMOL010000029.1:0-3040 GCA_964194935.1 uncultured Kiloniellaceae bacterium
GCGATCAAACGGCTGTAGCCAACGACATCGGCGTTTAGCGCCACCATCTCCCGCCTGAAGTCATCGTGCTCGGTCAAGACCAGCCCCTCGAAACGCCGTTCCGGCGAGAGCCTACCCAGAGGGCTTCCTCAAGTCGGGTGGTTGATCAGGAGGTTCTCTTTGTCGTTGCCTTATCTCTCAAGGCTTTATCTCTCAAGCACTTTCCGAAAGAGCCGATTTAGAGAATGTTCTTATGGATGCATCTCTACGCCGAAGCGCCAACTCTGACGGCTTTACGCTGATCGAGCTCATGGTTGTTGTGATGACGATTGCGCTCCTCATCGCGATCGCAATCCCCACATTCCTGGGGTTTCGCGGCTCCGCGCAGGATAAGGCGGCTCAGGCAGCGCTGGTTCAGGCCGACAAGACCGCCTTCTTGGTGTTCCTCGAACAGGCGTCTATCCCGAAGAAGCCCAATCTCACCCCCCTTCTTTCATCCCTGGAACCCTCGGTGACCTGGGTTGACTTCAACGTCTCGTCTACGGGGCCCGGGGTGATTTCGATTCAAGGTCCGAACAACATCAACGATGATCAGGAGTTACTGATGACGGCATTCTCTGACTCAGGGACCTGCTACTTCCTCCGAGCGATCGTCGGCGCAACGACAGAGAGAGGATTTGAGAAATCGGCGGCCTCATGCAAGGCAAACGACCACAAGAACTCGCCCGACACTGGCTGGTAACGCATTCAGGCATAACGCATTCAGGTAGAGGGTGGCGCCGCCGATGAACACCAGGGACAAAGAAACAATGGCAACAATCAACGAATCACATTCTCAAGAGAACTCTGCAGCTGAGAGCGGTGCACTCGGTCCTGGTCTGCCCTTCCTCGAGGGAGGCGGATTCCCGGAACCCGAGTCGCGTGCACGGACCCGCCTGATCAGGTTCGTAGCTGTCGCCGCTTTGGCGGTGAGTGCCGTGTACCTGGGCTGGCGTGTGGCCTTCACCATCGACATGGCTGTGTGGTTCGTGGCGATTCCGATGTTGATCCTCGAGGTGCATTTCGCACTGGGCCTGGGTGTGTTCACGTTCTCGCTGTGGGACGTGTCTGCTCCGCCGGTCCCGCCACCGGTCATCGCCACCAAACTGCGTGTGGCCATTCTCATCCCGACCTATGACGAGAGCATCGAGGTTCTGCTGCCGGCGATCAGTGCGGCCTTGGCCGTGCGACCGGCTCACGAGACCTGGGTGCTCGACGACGGCGACCGGCCCTACGTGGCCCGACTCGCCGCCGACCTCGGAGCGCAATACCTGGCCCGCACCGATAACGAGGACCGCAAGGCCGGCAACATCAATCGAGCTCTCGAACACATCGAAGCCGATATCGTCGCCGTGATGGACGCCGATCACGTCGTTCTTCCCGGGATTCTGACGAACACGTTGGGCTACTTCGATGATCCGAAGATCGCCGTCGTGCAGACGCCACAGGACTTCTACAACGTCGATTCCTTTGAGCATGAAGATCTTGGCCAGAGCAGCGGAAAGTTCAACGAGCAGGCGATGTTCAATCGAGTCGTCCACCCTGCAAAGCACCGCTGGAATGCAGTCACGTGGTGTGGGACCGGAGCCCTTGTGCGGGTCAACGCGCTGCGCGAAGTGGGCGGCGTGGCCACCGACAGTGTGACTGAGGACGTCCAGACATCAGTCCGGATGCACAAGGCAGGTTGGCGAATCGTGGCCCACAATGAGGTGCTGGCGCGAGGTTTGGCAGCCACGACCATGGATGAGTACATGGTCCAGCGAGAACGTCGGGCCCGTGGGGCGATGCAGGTACTGAAGTCGGAGCGTCTGCTCACGTCCCGGGCGCTCACGCCGGCGCAGCGCCTTGCCTATGGGTCCACCGTGTTCTCGTGGTTCGACTCGGTGCGATCACTCCTCTTTGTTGTGTTGCCTATCGCCGTCCTCTTCACCGGAGCGATTCCCATCGACGCATCGCTCAGGGTGTTCGGCCCGATGTTGGTTGGAATCCTATTCATGCAGTTCACGGCGATGCGCCTGCTTGCTCGCGGGAACTACCCGCCGGTGCTTTCGCTTGCGTTCGAACTGCTGCGTATGCCGGCGGTCATCCCGACCCTGGGCGAACTGATCAAACGGCGCGGCCACAAACGGACGACCATGATGACGGTAAAGGGTCGCTTTGAGCGGAACCGCATCCGCGCCCCGCGGATGCTCACCGGCTTGATCCTGTTGACCTGGGGCGCAATGGGTTGGGCCGCGCTGACGATCGCCGGAGCGACTCCCATGGAGTATCTCTACCCGGGAGCAATTCTTGGCGTTTCTGTGGTTGTTGCCAGCAACGTCGGGCTGTTGCTCGTAGCGACACGACGAGTGCGCGATCCGAGGTTCGCCGGCGAATACCGGGGATCCGTCCGGTTCCCGGTCGACCTGGAGGCGACGGTCGGCGATCATCCGGCTCGTATCGTGGACATCTCGCTGAGCGGCGCTCGGGTTGTGGTCCCTGGAATCGATCCGGCCTCCTTGGTGCTCTCCGGTGACGCGATGACCCTCAGGATCACTGCGGCGAACCTGGAACTGCGGACGATGGTTGTTCGGGCGGGTGACTCACCCGACAGAGGCACCGTCGCAGCCCTGGAGTTCCTGCGCAGAGGTGCAGATCACCAGCGCGCTGCCGTGCAGCGCCTGGCCCTCCTGTTGTTTCACGCCAAGTCGGACTCCGCTCCTGTGGAGTTGGCGCCGCCGGCGGACAAGAGGCAGGTTTCCTAGGGACCGTCGGGCCGGAGCGACCGCAGGGATCAGTCCGCTGTGACCTCGCACTGCTCAAGTGCGGATTCGATTTCGACTCCGCCGTACGCAGAACGTTCGAATGCGGCGACGCGACGCATCTCCTCGACGGTGAGCTGATCGCCATGGGCGGGCATACCGCCAGCCACGGGCTTGTCGGTTGCTCCGTACGTCTCTCCATGCTCAGCTCGCCACCCCTCGGAGCCGAGGCCGATCCACTCGACTTGATCGGCACAAAGCGGCCACGTCTCGGTGACGGT
>CAXMOL010000030.1:0-2641 GCA_964194935.1 uncultured Kiloniellaceae bacterium
CCGAGTCGGTAGACCTCTACTTGGGCGGAGCCCCGACGGCCTTTCCTGCGGCCGATGAGGTAGACCAGGACCAGGAGCGTCACGACGCCAATCGCGGCGGCGACCCCGATGTTGCGTGCACCCTCGGCGGTGTCGTCGACGACTCCCTGGATCTCGCGCAGCTTGTCTTCTAGATCGGATCGTTGCACGGTCATTTGGCTGCCCTCCACATGACGAGTCCCGTGACCAAGAGCAGCGCGACTGCAGACGTGATGTATCCGAATCCGCTCCAGATGGCCCCATCGGGCATGACTTCTAGGATCAGACGCAGGGCGACGATCGCCAGGAACAGAGAGGCAAGCACGAAGACCAGCGAGGCGGCGAGGCTAAAGCCGAACAAGCGCCCCAACTTCTTGGCAGGAACGATCGTGTGTTCCCTCAGGTACTCCTTGGCGAGGTCTATGAACTCTGAGATGAGTTGTGGCAGCTCGGTTGGACCGGCCATCGTCTATCTCCACGTTGACTGGAGAAAGGCTACCCGATCCGTGTTCGGGCACCTGTAGTGTCGCCCTCCATGACATCTGCCAGGCATGATTACCGGCAGCGCAATCTCAGACTGATCGTCGTCGGCCAGGGCGTGTCGTTCTTCGGCGACTATCTGGCCTTTTTCCTTGCTCTGCCTGTGTTCGTCAGGGACCGGACCGGATCAGCTGGCTCTCTCGGACTCCTTGCCGCCGCCGAGACTGCTGCAGTTCTTCTCTTTGGATTCGTCGCCGGTGTGTTTCTCGATCGGGTGAGGATCCGTCGGGCAATTGTCCTTGCTGATCTTGCCCGTGCCCTGGCATTCGGGTTGCTAGCGGTTGCGGTTTCGATGGATGTCGCTGCCACCTGGATGGCCTTTGCAGTGGCATTCGTGGTCGGTTCAATGGGAACGGTGTTCGACACGGGCCTGCAGAGCTATATGCCATCGGTCCTGGAGAGAGACCAGCTGCCGGGCGCGAATGGCGGTATCGAATTCGCCCGCAATCTCGCCATGACCCTCGGGTTTGTGGCAGGTGGTCTGGTGATCGCATGGGGAGGCGGGATCTCCGGTGCGTTCTGGCTCGACGCCGCCACCTACACCGTGTCGGTGGTCACTCTGCTGGCGGTGAAGGAATTTGGGGTACGGGCGCAGCCGCCCCGCGAACCGATGATGAGTGCGCTGACCTTGGGCGTCGCCCACCTGTGGAAGACCCGGTCACTGCGATGGGCTACCGGCTCTGCTGTGGTGACGAATCTTGCATTTGCTCCGCTGGCGGCCGTCCTGACCTTGTACGCAGATGTCGAGCTTGGAATCGTCGAGGGGCAGCGGCTGGGGCTGTTCTTCGCCGGATTCTCTGCACTGGCCGCCGTTGGCGGGCTTTCAGCATCGCGACTCATGGCGGCAATCGGCGTCGGCAGGTCGGTCGTATCCGGCGCCCTTCTCTTCGGACTCGGAGCAGTCGGAGCAGGAATCGCTGAGGGGTGGTGGGCAGTCATGCCGCTGGGGATCGCCACCGGAGGCGTGGCCATCAACCAAGCGGCGTTTGTCACGTTGCGGCAGCGTCTCACGCCGCCTGAATTGCTCGGCAGGGTGATATCCGCATCACGCACCATTGCCTGGGTCGGCATCCCCCTGGGGGCTACGGCTGGCGGCCTCTTGGGAGATGAGATCGGCCTCCGCCCCCTGTTTGTCGGCGGCGGCGCCATCATCGTCGCAGTGTCGTTCCTCATTGCCTTTGGCCCCTTGGGCCGACCGGACGAGGCGATAGCAGCGCCCGATCCAGGCGACCCGTCGAGGGTCTTGAGCACCGATTGGCTCAAAGCGGCGGGTTGATAGGCACCGCGGATTGTGTCCACGGTGAACCGCACCAGTGCCCCCGTGAGGAGTCTCTACAGCACCGGTGTCAGCTCCTCGAGGGCCTCTAGTACTCGATCGACCTCGTCGGCGCTGGTGTAGTGGACGAAGCCGATGCGAACGAGGCCGCCCGAGTCGAGCAGACCCAACTGGTCCATGGCTCCGATCGCGTAGTAGTGCCCGTCCCAGACGTAGATCCCACGCCGGCCGAGTTCATTCGCCACGTCTCGGGCGCTCTTTCCGGCCACATCCACTGCAAACGTCGACACACGCTGCGGGCCGGCGGCATCTGGGCCGTATACCCGAATACCCGGCATTTCGGCCAGGCGCGTCAGTAACCGGGTGCTGAGCGAATCCTCGTGGTTGGCTATGGCGGCAAAGCCAGATTCCAGCCGGTCGCGCCGGGTGGACCCGTCGCCGAGGGATGCGAGATAGTCGACGGCCGCTGTAACCGCCACCAGCGATTCGAAGGCCTGTGTTCCGGTCTCCCAGCGGTCGGGGGATGTGTTCGGTGACGGCTCAACCTTGTATGGGACCAAACGCTCGAGGTGCTCGCTCCGTCCGTACAGGATCCCGGTGTGAGGACCAAAGAACTTGTAGGCGCTCGCCACCAGAAAATCAGGCTGAAGCGCTGCGACATTGGAGAGTCGGTGAGCGCTGAAGTGCACCGCATCCACGTATGACAAGGCGCCCACCCGGCGTGCCGCCGCAGTGATGGGCGCTAGATCGGTCACGGAGCCGAGGGCATTGGAGGCAGCGGTGACGGCGACCAGCCTGGTCCGTTCA
>CAXMOL010000031.1:0-9003 GCA_964194935.1 uncultured Kiloniellaceae bacterium
CCGAATCGTTCACCACTATCACGCACTAACCGACTTCTCGGAGGAAGCCACGCAATGAGCAAGCCGGCAATCATGAGCGTCGACGATGACCCGCAGGTTCTTGCGGCAATCGGCCGTGACCTCCGCGGCAGGTACGGCGAGGACTATCGGGTGATTCGAGCCTCGTCGGGAACTGAAGGACTCGAAGCTCTCGACGAGTTGAAGGGCAGAGGCGACGACGTCGCCCTTTTCGTAATCGATCAGCGGATGCCGGAGATGGAGGGAACCGAGTTCCTCCTCCAGGCGCAGACCCGCTTCCCGGACGCCAAACGTGTCCTGCTCACCGCCTATGCCGACACCGACGCTGCGATCCAGGCGATCAACGAGGTAGCCCTCGATCACTACCTGATGAAACCGTGGGATCCACCCGAAGACAATCTCTTTCCGGTACTCGACGACATGCTCGAAGACTGGCGCGCCAGCGTGCCGGCGCCCTTCGACGGCATCCGGGTCATCGGAACAACATGGTCCCCGGCCACACACGACATCAAAGACTTTCTCGCCCGCAACCAGGTCCCGTACCGATTCTTGGACATCGAGCGCGACGCCGAGGCAAAGGCTCAGGCCGAAGCCGCCGGAGCCGGGACAATTCCAGTCGTCTTCTTTCCCGAAGGTGACCCCCTCATCAATCCGGACCGTCGCACAGTGGGAAATCGCGTCGGCCTTCGCACCGAAGCTGAGAGCAAGTTTTACGACGTGGTCATCATCGGGGGCGGCCCGGCCGGCCTTGCCGGCGCGGTCTACGGAGCCTCCGAGGGACTGCGAACGGCACTCATCGAAAAGGATGCTCCCGGTGGTCAAGCCGGCACCAGTTCGCGGATCGAGAACTACCTGGGGTTCCCCAGCGGGGTTTCCGGCGGAGACCTCGCCAGGAGGGCGGTGACTCAGGCCACCCGACTAGGAGCCGAGCTCGTGACCGCTGTCGAAGTGACCGGGGTCAGGGTGGAGGACACAGTCAAGATCGTCTCGTTCGCCGACGGCACCGAGGTGCGCAGTCACGCGGTACTGATTGCGAGCGGCATGACGGTTCGTCGACTTGGTGTCCCCGGCTACGAGCAGTTCGAGGGCGGCGGGGTCTATTACGGAGCCGCCCCCAGCGAAGCAGCCACCTACAAAGGTGGCCATGTATATGTAATCGGCGGCGCCAACTCGGCGGGCCAGGCAGCGATGATGTTCAGCAAGCACGTCGCCGGTGTAACCATGATCGTCCGCGGTGATTCGTTGGCCCTCAAGATGTCGCAATATCTCATCGAGCAGATCGGGGGGACCGAGAACATCGAGGTCCTCACCAACACCCAGGTCACCGAAGTCGCCGGGTCGAATGTGGTGGAGCGGATCGTGCTGCGAAACCTCGAGACGGACGTCTCCGAAGAACGCGAGGCACAAGCGATATTCATCTTCGTCGGAGCGGTTCCGCATTCGTCATTCGTGAGCGACCTGGTTGCGACCAGCGATCGAGGCTTCATCCTGACCGGCCGCGACATATTCGTCGATGGGGTAAAGCCAGCCACGTGGACCACAGACAGGGACCCGCACCAATTGGAAACGAGCGTCCCCGGGATCTTTGCCGCCGGTGACGTTCGGCATGGGGTGGTCCGCCGGGTTGCGTCGGCCGTCGGACAAGGGTCCATCGCCATCTCGATGATCCACGAGTACCTCGACACGGTGTGACCCGTCATGCGTGAATCCCTGCGTTCGGCGCCCCTGTTTGCGGACCTCTCTGACGAGGACCTGGAGCGGTTGGTTGCAGGCGCATTCGAGGAGTCGGTACCTGCCGGAACAGTTGTGTTCGCTGAGGGAGATGAAGGCGACAAGGCGTGCTTGATTCTCGAAGGCGAAGTGGAGATTCTCAAGACAAGTGGTGAACGCGAGGTGCTGTTGGCTGTTCGCGGTCCCGGTGAGGTCATCGGCGAGATGGCGCTCCTCGATACCGCTCCCCGAATGGCTTCGGTGCGGGCCCGCGTCGACACCCGGTTCCTTTCGATCCCAAAGCAACAGATGGACGACCTGCTGGCCACGTCGGCCACGGCGGGGCGGTCCCTATTTGCGGTGCTCCTCAGCAGGTGGCGCGAGACCGAAGCGCGACTTCGCCAATCGGAACGTATGGCTCAAATCGGAACGCTCACCGCCGGATTGGCCCACGAGATGAACAACCCGGCAGCTGCCGTGGCCCGCGGAGCCGGCCAACTCGGTGCCGCAGTGGACCGCCTGGGCACCGCGATGGGGGCGCTCCAAGCCGGGGGAATCGACCCCGGCGCCGACCCGATCCGCTCCCTGTTCGCCGATGCTGCCGATCGCCATCCTCCGCTGAGCGCCATGGAGCAGAGCGACCGCGAAGACGAAATGGAGGATGCCCTCTCCGTAGCCGGCATCGGTGACGCCTGGAAACTGGCCCCTGAACTGGTCGCAGCAGGCATCGCCTCCGACACGGTTGCGACCGCCACCGTCGGACTAGAGGCCGAAGCCGTCGGTCTAGTCGTCGAAGCCGTAAGCGCTACAGGTGACGCGGCTTCTCTGGTGCGAGAGGTTGAAGAAGGTGCGGATCGACTTTCGGCAATCGTCGGAGCACTCAAGTCTTACTCGCACCTCGATCGGGCAGAGGTGCAAGAGGTCGATCTCCACCGCGGTCTCGACGACACCCTGTTGATTCTGAAGAGAAAACTCGACGGGATCGACCTGCGACGCGAGTACGCCGATGGGCCTCTGATGGTCGAGGTCTACGCCAGCGAACTCAATCAGGTCTGGACCAACCTCATCGACAATGCGGCCGATGCAGTTGCCGACACCGACGGGGGGATCATCACGCTTCGCACTGCCGCTCTGGAGGATGACATCGTTGTTGAAATCGAGGACAACGGTTCTGGGATACCCGCCGACATCGTCGATCGGATCTTCGACGCCTTCTTCACCACCAAGCCACCCGGATCAGGCACCGGCCTTGGTCTCGATATCTCTCACGGAATCATTGCGGATCGCCACCGCGGTGAGCTCACAGTCGAGTCAGCACCGGGCCGAACCGTGTTTCGGGCCATGATTCCCCGCACCCAGTCAGCCTGAGCCACCGGCTTAGGGATGCGCCCGCGTTCGGCGGTGGTCGAGCAGGTGCGCGTTGTGCACGAACCGGCGCACCGAAAACGGCTCACGGGCCTCAGCGTGGCTCGGTGGGAACACCACCGCAGTCGCCACCGCACCCACCAGGCACGTGGCGGCACTGATGGAGAACGCCAATGGGAAGTTTCCGGTGTCACCCAGCCAGCCGCCCAGAATCGGAAAGACGATCCCTCCGGCTCCATAGGCCAGGAACACCCAGGGGTAGTTCTGTCCGACGACCTTGTTGCCGAACTCGTCGGCAGTGAGCGCCGGGAACAGCGCAAAGTTTCCACCGAAGTTGAATCCGATGAGCGTCGCACCGAGGTAGAGCATCCACTCGGTTCCGGCCATTGGGATAAAGAGGAACAGCAGAACACCTTGCGAGGCAGCCATCAGCACCACGGAGTTCTTGCGTCCCAACCGATCGCTCATCGCACCCCACACCAACCGCCCAACCCCGTTGGCGAGTGAGAAGAACACGGCCATGGCAGTACCGGCGATCGCATCGGCAGCATCCAATCCGATTCCGTTGTCGACAAGCGCTTCGACCGGGTAGAGCTTCATCAGTCCGATCGCCATCAGCCCCGCACCCGCCGATACGGCAAAGGTGATTGAGATCAGATGGAACTGCGGGGTCTTGAGCATCTCGCGAGGCTCGAAGTCCTCACCGCCCTCCCCGACGGCCTCCGGCGGAACAAAGCCCGGTGGAAGCCAGCCGTCGGCAGGCATGACCATCCATCGGCTTCCGACCAGCACCAGCGCCGCGAACGCGACGCCGTAGATGACGAAGGTGGTGTCGATACCGAGATCGTCGATCAGGTTCCCCCACGATCCGGCCAACTTCACCCAACCGAGCGCGCCGAAGCCAAAACCGGCAACAGCAAGGCCCGTAATCATCCCCTTGCGATCAGGGAACCAGCGCATACCGACCGCTATCGGCACAACGTAGGCGAGTCCGATCCCGGCACCACCGATGACGCCGACACCGAGCAGCACGAACCAGAAGCTGGTGCCGCCATCGAGACCGGCCACCAGATAACCGGCCCCGAGAGTGATGCCACCTACCAGCGCCAGGGGGCGAGGGCCATGAGTCTTCAACCGACGACCGGCGTAGACCATCACCAGAGCAAACGTGGCGAGACCCACTGAGAACACGATCTGCGTCTGGAGTTTGCTCCAGCCCGAATCCTTGAGAGTCGGGGTAAAGACCGACCACGCGTATATGGCACCAAGGCACAATTGGATCAGTACTGCGCCGACGATGACGGTCCAGCGTTTTGTGGTTGCCGGTTCGGACATGACTTCCTCGCTGTTGCGAAACAGTGCGGAACGTATCAATCGAGTCGACCGTCTCCCCAGGGCCAAAGGGGGCAAGTTCGAGGGCCGCTAGACCCGGACTGGCTCCAAGTCGGGCACCTCTGCTTCGAGATCCCGGATTCGCGGGTGATACCAGGCGACGACAACCACGGCGACAACGAAGATGCCGGTGAGCACGAACATCAATCCGATGCCCCTACCGGGACCGGAACCGATCACCGACTGGAGCACGCCGCCGCCTTCGGCCATAAACGGCTCGAACACGTTGTCGGCAAGGGTCCCGGCAAGAAGAAAGGCGATGGGAGCCGCCGCAATCGCTGAGATCTGCCTTATGGCAAAGACCCGTCCCTGAAGATTTGGCGGAACCTTCGATTGCCAGATCGATTGGCTGGAACCCCCGGCGATCGGGTGGGTGCTCTGCATCAGCACCAACCCAACAATGACCAACCCCACGCTGGGGCGTAGCCCAACGAGCACCAACCCGATGCCCATCGCCGCGATCGGGAGGTAGACGCCGGCGATCCGATTGCGGGGCCCGCCCCACACGCTCAGAGCGATACCCCCCACGACCAGACCGGCAGCGCCGATAGAAATCACACCGCCGGCAGCTTGCTCGGTCGTGAGTTCGAGCAACAGCGGGATAAACAAGACACCCTGGAAGGCAAACGCAAAGTTCACCACTACGAACGAAAGCATGAGGATCAGCAGGGCCCGGCGCTCCAGCACGAAGTCAAGACCGTCCTTTGCTTCGAGGAGTAGCCCGCGGATCCCCCGACCGCGCCGCTCGACGGGATCGGCACTGGGAAGACGAACCACCAACAGTGTTCCCACGGCGAACAAGAAGGTGACGAAGTCGATCACGAACACGGCCGTGAGCCCGGAAGAAACCACAATCGCTGCCGCCGCGGTGGGAGCAGCGACCTGACCGATGCTCCCTGCCAGCTGGACGAGGCCTGAGGCCCGGGCGTAGTGCTCCCTGTCGACCAGCAGTGTGATGGCTGCGCTGTATGCGGGGAACTGAAACGCCGAGAAGAGTCCACTGAAGGCGAGCGCCAGATACAGATGCCAGGTCTCAAGCGATCCGGCCACGAGCAGCAGCATGACCGCCAGCGTTCCGGCGGCGGCACCACTGTCGGCCAGAATCATGGCCCAGCGACGATCCCACCGATCGACCAGGGCGCCGGCGAACGGGGAAACCAGCAGAGCGGGCAGACGTGCCGACAGAACTATGAGGGCGAGCTGGGTCGCCGACCCTGTCTCTAGATAGACCCAGATGCCGAGACCAAAACTCGTCATCGCCGAACCGAGGTTGGACACAACCTGGCCGATCCAAACGACGAAGAAGACCCGTCCTCCCGGGGCTGCGAGAAAGTCCTTCATTACCCTGACTACTATTCTAGAAAAGTTTTCTGGCAGACTATATACCAGCAGACGGTTTTGTGCAACAATGTCGTCATGGGAGATACAGACCAACCGCAGTGGCGCCGAGCAGCCACTCGCACGTTGCACACGTCGCTCGTCCTAAAGGCCATCCTGGAGGAACGACTACAACAGGAGGCCGGGATGTTGTTGGCCGACAATGAGGCCCTCCTCAACATCGGCCTCTCCCCCGAGCCTCTCCGCATGTCAGATATCGCCCATAGGTTGATACTCAGTCCGGGGGGCACGACCAAGGTCATAGATCGACTCGAGAAGATGGGCCACGTAACCCGAATGCCGGATCCTGAGGATCGCCGCGCCACCCTGCTGTCGTTGACGGACTCCGGCCGGGAGGCGGTCATCCACAATCGCGAGATCATCGATGCCGGACTCCAGCAAGCGTGGGCCGGCCATATCACCGATCAAGAAGCGACCGTCCTTATCGAGGTCATGGATCGCGTCATGCACGCCAATCACGGGCCGATCGACTGAGGCGATACCTTTTGCGGTCGGCGCGAGTCGAACTGGCATGTTCGATCAACGCGATAAGCCGCTACGGCGGGTCGGTCGTAAGGCGAGCGTCGGCGCCGCCGGCATGACCACCGTCGCCGTGGGCATCGCCCTCCTTCCGCTCCCTGGGCCTGGAACGCTGATCATCCTGGGTGGACTCACGATGCTTGGTCAGGAATTCCCCAGTGCCAAACGCATCGCGGATCGTGGGTGGAAAAGCGCCGGACGCGTGACAGGCCTCTTCCGGAAACAGTCATAGCAAGAGGGGCGACCAGATGGCCGCCCCTCTCACAAGGATTCGCTTCGCGACTAGCCGAGCGAGATCAGCTGGTCGACACTCAGATCATCGACCGAATTCGACTGGAGCGAACGCCAGGACAAGGTCCAGACCTGATCGCCTATCACCAACGAACGGATAATCGGAGGAGCCTGCTCCTCTGAGTAATTCGGGTAACAGATCTCGAGGCGATCGCCCTCGCTCATGACCGAGGTCAGATCGAGTCCCTCTTCGGCCGCCAAGGCGATGACTTCGTCGTAGGGCAGTGATTCGCATTCGCGGTCACTGGAGCCGCCACGCTCATCATCGGCACAGACCTGCACAATCACTCCCTCATCGGGAAGTTCGTCGCTGAGTGCTTGAAGTTCATCAGGAGTCAGGACACGGCAATCGGAAACACCGTCAACGCCCTTCGGTGAGTGACTGATTCGCCCGATCTCACGAACTCCGTCATCGGTCTTGAGGACGACGGCTCCAAAGAACTGGTCCTGCCAGGACTGGACCGGGAGCACGACCATCGACTCTGGCGGCCAGTACAAGAACGCGAGGTGATCCCATTCCACATCGCTGTAGCCACCGTCCATGGTCCAGGTCCCCAACTCACGGGGATTGGCGGGATCACTGACGTCGAACATCGTGGCTTTGGCACCGGTGGTGAAACCGTCTTCGGTCGCATCCTGACCGACCCCGAGAATCCGGTCCGATCCCACAGGATGCAGATAGCCCGAGTACCCGGCGATCTTCAGCTCGCCTGTGACCTTTGGCGCCTCAGGATCGCTGAGATCAACCACGTAGAAGGGATCGACCTGACGGAAAGTGACCACGTAGGCGGCCTCGCCGATAAAGCGGACCGAGAAGATTCGCTCTCCCTGGCCCATGTCTCCGACCCTGCCGATCTGTTCGAGCTCTCCATTGCGCTCTTGTAGAACGGTGACGGCGGACTCGGCGGTGTCGTCAAAACCCCAGGGCGGGCCGTCGGTGGTGGCAACCCGCAAGTTGCCCTCATATTCATCCATTGCGAACTGGTTGAGGAGGTGACCCCGGACCGAGCCGGAGGCCACGTACTCGGCAACGCCGCCATCAGAGATGTCGAATTTGTGAAGAGCGGTCGCGTACTCCTCCTCGATGCGCCGGACCACGTCGGTCCCCCACACCTCGTTCGGCACCCAGACGTTCGTCGCCACGTAGAGGCTTTCTGTCGAGGCATAGACGGTCTCGCCCTGAGCAATGACGGCGGTTCCTTGCGGAGAACGCAGCCCGTCGGACATGTCCAGACTCAGCACGGCCAAGGTGTCGAAGCCGGCAAACTCGGCCGGCCCATGTACCTGCCCACAGTCGACCAGGAGCCCCTGGCTGATGATGTCTCCGTCGGTCGAGGTCACCAGCGTGTAGTTGGGGAGCCAACTATCAATTGTCGATTCGGCAATCACACGCTGGTTCGTTTCCAGTGCAAGCTGCTCGGCGGCTGGGCTCGACGGGTAGACGAACGGCAGGTCCGAGGGGTATGCCGACACAACGATCCGAACGGTCCCATCAATGGAACGGGCGCTCAGGTAGTTGCCGTCGATGTGCATGGTTCGCGTCACCCTCAGGTCGTCGGGATCGGAGAGGTCGATCTCGAACACGAGCGTCTTCGGACCGTTGTAGGGAGCAATACGAGTCGCGTCGCTCTCGGCGATCGGGATCGCGTATCCATCACCGCGGGCGAACACGATCGCCTTGTCGCCCTGCATGAAGAATTTGTGGTCCCACCCCGGGAGGTAGAGCGTCCCCATCAACCGGGCGTTGCCCGCCGAGACGTCGACGTACGACAACGTTTGGTTCACAAGAGCGAGGATTCGAGAACCATCCGTCTTGATGACGTCCGGCTCATCGACACCGGCCACCTGAACATTTGTACCGGAGAAGTCAGATCCCTGGCGAAACTCTCCCGATGATGTGGGCGCGGCGCCGTCATCGAAGCCAAGGCTCGGCTCAACGGCGGCAACATCGAACGACTCCTCGAACGCAAACGGTGTCGGATAGAAGCCGCCGCCACCGTTTAGCCCGTATGGGCCGACACGGGCAGTTGCCGCAGCCTTGAAGTACGCCAGAACGTCAGCGCAGGCGTCGAATCGTTGCAGCGAGGCAGTGAATTGAATCGAATCGGGTTCGAACCCGGCGGCGATGGCCGCGATGCCTGAATCGGTGCCGATCCGGGTGGTAGAGGACGTTGCATCGTCAGTGCAGGCTGCCAGCAACACGAGAAAGGCTGCGGCGATAGCGATTGATTTGCGCATTTGATTGCTCCTGGTCTTCCCAAGTTGTCGCCGTTGAGACGGTACCCACCCCCATCCCGGTTCCCAGGGAAT
>CAXMOL010000032.1:0-24689 GCA_964194935.1 uncultured Kiloniellaceae bacterium
CTGGACTACGGCTGCACCGTTGAGGGGTATCACAGCGACATGAGTCGAACCGTTTGGCTGTCCGACACTCCCGACGAGGAGATGGAGCGGGTCTACCGAGCAGTGGCAGAGTCGCAGGAGGCCGGACTGGCGGCCGTGGCCCCTGGTGTCACATGTGGTGCGGTCGACGAGGCGTGTCGTGCGGTGCTGCGTGGGTACGGGTATGAAGAGCAGTTCGTGCACAGCACAGGCCACGGTGTCGGCCTCGAGATCCACGAGCCGCCGTGGGTGCGCCGTGGCAACGAAGACGAGTTGATGCCCGGAGATGCCATAACCGTGGAGCCAGGCGTTTATTTGCCTGGAGTTGGGGGAGTAAGAATCGAGGATATGGTGCTTGTCACCGACTCGGGCTCGACTGCCTTCACGAACTCTTCGAAGGAGCCGACGGCGCCATGATCTCGACGAACGATGTGCGACCCGGGATGGCACTTGATCTCGACGGCAGCCTGTTTCAGATCGTCGACTACCAGCATGTAAAACCCGGCAAGGGCAAGGCCTTCGTCAGGATGAAGCTGAAGAATGTCGAGTCGGGAGCAGTCGTCGATCGGACCTTTCGTGCCGATGAGAACGTCCAGCAGGCGGTCATCGACCGGCGACCTCATCAACTGCTGTACCAGGATGATCTCGGTTTTCATTTCATGGATGGCGAGACGTTCGCCCAGATGGCTCTTGGGTCCGACGATGTGGGGGACGCAGCATCCTTCCTGAAGGATGGGGACACAGTCGATGTCGCTATCTACGAAGACCGAGCAATCGGGATCAATCTTCCTGCCTCGGTCGAGCTGGCGGTCTCCGAGGCCGAGCCAGGCGTAAAGGGCGATCGGGTGTCGGGGGCGACCAAGCCGGTAACGCTTGAAACGGGCCTGGTTGTGCAGGTTCCGCTGTTCGTCGAAAAGGGCGACCGAATCAAGGTCGACACCCGCAACGGCGAGTACATGACGAGGGTTAGCTAGGAGTATGACTGAAGGTTTGACTCCCTCAGGCCGCCCTGAGGCCCGTGAGGAGGCGCTGAAGCGCCTCTACGAGGCCGATCAGCGCAGTGCAGTTCCCAATAGCGCCGATCTGGGGAAGCGGGCCGCTGAAATCGTGGATGGGGTTTGGGCGGAGATCGCCGAACTCGATGCAGCGATAGGAGCGGCCTCGCGGCGTTGGCGCGTCGAACGGATGCCACCGGTCGATCGAAACGTGATCCGGATCGCACTATGGGAGCTGCGCAATCGCACCCGCACGCCGGTACCGGTGGTGATCAGCGAAGCAGTCCGAATGGCGAAGGCCTATTCGACCGAACGCAGTGGGGTCTTCGTAAATGGGGTGCTGGCCAAGCTCGCCAGCGGGTTGGGCGAATCAGCCAAGTGAAACGACTTGTCGTGACTCTCGACGTGCCAACAGCCTCCGAAGCTCGTAGCGCTGCCCGAACGCTTGGTTCAGTGGGAGTCGCCGTACGGGTGGGCGCCCGACTGCTGAACAGGATCGGCCCGGGCGTGGTGACGACCCTGTACGCCGATGCTGGTGTCCTGGTCGATGCGCGGATCTCCGGCGCACCGGGTGAAGTCATTGCTGCAGCTCGGTCGCTGGCGACCCTAGGAGCGAGCTGGATCACTATTGACGGTGCAGTCGGGCCGGAGGGGATCGCCGAGGCCACAGCGGCCGTCCAGCCGTACGGGGCCGCTCTCGTCGCCACGACGGTATCTCCAGAGGCTCCGGACCCAAATGGTGCTCGGGGGAGGGCCGTGAGTCTTGCAGCCCGCGGGTTGGCGTCCTCCGGCGTCGTCGCGTTGCTCGGCACCGTCCAAGACATCGGAGTGGTGGCACAGGCGGCTCCGGACCTTTCCGTGGTGGTTGTTGGTGCCGAGACGCCTGACGACGTCGCGGATGCGGTACGCCACGGCGCCCTGGCTGTGGTGGTGGAGTCGGGAATTGCCCGAGCTGCAGATCCGGCTGCCGCTGCGGCACCTTTTGTAGAAGCAGCGCAGGGCGCTTGATACCATCGGTGATGAGGAGGTAACGGATGGGAAACCCGCCACAACTCACCCCCGAGCAGCGGACCGCGGCTCTTGCCAAGGCGGTCGAAGTGCGCCAGGGGCGCGCCGCCGTAAGGCAAGCGCTAGGTGCGGGAGAGATGACGCTTTCCGATGCCTTTGCCCAGTCCGATGACGATCTGGTCGGTGGGATCAAGGTGAAGTCGATACTCACCGCGCTGCCCGGTCTCGGGAAAGTGAAGTCGTTCCGTCTCATGGATCAGCTGGGAATATCCGAGAACCGCCGACTGCGGGGTCTGGGGCGCAAACAACGGGAGGCCCTCCTCGCAGCGCTCTCCTGACCAGCCCCGGCGCGGGCGCTTGATCGTCGTGTCGGGGCCATCCGGCGTAGGCAAGTCGAGCGTGGTCGACGGACTGGCGCGCCGCCATCCATTTTCGTTCTCCGTATCGATGACCACGCGCGCGGCGCGGCCTGGAGAGGTCGAGGGCGTCGACTACCTCTTCGTGGATGAACCTGAATTCAGTATGGCGGTCGCCGATGGGCATCTTGTCGAATGGGCCGAGTACGGCGGTCACTTGTACGGAACTCCGGCGAGTGCCATCGAAGAGGGCCTGGCTGAAGGTCGCGACATGCTGCTGGATATCGAGATCGTCGGGTCGCGCACGATCCGTGATCGGTACCCCGACGCTCTCATGGTGTATATCGCGCCGCCGGATCTCCAAGAGTTGGAGCGGCGCTTGCGGTCGCGCGGCGACACATCCGACACCGATGTCGCTGCTCGGCTTGCCGTTGCCACCGAACAGATGGAGGCAGCCAAGGAGTTGTTTGACTATTTCGTGGTAAACGACGACCTTGGCGCAGCCATCGACGAGGTCGGCGATATACTCGCGTCCGTTCCCGAACCCAGTGATTAATAACCATGATCGAACCGCCCATTGATACGCTCCTCGAGCGCACCGAAACGCGCTTTACCCTGGTCGTGCTGGCCGCTCGACGCGCCCGCCAGATCAACGCCTACTTCAACCAGCTCGGCGAGGGCCTCGGCGGGTATGTCCCGCCGCAGGTTCACTCCCTGTCACGCAAGCCGCTTTCGATCTCTTTCGAGGAGATCGCGGCAGACAAGGTCGTCGTAGACATCGTCGAGTAGCAGCATGCTCACCGGTCGTCAGATCCTGCTCGGGGTCAGTGGCGGCGTAGCTGCTTTCAAGGCCGCTTACCTGGCGCGCCGATTGGTGGAGCGTGGTGCCGAGGTGCGCTCGATCATGACGCGATCGGCCCACGAATTCCTCGGGCCGCAAACCCTGGCTGCGATCACGGGTTCGGCCCCGTACGACGATCTGTTCGGGGCTGAGTCGGTGAGTCCCCACACCGAGCTTGCAGCGTGGGCGGACATGATTGTGATTGCACCGGCCACCGCGGCGACGATGGCCCGTCTGGGCACCGGCTTGAGCGACGATCTCCTGTCGGCGACCGTTATCGCCTTTACCGGACCGGTAGTGGTCGCACCGGCGATGCACACCGAGATGTGGGAGCACGTCGCCACCCAGCGCAACGCAGCCCAACTCGAGGCGGATGGGGTCCTTCTTGTAGGCCCGGTCAGCGGAGCACTTGCTTCGGGCGACGACGGTCCGGGCCGTATGGCAGAACCGGAAGCGATCACCGATGCCGTCGAGAGTGCTCTCGGAGGAGGATCGCTGACGGGACTGACGGTATTGGTGAGCGCCGGTGGGACCCGCGAACCGATCGATCCGGTGCGTTACCTCGGGAATCGTTCTTCGGGGAAGATGGGTACGGCCATCGCGGAAGAAGCTGCAGCACGGGGAGCCACGGTCACCCTCATCACGACCTCGGAGCTAGCAGTGTCGGAGCCGATGACGGTGGTCGCCGTAGAGACGGCCGACGAGATGGCCGAGGCGGTGTGGGCGGCCTCCGGCGATGTCGATGTTGCGGTTCTCGCCGCGGCGGTGGCAGATTTCAAACCGGAAGGCCCCGCTCCCAAGAAGAAGATGCGGCGAGCCTCGGGTCCGCCCGATGTGACGCTCGTGCCGACTCCGGACATCCTGGCCGGCGTTGCCGCGCTCAAGGACCGGCCCTTCCTGGTCGGGTTTGCCGCTGAGACCGGTTCGGTCGAAGGGGCAGTCGCCAAGGCTGAGTCCAAGGGGGTCGACCTCCTGGTGGCCAATGATGTGACCCAGCCAGATGCCGGGTTCGGAACCGATACCAACAGGGTCACCATCATTCGACCGGCTGGCACCATGGACCCATGGCCGGTGATGAGCAAGCGCCAAGTGGCGGCACGATTGTGGGACCTCATTCAAGGAGAGCGGGCGTCGGTCTGACTCGGATCGCTCGTGTAGTGCCGGATGTCCCCTCGTTTTCGGTTGACGACGGCTTTGCCTACTCGATCCCGGAAGGACTCGACGCAGAGGTGGGCGCGATTGTGCGCGTCCCACTGGGAGGGCGCAGGGTCAGGGGCTGGGTTGTGGCGATCAGCGAAGGCGACAGCTCCAAGCTGAAAGCGTTGCTGAGTCGTTCGGGAGACCTACCCGTGTTCGACTCACGGGCTCTCGACGTGATGCGGTGGGTCGCCGTGAGGTATGTCGCTCCACTCGCCGCCGTGCTGGCGAAGGCGACCCCACCAAACCTTCCACGGTCGCGATCGTGGAAGGAGCGAACAACGGTCCCGGAACTTGCTCAGCCGCCGTCGTCGGCCTTGGTGGAGGCTCTTGCGATGGGGAAACGCCCTTCGACCGAGACCTGGGTCGGTAGAGGTTCTTGGGCCGATCCGATCGCTCGATCGATCGGTCCCGCTCTCCGCCAGGGCAAGAGTGGTCTGGTGATTGCTCCCTCGGTGGCCGAGAGCGATGTCTTGGTGGGGGATCTCACTGCGTTGCTTGGTGATCGCGTCGTGTCGAGCGCATCCGGAGGAACCGGTGCCGAGCAGACGAAGGCATGGGTCGAGGGGGCCACCCGTCCCGGCACGCTGTTGGTGGGGACACGCGCGGCGGCGTTTTGGCCCGTGCGCGACCTGGCTGCTGCCTTCGTGGTGGGTGAGGGGCGGCGGGCCATGAAGGACAAGTCCACTCCGACGACCCACGCTCGTGAGGTTCTTCTGAAGAGATCCCAGATGGAACGCTTTGGTTTGGTGTTGTGTGGTTTGGTGCCAACAGCCGAAGCACTGGCCGTGGGTACCGCTCTTCGTGTCCCCGAGGCGGGCCGCGCCTGGGGTCAGGTGGAAGTCGTGGACCGGCGTGCCGAAGACAGCGACGGCGCATTGCTAGGGCCGACTGCCCGAGCGGCGTTGCGGGCCTCCCTGGCGGACCCGATGCCGGTCTTGCTCTTTACTCATCGAAGGGCCACGGCTCAGCGCTGCGCACGTTGCAAGTCATTGCGGCGCTGCACTCGATGCGAATCTGGAGCGTTCGATGGTGTCGAGTGCGCTCGCTGCGGAGTCCGATCCGAGTCATGCGCCGAGTGTGAGTTCGGGCGATTCGAGATGATGGGCTCCGGGGTGTCGCGCATCGCTGCGGAGGCAGGTCGCGTGGTGGGGAGGGAGAACGTAGGGGAGCCGGGCAGTGGTCGACCGGTTGTCGTTGGTACCGAGCGGGACCTTCCCGGACTCGACGTTGGGTTGACGATCGTGGTTGATGCCGATGGACCGATCATCTCTCCGACATATCGCGCCGGTGAGGACGCATTGCGCCTCCTGGCCAGAGCAGTGGCGGTTGCCGGACTCGGGAGCGGACGCCGCGGTCTGGTGCAGACGTCGGACCCGTCGCATCCGGTGATAGAGGCGCTGCGGCGCGCCGACCCGGTGACATTTGTGCGGCAAGACTCAGCGGCAAGGGCCGCAGCCGGCTTTCCGCCTGGCGGAGAAGTAATGATCCTCGAAGTCGACGATCCGGCCCCTGACGCCGGCGAAGAATTGGTGGCCGCCATCGCCGATCGAGCCGAGGTTCTCGGACCGGCCGACAGCGGCGGTCGGACGAGGTGGCTCCTCCAGGGGACGGATCTGACTGCGGCCCGGCTGGCGGTACGTCAGGTAGTGGCCCGGTGGCGTGAGGGCGGAGCCCGAGTTCGAATCGATGCCGATCCGGTCGATCTCTGAGACGGGTGCTCTAATCTCCAGCGCGAAATGGCAATCTTTCCGATTCGCACTTACCCCGATCCGGTTCTTCGGATGGAAGCGAGACCGGTCACCGAGGTCGATGGCGACCTGCATCGACTGATCGACGACATGTTTGAGACCATGTACGAGGCTCCCGGGGTCGGACTCGCCGCACCCCAGATCGGGATGCCACTCCAAGTTGTGGTGTGTGACATCGGGGAGGGACCGTTTCACCTCATCAACCCGACGATGGACGAGACGAGCGGTTCCTGGACCTACGAGGAGGGATGTTTGAGCGTCCCGGAGCGATTCTGGCCCATCAAACGCGCTGCCTATGCCCGGGCGAGCGGAGTAGATGTTGATGGAAGACCGGTGACATATGAAGGCGACGAGTTGATTGGTCGCGTTCTTCAGCATGAACTCGATCACCTCCAGGGAACTCTTTTGTTGAAGCGATTGACGCGTCGTGTCCGCAAGGAAGCGCTGCGCGAGATCCGCGAGGGGGATGTCGGTAGGGGAGGAATGTGACGACAGCAGTCTTTATGGGGACCCCCCAGGCTGCAGTGCCCGTGCTGGCGGCCTTGCGGGAGGTCGCGGATGTGGCCCTGGTGGTGACTCGCCCCGATAGACCCAGGGGTCGTTCGCAGCACTTGGAGGCTCCGCCCGTCAAGGATGCTGCCGTCGGCTGGAATCTCGCGGTCTCCCAGCCACGGTCCGGCGAAGACCTGTTTGACGCCGTCCGAGATGTGTCGCCAGATATCGCCGTGGTGGCGGCCTACGGCCGACTCATCAAGCCAGATCTCCTCGAACTTCCCCAGCACGGGTTCCTGAACGTCCATTACTCCTTGCTACCGCGGTGGAGGGGCGCCAGCCCTGTGGTGCGGGCAATCCTTGCCGGCGATCAAGAAACGGGTGTTTCGCTGATGAAGATGGATGTTGGACTCGATACCGGCCCCGTGATCGCCACCGTGGCGATTCCAATCGATTCGACAACCACCGCGGGAAAGCTCACGGAGCGGTTGGCCATGGCTGGAGCCGCCCTGCTGGTGGCCGAGTTACCGCGCTATGTGGCTGGGGAGATCGTTCCGGTGCGACAGACCGAAGACTTGGCGACGGCTGCCGCCAAGGTCACAACCGACGAGGCTCACATCGACCCGATTCGCCATTCGGCTGAGGCGGTCGACCGGGCGGTGCGCGCCTTCAACCCCAAACCGGGTGCGTGGTGCATGGTCGATGAGGGCCGGATAAAGATCTGGAAGACGGCAGCGAGCATCGAGGTGGCCGTCGATCCCGGCGAAGTCAGAGTCGTCGACGCTCGCGTGGTGCTGGGAACACGCACCGGCCCGATCGAACTATTGCGGGTGCAACCGGCCGGCAAGCCCGAGATGGATGCATCCGCCTGGATGAATGGGCGTAGGGGAGAACCCGCCCTGCTCAGATGATTGTTATGCCTTCCAGGCCGTCTTCGGGGGGCGGGTAGGCCATGTTTAGGCCCTCCAGGGCCTCGATTATGGCTTCGGACACGACCAGGTTCCGGTACCACTTGTGGTCGGCGGGGACCAGATGCCAAGGTGCCCACTCCGTACTGGTGCGCGACAGCATGACCGCGAATGCGGCCTGATAGTCGTCCCAGCGTTCCCGCTCGGCAAGATCACCGGCGGCAAACTTCCACTGTTTGTCAGGTGTCTCGAGTCGGGCACGCAGCCGCTCAGCCTGTTCGTTCTTTGAGATGTGGAGAAAGAACTTCAGGATGGTCGTTCCCTCGTCCGCCAGAATCCGCTCGAACTCGTTTATGTGGTCGTAGCGCCGGGACCAGGAAGCCTCGTCGACCAGGGAGTGCACCCTCACCACCAGGACGTCCTCATAGTGGCTGCGATTGAAGATGACGATCTCGCCTCTGCCGGGCGTGTGAGCGTGGATACGCCACAGGTAGTCGTGGGCCAATTCTTCAGGAGTCGGTTTCTTGAATGATGCGACCTTTACACCCTGCGGGTTGACTCCCTCAAAGACGTGCCGAATGGTCCCGTCTTTGCCGCCCGTATCAGTCGCCTGAAGAACGATGAGCACCTTGTGCTTGCCTTGTGCGTACAGAGTCTCCTGGAGTTCTTCCAGCCGTTTATTGAGTGTCCTCAGCCGGTCCTTGCCTTGCCTCTTGTCGCCGTCGAAGCCAGATGTTTGGGCCGGGTCGAACGAGCCGAGGTCGACGGTGGTGCCGGGTGCGATCCGATGTCTTTTCATGTGGTGGCAGGCTAGATACCGCAACGAGCCAAGGCATCTTCGTTCGCTGCGCAGGCATCCAACGCTTGTCGGTTGTGTGGCCGTTCTACCCTGATGCCATGCCCGTAAAGATCGCACCATCGCTCCTTGCCGCCGATTTCGCTCACCTGGCTGACGCAGTGGCTCAGGTCGAGGCCCATGTGGACTTGCTTCATGTCGATGTCATGGACGGCCATTTCGTTCCAAATCTCACGTTTGGGATGCCGGTCATCGAATCGTTGCGTGCCACTACCGACCTCTACTTCGACTGCCACCTGATGGTGTCGAATCCGATCAGCCTCTTTGAGCCGCTCAAGAGCGCCGGCGCCAACCTCGTCACGGTCCATATTGAGGTGCACCCCGACCCGACCAAGGCGGCAGCCGCTGCGAGTGAAGCGGGGTTGGACTTTGGTCTTGTCTTGTCGCCTGCGACCCCATTCGAAGCCGTCGTTCCCTACGTGGAGCTGTGCGATTTGCTTCTGGTGATGTCGGTAAACCCCGGATTCGGCGGTCAGGCCTTTATCCCCGAGGTATTGCCCAAGGTTGAAGCCGCCAGAAAGTTTGTTGACTCCGAGGGTTTACGTGCCGATATCGAAATCGACGGGGGAATAAACCCCGACAACGCTCCGCTGGCTCGCGCCGCAGGTGCGGATGTCATCGTCGCCGGTACGGCGATCTTTGGCGATCCGGATCCGGCCGCTGCAGCGGAACGGTTGAGAGCCGCTGCCGTTGGAGATGCATGACCGAACGAATCCTGATCATCGATGACGACCCGGACATAGTGGGATTTGTCACCAGCAACCTCGAAATGGACGGGTACACCACCAAAAGTGCTGCCACGGCTGAGGAGGGTCTCGCCATGGGCATGGAGGACATCCCGGATCTCATCCTGTTGGATCTGGCTGTCGACGGCGGAGCCGGGTTCGACTTATTGACGAGGCTTCGCACCAATCCGGCGACGGCCAATGTGCCGTTGGTGCTGTCGACGGCTCAAGGCGAAGTGGTCGATATTGTGCGTGGACTCGACGCCGGTGCCGACGACTACATAGTCAAGCCGTTTGCGATCGATGAACTGACCGCCCGGATTCGGGCAGTTCTGCGGCGATCACAGGCGATGCGTGATCTGTCTCCGCTGACTGCGCTTCCGGGAAACTTCAGGATCTCTGAGGAACTCGAGCGAAGAATCAACGCTGGTGGACCGGTGGCTGTGATCCATGGGGACCTCGATAACTTCAAGGCCTACAACGACCACTACGGCTTTATGCGCGGTGACAACGTGATCAAATTCACCGCCAACACTCTGCTCGAGGCAGCAGTCACAACGAGCGACCTGACGGCCTTTATCGGTCATGTGGGAGGAGACGACTTCATCCTGGTGATGGATCCGGATCACGTTGAAGCGTTTTGTATCGAGGTGATCGAGCGCTTCGACGACGGGATCCTCGATTTTTATGACTCTCACGACGCTCTAAAGGGCCATGTTGAGGTGATCGATCGCCGCGGGGAACGCCACAATTTCCCGATCGTTTCATTCTCTCTCGGCGCGGCCACCAACAACCGGCGCGCCTTTACGACCGAGTGGGAGGCGAGTGCGGTGGCTTCGGAGATGAAGGAGCACGCCAAGACCGAGGTCGGGTCGTCCTACAAGATCGACCGCCGCACCAGCTGATTGTCCTCCTGAGTCGCAACGAGGCTCGCGGCTAGGGTCGGGCTGTGGCTGTCCCAACGGTTCCTCGTCTTCGCGGCGCTCTCAAGGGCAACTCTCCATCGACTGCTTTCGAGCGTGAATTCTGGAATCTGGGCCACGATGTCGTCGTGGGTATCGACGAAGTCGGGCGTGGCGCCTGGGCGGGTCCTTTGACGGTAGGGGCGGCTGTCATTCCTCGGGACCGAAGGGTCTACAAGGTGCGTGACTCGAAGATGCTGAGCGAAAAAGAACGCGAGGCGATCTTCGATCGTGTTACCGGTTGGTGTCGCTCCTGGTCAATCGGACATGCGACTGCCGCGGAATGCGACGCACTGGGAATGGCGGATGCGCAGCGTCTGGCGGCGCGTCGAGCCCTCGATGGTTTGGGCCTCGTCCCCGACATTGTCCTGGTGGATGGATCATGGGATTTCGTTGAAGACCATGAAACCCGGACTCTGGTCAAAGGCGATGCCCGGTGCTTGTCGATCGCAGCGGCGTCGATCCTTGCCAAGGTGACCCGCGACCGGATGATGCGCGCCGATGCGATCGAGTATCCCCATTGGTGGTTCGAATCGAATAAGGGCTATCCCGGCCCCCGTCACACAGCCGCTTTGCAGTGGTTTGGTCCGAGTGCGATCCATCGCCGGTCGTGGGTCTTCATGGATGGTCTCGCATGGAACGGTGTAGAGCGCTTCCAGCGCGAGAGCCCACAAGGCGTTCTGTTCTAGGCGTTCTGTTGTGGTTCTGGCGCGCTAGGTCTGTGGTCTGGGTCGCTGCCCGGCGTTGGCTTGTCGCCCGATTCGTTCTGGCTGCCGCGGGCTTTTTGCGACGAACGCTCTTCGACCACGTATTGGATGGAGGGTTGGTAGATCTCCTCGAGCAAGCCAAGCGTGTCGCCGCCGCGTGGTCTCGGGTTGTGCTTGTTGTAGATCCAATCCCGCTCGCCGGCCATGCGGGAAAAGCGGTGCACGCCGTAGCCGATCGAAATCAGCAGCACCAGCACGATCCCGCTTACGAGGAACCCGGACACTTTTGGATCATCTCACGGCGCCGACGAATTCCGGGAGTCTCGCTGTCCCTGGCCTGGCTCTCCTGCACACGGAGTCCCTGATCGCTGCTGTTAGGTCCGCTCTGGAGGCTGGTCGTATCCCGCACAAGGGCACTTGGGAACTGTGCACAGCATGCGGTCTCTGTGCTCCTTGCGTGGATGTCCGCACCCCACACACCGGAGTCGTCCACCGTCTGCCTTGCGGATGGTTGCTGCTTTCAAGTTGGCCGCCCTGGGTTCACGGTGAGATTGGCTCTGGGGCCTCTCATGCACCTTCTAAGTCATGGACCGTTTTAAGTTATGGACCGTCTGGGACCGACGCCCGCGGGACGCGTGATTCGGGACGGTCGTCGCCCAGAACCGCACCGCGGTACTCCGCTGGACGGAACAATGACACGGAGCGGGCGCTGTACGCCTGTGGCGTACCTTATGGAAGGGTAGCCCCCGACCCTCCCTAGCGGGCGGGTTGCGGGCCGACTGCGGCCGCTACGCCGCAGTGAGGTGGATCGAGGTGACGTTGCACAGAGCGATCGAATCGGTCCCAGCCGGATGGCGAAGAAGAATCGAACGATCCCCGTGGGGAGCTTCGATTCCCAGATACTCGCCGGTAATCGGTCCGGTCGGGGTCGTGGCGCGGTAGATGTCACCGCGGCGTAGATGGTTCAGGTCGATGATTGCGCTGGTTTGCGCGATTGATGGTGCCGTCATTGGCACTCCTTTCGATGGGCCGGATGGCCCGACAGTGATAAGAGGTGAAGCGGAGTCGGTTAGGCGCCGTAGCGGCGCGGGCGGGCGATGCGGACCGTTAGGTCGCGGCCGCCGAAGCTCGCACCCTGCATCGCTTCGACTGCAGAGTTGGCGATCGATTCGGACATGTCCACGAAGCCGAAGCCCTTGGAGCGTCCAGTCCTACTATCGGTAATAATCGTGGTCTGCTGAACCTCTCCGTGTGCTGCGAACAGAGTCTGGAGATCGTCAGCGGTGGCATCCCAAGGAAGGTTCGTCACGTAGATGCTTTGGCCGTCGGTGGTCTTCGGCTGCTGCTGCTCGTGCTGCTGCTCGGGACGAGACGTCGGTCGGGTCGAGGCGCTGGCGCCTTTGCGGGGCCGGTTGGTCTTTATGCCACCCATGAGGTGGCCGCCGTCGAGAAGAGACCCAGATCGTGGCGCCTCGATCGGTGCATTCAGGTCTAGTTGGCGCTGCATCCGACGGACGCTGCCCTTTTGGGAGTGAGTCACCATGCTGACCACAGAGCCGGCGGCTCCTGCCCTGGCCGTGCGTCCCGAGCGATGCAAGTAATCCTTGTGGTCCGCCGGCGGGTCGTAATGAACCACCGAGGCGACCGCATCGATATGAATTCCCCGTGCGGCAACATCGGTTGCGATGAGCGCTTGGGCCTTTCCTGACGAAAAGATCTTGAGTGCCCGTTGGCGTTGAGCCTGGCTGCGGCCTCCGTGCATTGCAACGGCGCCTATCCCAAGGGTGGACAGCTGTTTGGCGAGTCGGTCGGCTCCATGTCGGGTTCTGGTGAACACGATGGATCGTCCGGATTCACCAACCACGTCGGCCGTGTGCTGCACCCGGTCGTGGTGCTGCACCAGCCAGAAGTGGTGGCGAGCATCACTCGTTTCAGGCTCGATCGATTCTGCCTCGTGGCGGACGGGATCGGTCTGATAGTCCCTGCTGAGTACTGCAATATCTCCGTCGAGCGTCGCCGAAAAGAGCAGTGTTTGGCGGCGTGTCGAGGTGCGATCGAGGATTCTTCTGACCGCAGGCAGGAAGCCCATATCGGCCATCCGATCGGCTTCGTCGACGACCACGAGATTTACCTCGCTGAGGTCAACAGCTCTCTGCTCCATCAGGTCCTCGAGCCGCCCTGGGGTGGCCACCAAAATGTCGACGCCCTTGCGCATTGCGCCCTTTTGGGGTCCGTAGCTCACTCCGCCATAAATGGCGAAGACGTAGCGACCGCTGGCGGTGGCGAGGGGAGCCAGTTCCTGTTTGATCTGTTCTGCGAGTTCGCGCGTCGGCGCCAAGATGAGGGCGCGGGGACGATGGCGACTGGCCTTGTCGACTCGCATGATGAGCGGCAGACCGAAGGCGAGCGTCTTGCCGGAGCCGGTGGGGGCCTTGCCGGATACGTCTTTGCCGGCAATGACGTCGGGGATGGTGGCTGCCTGCACCGGAAATGGCTCGACGATTCCCCGCTTGGCGAGGACGCGCACGAGAGGGTCGGAGACCCCGAGATGGGCGAACTTAATGGTCATGATGACTTCCTTAGATCTGATGTTGGATTTGCCGATGTCTCGCTCGACCGCGCGGCGTTTCGTCGCCTGGGGATCGAGAATCGGCCGAAGAGGCTATCCAACCGGATGAGAAGTAAACCGTTTATCACCGGGGAACCGACTATGCAGTGGCCTCCACCCGGTGCGGCCGATCGCACGATAGCAGGTGTCGATTCTCTGGCAAGACTTATCAACTGGGCGTCTCCTAGAGTCCGCTGACTTACCGAGGGGACACAAGAAATGCCGCAGTTCATGATGGTCTACAAGGGCCAGGCGACCGATATGTCGGAGATGAGTGAAGAAGAAGGCGCGGCCGTGATGGCCAAGTGGGGCGTTTGGATGCAAAAGGTCGGTCCGGCGCTCACCGACATTGGAGCACCCTTTGCGCCGGGGGGCACCTCGGTGGTGGACGACGGGTCGATGGGCAGTGCCGGTGCAGCTACCGGGTATTCGATCGTCGAAGCCGCAGACATGAGCGCTGCTCAAGGCCTCGCCGATGGTCACCCATACCTCAGCGAGGGCGCGGGGAACTTTGCGATCGATATCTACGAGCTCACTCCAGTTCCGCTCGACGTCTAGCTGATCGGTGCACGGCATCGGGTCACATTGACTCCACAGCCTTGCACCGATACGCTCCCGTCCGGACAACTTAGAGAAAGAGGAAGCGCTGCTTCCCACCCGGCCGTTTCATTTCGTTTACAGCGCAATGGCAGATGAGCCGAGGTCACCGGACCGGATCGACGTGATGTCTGTCCGGCCAGGAGACGACAAGGAGACGGCAGCAGCGCTGCCGTCTTTTTCATGTTCTACTGTCGACAGGAGGTCGATCGATCGCACAGGAACCGAGGGTCAACGAAAAGATCCGGGCCAAGGAAGTTCGACTGGTAGCCCCAGACGGGGGCCAGATCGGAGTCAAATCCATCGAGGAAGCCCTGTGGCTTGCAAACGAACTCGAGATGGACCTCGTCGAAGTAGCGTCGGATGCGAGACCACCAGTGTGTCGCCTGATGGACTACGGCAAGTACAAGTACGAGCAGTCAGTCCGATCGAGAGAAGCTCGCAAGAAGCAGACTCGCACGGTCATCAAGGAAGTGAAGTTCCGTCCGAAGATCGACGTCCACGACTATGCAGTAAAGATGCGCCGGGCGGTCGAGTTTCTCGATGACGGCGACAAGGTAAAGGTCACGATGATGTTCCGAGGTCGAGAGATCACTCATCCTGAATTGGGAGAAAAGATCCTGCGGCAGTTGTCGAGAGACGTAAAGGACCACGGCGAGATCGAGTCTGGACCAAAGCTCGAGGGTCGGAACATGATGATGCAGCTGGCGCCACTTCGAAATCGCCCCAGCCCGAAACAGGAAGAGCCCGGTTCAGAGTCGGACTCCGAGGAGTAATCCACATGCCCAAGCAGAAGACGCGCCGATCCGTCGCTAAGCGGTTCAAGAAGACGGGGACCGGAAAGCTGCGCCGCCGCCAGGCAGGCCGTGCTCACCTCGTTGTGGGTAAGAAGTCGAGCGCCCGCATGCGCCGCTTGAAGGGCGATGAGGACGTTTCCGCTGCTGACCGCAAACGGGTCAACCGGATGCTCGGGGAGTAGGAGAGGTCATGGCACGGATCAAGCGGGCGGTACATGCCCACAAGAAGCGACGCAAGGTTCTCGAGCGAGCCAAGGGTTACAAGGGAGCAAGAAGTCGCAGGTTTCGCACTGCCAACGAGCAGGTCATGCATGCCATGCAGGATTCCTATCGCGATCGGCGCGCTCGCAAGGGCGACTTTCGCCGGTTGTGGATCGCCCGCATCAACGCAGCCGCCCGCCAGAACGACATGTCGTACAGCAGATTCATCGCCGGACTGAAGGCAGCGGAGATCGAGGTCGATCGCAAGATGCTCGCCGAGATGGCCGTCTCTGATGCCGATGCATTTGGTGAGCTCGTAAAGACGGCGAAGGCCGCGCTACCGGTCGCTGCCGTGCCCAAGCCGGCACCTGCTCCCAAGGTTGAACCAAAGACGGCACCTGCTCCTAAGGCCGAGCCGAAAGCGGCACAGGAGCCGGACATCGCACCTGAGCCAGCGACTACACCAGAGCCAGAAGTCGCCGACGAGGCTGCACCGGTTGCCGAAACGCCCGAACCAGCTCCGGTCGAGCTCGATCGGGAGACGGCGGCTGCACAGCTAACGGAGCGCTTTGCGGCCCTGGCCGATGCCGAAGGTGACGACCTCACCCAGATCAAGGGTGTGGGTCCGGTACTCGCCGGGATGCTCGACGAGTTGAACGTCAAGACCTTCGAGCAGATCGCTGCTTTCGACACCAATGACGTGGCGCTGGTGACCGCAGCCCTTACCAAGTTCAAGGATCGGATCACCAAAGACGACTGGGTCGGGCAGGCTGCAGAGCTGAAAACCGGCCAAAGCGGCGGCTGACCTGCGGAGCGACGTCTGCGAAGCTCATGTCGGTTGAAGAGTCGATTTCTTCAACGAAGAACCCCTCCGTGCTCGCGGCCGTCCGTCTCCATCGCGCCCGGCACCGCCGCACCGAATCGCAGACCCTCATCGAGGGTCCGGATGTTGTCGCCGAAGCCGTTGCTGCCGGTGCCGGTGTCAGCGAGATCTTTGCCGTCTCTGAAGAGGGACGATCTTTGGCCCTTGAGACAGGTGCCGCCTTTCACCTCGTGACAGACCATGTGCTGCAGCGGGTCTCCGGAACCGAGAACCCCCGCGGACCGGTAGCGATCATCGATATCCCCGAGTCGCAGGTCCCGGTGGAGCGAAAAGTGCTCGTGACGTGGGCAGTTTCCGACCCGGGGAATTGCGGGACGCTGCTGCGAACGGCGGCGGTGTTCGGGTACGGGTACGTCTCTGGCCCGGGAAGCGCCGACCCGTGGTCGCCGAAGGTCCTCCGTAGCGCTGCCGGCGGTCATTTCCAGACCTCTGTAGGGCTTATCTCCTCGATTGCGGATCTGGGAGAACGCCAGGTGGTAGGAACGGTCCCTCGCGGCGGTGAGGCTGCCGGAGGCGTTACAGCCGGGACGGCCATCGTGGTTGGGAGCGAGGCTCACGGTCTCCCTCCGGAGGTCCTGGAGCGGTGTGATCGGCTTGTCAGTGTTCCGATGCCGGGCGGTGGGGAGAGTCTGAACGCCGCCGTGGCTGGTGCGATCGTGGCGTATCTAGGAGTGACCGAAAGCGAGACGGGTTGAGAGGTCGCAGCGCCGGTGTGGTTTGCGGCGTGGGCCACGGCCATCGACTCTGCGGCGACCGGCGCATCCTCTAACCTCCGCTAGTCATGGCCTCCCTCGAAGAACTCACCGACCTCCAGGCGCGTGCGTCCGCCGATCTAGCGGCTGCCGACACGGTCGAGTCAGTCGACCGGATAGCGGCCGAAGCGCTCGGTCCGGAGTCTCTGATATCAGCGAGCCGGCGAGGCCTGCGCGATGTCGACCCCGAGGAACGACGCAAACTCGGCAAGGCCATCAGCGAAATCGCCGAGGCCATTGAGGCCGCTGTCGCTACCCGCCGCACTGTTCTGAGTACTGCCGAGCGCGCCGAACAGCTTGCGGCCGATCGTTACGACATGACGCTCCCGGGTCGGCGACCCCTTCGCGGTGCGGCCCACCTCGTCATGCAGGTGTGGGAGGAGGTTGTCGACATCTTTACCTCGATCGGGTACACGGTGGCATCGGGACCCGAAGTTGAAACGGCCTTCTACAACTTCGATGCCCTGAACACTCCCGCTACTCACCCGGCCAGACTCGAATCCGACACTCTGTATGTGGAGTACGGAGACGACCCGGAGGGCGTTCTGCTCCGGACCCAGACCTCGCCGGTTCAGGCGAGGTGGATGGAGTCCCACGACCCGCCGGTCTACATCGTGGTCCCCGGTCGGGTGTACCGGCGCGACGCCGTCGACGCCACCCACACCCCGGTGTTCCACCAGATGGAGGGACTCGCCGTGGATGACAACATCACGTTCGCCGACCTCAGAGGCACTCTGTCGTACTTCATCGAGCAGTTCTTTGGTCCCGGCGCCACGCAGAGGTTCATCCCCAACTTCTTCCCATTTACCGAGCCGTCAGCCGAGATGCATACTTCGTGCCACGTCTGCGGCGGTTCCGGTTGTCGAACCTGTGGCGGAACCGGTTGGATCGAGCTGCTCGGCTGCGGCGTCGTCGACCCGTTCGTATTGGAGACGGCAGGCTACGACCCATCGCAGGTATCGGGGTTTGCCTTCGGGGTGGGTATCGACCGGCTGGCCATGATCCGATACGACGTGCCCGAACTGCGTTACTTCTTCGATGCCGATATGCGGGTCCTGGAGCAGTACCGATGAAGGCCTCGCTGCGGTGGATTCAGGAGTACGTCGATCTACCGACCGACGATCTCTCCGAACTCGACGAGGTCATGTCGAACCTCGGCTTGGACGTCGAGGGAATCGAGCGCATCGAGGCAGGCTTCACAGGCGTAGTGGTCGCCAAAGTGCTCGAGGTAGGCAAGCATCCCAATGCAGACAAGGTGCGAATCGCCAAGCTCGACGCCGGCGCCGGGCCGGTAGAGGTCGTCTGTGGGGCCTGGAACTTCGAGGCCGGCGCCACCGTCGCCTACGCCACTGTGGGAGCCATGCTTCCGGGTGGTTTCGAGGTAGGGGAGAAGGAGATTCGCGGTGTCATGTCGCCGGGGATGATCTGTTCCGAGGTCGAGATGGGCCTCGGCGACGAAGCCGGCGGAATCCTGGTGCTTGAAGATGGCTACGCCGAGCCGGGGGCCGACTTTGCCGCGACGCTGCCTTATCCCGACGCGATCTTCGACCTCTCGATAACTCCGAACCGTCCCGATGCGATGTCCATCCACGGCATTGCCCGCGACCTTGCTGCCCACTACGACATTGCCGTGACCACCCCTGAGATCGAGTTCGAGGAAGTCGGCTCTACCAATGCGGTGGTGCGGATTGAAGAGCCGGATCGGTGCCCACGGTTTACTGCGCGTGAGGTAACGGGCGTCACCGTGGCGCCGTCGCCGTTGTGGATGCGACTACGGCTGCGCGATGTAGGGGTGCGCTCCATCAGCAATGTTGTCGACGTCTCCAACTATGTGATGCTGGAGTTCGGACAACCGCTTCACGCATTCGACCTCGACCGGATTGCCGAGGAGACGATCGTGGTGCGGCTTGCGAACGAAGGCGAGCGGCTTACAACTCTCGACGGTGTTGAGCGGACGCTCACATCCGATGACCTCGTGATCGCCGGTGTCACCGAAGCGTTGGGCCTTGCCGGGATCATGGGCGGAGGAGACTCAGAGGTCTCGGATAGCACCACCCGTGCGCTCATCGAGGTAGCCCACTTCGAGCCGACCAGGGTGCTGTTGAGCGGTAAGCGACATGCCTTGCGGACCGAGGCCGTATCCAGGTTCGAGCGAGGGGTCGATCCTGAGCTGCCTCCAATCGCCTCAGCCCGGGCAGCCATGCTGACGGCCGAGCTGGGTGGTGGCACCGTTGTCGGCGGGTTTGTCGACGAGTATCCCAAACCGTTCGAGCCGCCGGTCGTTGATCTGCCGGACCATGAGGCCGAGCGGCTGCTCGGCATCGATCTGGATGTTGCCCAGCAGACCGATTATCTGCAGCGGCTTGGGTTCGAGGTGAGAGGTTCCAACCCGATGCGGGTAACCGTGCCGAGCTATCGACCCGACGTCACGCGGGCCGCCGACGTAGTCGAAGAAATCGTCCGTATCCACGGATACAACGAGATTCCAAGCCGACTGGTGATCGGTGGTGGAGGTGGGTTGACCGCCGAACAGACGGCAGCCCGCGCCGTCCGCGCGGTAATGGTGGGGTCCGGATTCTACGAAATACTGTCGTTCGACTTTCTTGGCCTAGGAGAGATCGAGGCGCTTCAACTGGACGCTGATGACCCGAGACTGGCACCGGTCCGGATCAGAAATCCGCTGAACGAGGAACAGGAGTACCTTCGAACAACGCTGTTGCCGGGGTTGCTCGCCGGGCTGCGACGCAGCTCGCAGCGCAACCGTCCCGATGCTGCACTCTTCGAGATGGGTTCTGTCTTTCTCCGTGGTGACGGTGACCTGCCGGATCAGCCCAAACACATGGCGTTTGTTGCTACCGGATCCAGATCGGGTTCAGCTCTGGAAGACGCTGGGTACTACGCGGTCGAGGACGCGATCGGTGCCGTGGAGGTGCTCCTAGGAGCCCTCGGAATCGAAGGTTCAATTGTCCAGCAGCCCGTAGCCGGTCTTCATCCCGGGCGCAGTGGCCTTGTCATGTCAGGCGACTTCCAGCTGGGGGTCGTCGGCGAGCTCGATCCAGCCGTGGCTGCCACTTGGGATCTGCCTGGAAGAGTTGTTGTAGGTGAATTCGACCTGGCAGCTCTCATCCCTCCTGCGGCGATCCCCTTTGTGCCTCCCAGTCCCTATCCGCCCGTGGTATTCGATTTGGCCTTCGACGTACCTGACGA
The DNA here is from genome assembly GCA_964194935.1 of uncultured Kiloniellaceae bacterium. Classification (GTDB taxonomy): domain Bacteria; phylum Actinomycetota; class Acidimicrobiia; order Spongiisociales; family UBA11373; genus JACZWZ01. The sequence goes on from CAXMOL010000032.1 coordinate 19,862, forward strand.
TTTGTCCGTTGCCGAACTGCTGGCCGTGGTGAACGGTGGCGCCGGGGAGGATCTCGAGCGTCTCGCCGTGTTTGACGTCTTCCGGGGATCCCCGCTGGCTGAGGGACGCAAGAGCGTCGCGGTTCGACTCACGATGCGCAATGCGGACCGCACCCTTACCGATGACGAATTGGTCCCGATTCGAGACCTGATCACCGGCCGGGTTCGTGATGAACTCGGCGGAAGCCTGAGAGGAGGCTGAGCGTGGACCTCGTAGGTGTGTTGGATATAGGAAACGATGGCGTTGCTTCGGTTGTCGATCTCGCCGCCAAACTCAAGGCGGATCCGTCGTCGGTGGCGGGTAGCCGGGAAGGCCTGCGAGTCGGTCTCTTTTTCGAGAAGCCCTCGACGCGAACGCGGGTGTCGTGTGAGGTGGGTACTGCCGAGCTTGGTGCCCAACCGGTCGTACTCAAGAACGACGAAGTAGGCCTCGGCACCAGGGAAGCGCCGCAAGACGTTGCACGGGTTCTTGAGCGCTACCTCGACGTGCTGGCCTTTCGGGTATTCGACCACCACAACCTGGAGCTGATGGCGGAACACGCCGAGGCGCCGGTGATCAATCTGTTGTCGGATCTGGAACACCCCTGCCAGGCGATTGCGGATCTGTTGACCGTCGTTGAACACAGGCCGCTCAAAGGTGCGTCGATCGCCTATGTGGGCGACGGCAACAACGTGGCGCACTCGCTGATGCTGGCCGCTAGCGCGGTTGGAGCCAGTGTGACGGTCGCCGCTCCTACTGGATACGGCCCAAGCGATACGGTGGTGGAGAGAGCGCGAGACGGTGCTGTCGACGGAGCGCAGATCACTGTCACCGACGACCCGTATGCAGCGGTCGCCGGTGCGGATGCCGTTTACACCGATGTCTGGACGTCGATGGGCAGCGAGACCGAGGCCGAGGAACGGCGCCGCCGCTTCGAGCCCTTTCGAGTGACGGAGGAGCTGTTCGAGGCCGCCGGCGACGACGCGATCTTTATGCATTGTCTGCCGGCTCATCGCGGCGAAGAGGTCACTGCCGGTGTCATCGAGCATTCGCGCAGCCGAGTGTTCGATCAAGCCGAGAATCGGCTGCACGCCTTCAAGGCGATCCTGTTGCATCTCACGGCGGAGTGAAGCTCGCCGATCTGCTTGCAGGCCCGGTGGTCGATGCGGCCACCGGCCTTCTGGGGCGGCGCCTCACTTCGACAATCGGTGGGACCACAGCAAGTGTGATCGTCACTGAGGTGGAGGCGTACGCGGGGGAGGACGACCCAGCGAGCCACGCCTTTAAGGGTCCGACGCCCCGTAACCGGGTGATGTTCGGTCCGCCGGGAGGGCTGTACGTGTATCGCTCCTACGGGATCCACTGGTGCATGAATGTCGTGTGCGGAGCCGAGGGTTCAGCGCGTGCCGTGTTGTTGCGCGGTGGGCTGGCAGTGGCCGGAGTCGAAGTGATGGAGGCCCGGCGGGGGAGAAGTACCAATCTCACCGACGGCCCCGGCAAATTGTGCCAGGCACTTGGAGTCAGCGGAGATCAAAACGGCGCCACCGTGTTTGATGGTCCGGTGACGATCTCGGGCGAACCAATCGCGGGAAGTGTCGGCGCGGGCCCCCGGATCGGTATCACGAAGGCGGTCGAAACGCCGTGGCGGTTTGTTCTTAGGCCGACGAAATAGTCATTGGCGAAACCAATCCCCCCTCAAGGGTGATCTGTCGCGTTTAGCGACCGACGGTTGATTGGATCACTCTCCCCTCTGGGGGGAGTCAATCGGCCGCAGGCCGATTGGTGGGGGGTCTCACCAAGTCGCGGTAGTCGGGCTGCGGATCGGACACACACTGACTCGGCGAACTGACCTACAAGACGTGTTGGCCCGATAGAGACGAACACCGGGCACCCCCCACCAGCTCGCTTTGCTCGCTGACTCCCCCCAAAGGGGAGAGTGTTCAGAACAGAACCATCGGTCCTATCGCGCAACCCGACACCCTTGAGGGGGAGTCAGCGGCCGAAGGCCGTTGGTGGGGGGGATTTCCGAGACTGACTCAGGACTCAGGCTTGCTCTTCAGGCTCGACCCAGATGGTGACGGTGCCGTTGGCCGGGTCGCCGGACGCCGGAAACTGCGCCCACACCAGATTTGATGCGCCGTCTTCTTCGGGCGTGGGATCTTCCAGTGTGATGATGTCCACGGTCAATCCAGAGCCCTCCAGGCGGGCGGAAGCGTCGATCCGGTGGCGGCCGGTGACATCGGGAACAAAGGTGCCGGGTTCGGGTCCTGCGACGGCGATTGCGACGACCTGGCCAGCCTCCAGGGTGGAGAATGATTCCGGACTTTGACTGACGATGGTGCCGGGGGTGATGTACTGCGATTCAGCGGTCCACGAGATCCGAATGTCGTACCCCGAGGCTTCGAGGAGCATCACCGCGTCGGTGACTCCGTATCCCTCTACTTCGGGGACCGTGCCGCGATCTGCGACCACCAGTCCCTGTGGATTGTGGATTGGGCAGATGATGCTCGGAACCACTGCGGGCCGAAGTTGCACGGTGACTACGTGGGCTCGTGGGCACAGCGGCCCCGCCAAGAAGCCGGTCGATGTATCGAGACTCACGGTGACCAGTTCGACCTCGCTGTCGGTGTTGACCGATGAATACGACACCCCCTCGAGGGCCGCGATTGCAAACCGGGACCAGATGCGCGCCGGCCAGGTGCCGCCGGTGATCGTGTACTCGGTGTTCGGTGCGACCATTTGCACGTTCCCCTCGGGGAAACCAACCCACACGGCGGCGACGAGCTCGGGGGTGTAGCCGATGAACCAGGCGTCGTGGTTTCCTTCGGTTGTCCCAGTCTTTCCTGCGACCGGTCGGCCGATCTTCGCCTGTTGGCCGGTTCCGCGCCGGACGGCGTCGGTCAATGCCGACGTGACCTCCTGGGCCACGTCCTCGGAGAACACACGGCCGTAGGTCGGCAAGTGCTCGAAGATCAAATTGCCCGAAGCGTCTTCGATGTGCGTGACGAATACGGGATCGACGTGAATGCCGTTGTTTGCAAATGTCGTGTAACCCTCCGCCATATCGAAGACCGTGACGTTCTGGGTCCCGAGAACGACTGACGGAACGGCTGCCAGGTCGGTGCGAATCCCGGCTGAGGTGGCAGCGTCGACGACCCGCTCGGGTCCGATCAGGTCGATGAGGTAGGCGTAGGGAACATTTACAGAGAAGACCGTTGCCTCGCGCAGAGTGAGGCCGGGGTAGTAGGCGTCCTCGTGGTTGGCGACTTCCCAGGCTCCATTGAGGCCGTCGACCACTGCACGCCGCCCTCCCGGCCACGTCGACTCGATGTCCACACCCGCTTCGAGGGCTGCGGCGAGCGCAAAGGGCTTGAAGGCAGAACCCGGCTGGCGACTTCCCTGGGTGGCCAGGTTGAACTCGGAAATCGAATCGGAGGAGTCGTAGAAATCGCGGCCGCCCACGATCGCCAGCACTCGGCCATCACGTGGATCAATCGCAACCACTGCCGCCGCGGGTCCTTCGTCGGGAATCACCGAATTGACCGCGGTCTCTGCCGCCATCTGGACCTCAGGCTCCAACGTCGTGTAGATCTGGAGACCGCCGCCGGTGAGAGCGGCGTAACGCTCTTCTGGAGTGTCTCCTAGTGCTGGGTTCTCCAGCAGACGGCGCCGAACTTCGTCGGTGAAATAGGGGAACCTCATTTGGTCGGCCGAACCACGGGGCACGATCGCGAGAGGCTCGAGGGACGCCGCGTCTGCTGCAGCACGGTCGACCCAGCCGAGAGCAACCATCTCCCCGAGGACGGCGTCACGCCGAACAAGCGCAGCTGTGGGGTGTTCGTAGGGGTTCAGCGAGGTGGGGGAGTTGATGAGACCTGCCAGCAGCGCCGACTCGGACAACGTGAGTTCCGCGGCGTCCTTTGCGAAGAACCGGCGGGCGGCGGCTCCAACTCCGTACGCCGACTCACCGAAGAAAATGGTGTTGAGGTAGCGCTCGAGAATCTCTTGCTTGGTCAGGGTCCCCTCCACCTGCAGGGCGAGACCGATCTCGGACACCTTGCGCTCGAAGGTGATTTCATCTCCGACCAAGACGTTCTTGACGTATTGCTGGGTGATCGTCGATCCGCCCTGGACTATTTCACCCGCTTCGAGGTTGGCGTTGACGGCGCGAGTCACGGCCCTGACATCCACGCCATTGTGGATCCAGAATCGGCGGTCTTCGATCGCGACGACGGCATTTATGAAATGCGTCGGAAGCTCGTCGTAAGCAACGAGCTTGCGGTCTTCTCCCGCGTGCCACTCGGTCAATACCGAGCCGTCGGCCGCGTAGACCGTTGTAGTGAGGCTGCCCGCTCCAATCCCCGGATCCTCTATGGGCTCAACGGTGCAGGCGGTGGTCAGCAGCGCGATGACCAGGGCGCCCGCCGTCAGGCGAGGCATGGGTTGTATGTTTCTCCTTGCCCGGGAGAGTAGTTGTGGGCGCGCGATGCGTGGTGGCAATCCTGTGGATAACTCGAAGAGGAGTCGTCAGTCGCCAGTCGTCAGTCAGCGAACGGAAAACGGCTCCTATTCGAACCGTGCCAGGAAGTACCGCTTTTTGCCCACCCGGAGGACCAGCGTCGTCTCCGACGCAAGATCTTCGGAGCCGATACGTCGAGCCGAATCGTCAACGCGGGCGTTGTTGATCATGACCCCGCCCTGGTCGACCAGTCGGCGCGCCTCTCCGTTCGACTTGGCAGCCGACACGATCACCATCAAATCGAGTAGTCCCATGCCGCCATCGAGGTCGGCTCTGGGCAGTGCAACTGC